>JADJXA010000002.1:341276-682552 GCA_016716065.1 Candidatus Leptovillus gracilis | reverse complement strand
CACGGTGTACGTCAGGTTCAGGCGGGCAAATTCGATTTGCTGCGGCGCGTGGATGCCCAGGTTTTCAATGAACCAGTCATACAAGGGCCGGTGGTCCTCAAATTCCAACGTGCAAATCGAATGGGTAATGCCTTCGATCGAGTCGGATTGGCCGTGCGCCCAATCGTACATGGGGTAGATGCACCATTCGCTGCCGGTGCGCGGGTGTTCGGCGTGCAAAATGCGGTACATCACCGGGTCGCGGAAGTTGATGTTGGGCGAAGCCATATCTATTTTGGCGCGTAAGACGCGGGAGCCATCGGGGAATTCCCCCTTTTTCATGCGCTCAAACAGGTCCAGGTTTTCAGCGATGGGACGGTCGCGGTAGGGGCTGTTTTTGCCTGGCTCTGTCAGCGTGCCGCGATATTGGCGGATTTCTTCGGCCGTCAGGTCATCCACATAGGCTTTGCCGTCTTTAATCAGTTGGATGGCCCATTGGTAAAGCTGCTCGAAGTAATCGGAGGCGTAAAACAGCCGGTCTTCCCAATCCGCGCCCAGCCAGCGCACATCGTCGGTGATGGCGTCTATAAATTCTTGCTCTTCTTTCAGCGGGTTGGTGTCGTCGAAGCGGAAGTTGAATTTGCCGTTGTAGGCGCGGGCAATACCGTAATTGAGCAAGATAGACTTGGCATGACCGATGTGCAGGTAGCCATTGGGTTCAGGTGGGAAACGGGTTTGGACACGGCCGTTAAAACGGCCGTTCGCCATATGTTCATCAATTATATTGGTAATAAAGTTGGAACTGCTTATCTCTTCACTCATGGTTTGCTTCCGTTGCTGTCTGTGAATTGTATCGGGCGAGTTGTTCGGTGTTCGGTGTTTTAGTGACGGACAACGGCCGTCTCGCCCAACCCGCAGGATTATAACCGAGCAACCTGGACTCTGCACGCCATCCACTTAGCTGCCTCTCATGCCTGCTATACAAAATCTCAATCCCACCTTTACCTTTTCTTTACAATTGTCCGCTATCGTAGTGAGTATGAACAACCGAGGCCAATGGCTGGCCTCCGCCCTGAGGGGCGCAATTCTAAACCGTACAAGGAGATTCAACATGATCAAAAGTCTAATGTATATGTTTTTAGGTGGGATCGTTGCCCTGGGCCTGGTGTTTGGTGGCTACGCCGCCTTTGCCCAAACAACGGACGAAGGAACGGCTGCGCCAGACACATCCGGCGACAGCATTCAACAAGACACAGTGCCCGGTCTTTCAATGCCCGGTTTTTCGCTGCGCGGCAACGGCCGTTTCGGTGGCTCCCATGGCCCAGGTAATCGCAGCGGTCTGGCTGTAGACAACGATGCTCTCTTAGCCGAAGCTCTGGGCATTACCACGGACGAATTACAGACCGCCAAACAAACCGCCCACGCCGCCATCATCGCCCAGGCCGTCGCTGATGGCTTGTTAACCCAAGACCAGGCAGACGCGATGTTGAATGGTGAGTTTGGCCGCCACGACGGCTTTGGCTTTGGCGGACGCGGTTACGGGTTGGGCAGCGCGGATCATGCCACCTACCTGGCCGAAGCGTTGGGCATCTCGGTCGAAGCGCTAAACGCCGCGCAAGAAGCGGCCCGCGCCGCCGCCCGACAGCAGGCGCTGGACGAAGGACTCATCACCCAAGAGCAGTTGGACCTGATAACGGCCGCGCAAACACTCAAAGACGCCACTGATCAGGACGCTATAATGGCCGAAATCTTGGGCGTGACGGTGGAAGAATTCCAGGCAGCCAGAGAAGCGCGCACCGTGCAAGACCTGGTGGACGCCGCCGGCTTGACCCAGGCTGAGTTGATAACGGCCGTACAAGCAGCCCACCAGGCCGCCCTCCAACAAGCCATCGCCGATGGCCTCATCACCCAGGAACAGGCAGACGCGCTGAGCAGCGGCCGTGGTTTTGGTCTGGATGGGTTGGGCGGTGGCCGTGGCAACGGCGGGCACGGCGGTATGCGCGGCTTCGGCGCCGGCGACTGCAACCCTGGCAGCAGCACAACGCCCGACACATCTGCCCCGGCGAACACAGCATCTTCCTCCAATGCGTAGAGTTGTTAGCTGTTAGTTGTTGGTTGCGAATAGCTTACTCATCACCCCGGAACGTCGTGTTCCGGGGTGATTTTTCTTTAGAAAGCTGTAAACATGGATAGCCAGGGCTGGTTTCTTTCCGTAAAATAACGGCTATGAAATCAGAACCTGGAGAAAATGCTTGAACTTTTGGCAAAAATCATTAACGGCCGTCCCCCTTTGCCTCCTTTTCCTGATGACCGGCTGCCGACAAACCGACCCATCACTCGCACCCCTGGCGCAGCAGCCATCGCCAAAGGCTGCCTTCACCCTGACTGCCACACCACTGCCAACCGCCTCGCCAACGCCGCCGCCCACCGCCAGCCAGACACCGGTTCCCTCTCCGACGCCATCGCCCAGCCCCACGGCAACGGCAACCGCGACGGCCGTTCCCCTCAGCCTCAACGGCAATCCGCGCGCCGCCCAATTAGCCAATCTGCCTCCCCCCCAACGCGCCGCCGCCTGCGGCGTTGTGGACATTCTGGACTTCCCCATAGACCCACCAGACGCCGCCAACGTCAGCCGCGGCGGCGGCGACTTTGGCGTCTTCCGCGACCGTTACGGCAAATACCACGCCGGGGAAGATTGGGGTGCGCCGGGCGGTTTGTCTAACTTTGGGCATCCGGTCTACAACATCGGTCACGGCCGGGTGATGTATGCCGAGTCAGAAGGGTGGAACCGCGACAAAGGGGTGGTCATCATCGAGCATGTGCTGGCCGACGGCCGTTCCTTTTACTCCTTCTACGGCCACCTCGACCCGCCTTCGGTGCTGCTAGAGCCAGGCGACTGCATCCAGCGCGGCCAAACCGTCGGCAATATCGGTCGGCCGCGCTCCTCGCCCCACCTGCATTTTGAGGTTCGCACCCACATGCCCTATACGCCCGGGCCAGGCTATTGGCCCGAAGACCCGACCACCGCTGGTTGGCTGCCGCCGTCACAAACCATCTGGAACCAGCGCATGGCTGGCGCGCCGGGCGTGCTGTGGTTACGGCCGTTTCTCCCCAACAGTGTGGATCCCATCGGGCAGCCCGACGCGGCAACCTTCCTGCTACGCGAAGGCGAACAGGTAACAGCGGTAGGATTGGCTGACGGCCGTTGGCAGCCCCTCCGTCTGGACGGCGAAGCCGTGTACAGCGCCGTATTGTCCGGCGAGGTGCTGATTGTGGCCGACCGGGAAGGTCAGGTGCGCGCCTTCGGCTGGCTCAATGGCACGGCGGAACCAATGTGGCGCGTAGATTTAGGCGTCAATGGCGCGCTGACATTGTGGCCGCTGCCTGGCGGTGGCCTGGTCGCCGGGCTGGGCACGCGGCTGTGGGGGCTGGCTGATGGCGCAGTGCAATGGACGACGGATGAGGGCGCACGGCCGTTGGCCTGGGCCGCCACCGACGACGCCTTGCTCCTCTCTACCACCGGCAGCGATGAGGCGCTCTGGGCCATCACTGGCGCACATCCACCGCAAAAAATCGCCCCGTTTAGCGGCTATCCACTGGTTGCGGCAGGCGTTCCCTGGTTGGTATCTGCCAATGGGCTGTATCGGCTGGCGGAAGGGAGCGCAGCCGAACTGGTGATGGCGCTGCATCCGGCCCAACTGCGGCGCAGCACGGCCGCTGCCCTGCCGGACGGCGGCCTGCTGCTGGCCCATTCCGACCCCTTCGACCAACGCCTCATCGCCCTGGATGGCAATGGATCCCTACGTTGGCAGCGCTCCTTCGCCGGGCTGTCGGCCAGCCAGGTAACGCTGCTGACCACCAACAGCAGCGCATATCTGGCGGCGCGGGGCGGCAATGGCGAGTTGAAAGTGTATGCGGTGGATGCGGAAACGGCCGTGCTGACGCACATCTTCACCGGCGGCACACGGTCTGGAGGATGGGGGGATGGCTGGGTAACGGCCGTGGGTGACAACCTGCTGCTCTACCCCGGCGGCGGTTCTATCCTGACGCTGGATCCAGAATCCGCACAGGACCAGATAAACGCTATCAGGCCATAGTAGTCCATCAAATAAACTTTGACGATTGACGAAAAAAGAGGCATTCTTTTCGAAAACAAAAAAGAGGAAGAGATGCCAGCAAAGATATACCGAGTTACTTTAACAATTGAAGAACGTGAATCACTAACCACTCTGGTCAATAAAGGCACTTCGTGCTGATAACCGTAGATTGCCAATTGGATGCGCAATTCCGGGCGGGTACAGAGCAGGTGACGCAACGCAACCTGAATAACCGCTTATTCATTTTCGTACAGTCGTGCGCGAACAAAATCTTCAACTTGTAGCATGATTTACCCCGTAACCCAGATAGAACCATTGTAACCCAGGTTGCGGTTTTCTAGCGGGCGAGCAGGGTGAGGACGGCGCCGCTGATGAGCAGGGCAACGCCGACGAGTTTGGGTGGCGGTAATGGTTCACCTAAAAAGCGCCAACCGAGAAAAACGGCCACTACCAGACTAAACTGGCGCAATGTGCCCGCGTAGGTGGCTTTGCTAACAGTGAGGGCGTACAACACCATCACATAGGTCAGCACGTCCAGGATGGCAACCAGGACGATGGCGCGCCCGTGGCGCTGCCACTCCTGGCGGATTTGGGGGCGAGGGAAACGGCTCAGCAGGACCAGGTAAAGCAGGCAGGACACGGCCGTATAGCTGTAGTAATACACAAACGGGTGGAAATGGGACACGGCCGTTTTGTCCCACAAGGTATACCCGGCCACCGTCAGCGCCGTCAGCAGGGCAAACACGATGCCCGGCTGGCGCATTTGGCCGAGCAGACGGCCTACGTCGTCGCGGTGAAAGGATTTTAGTTGGATGACCAGCACGCCAACAACTACCAGAGCAACGGCCGTTGCCCCTACCACGTCAATCGTCTCCCCCAGAAAAAAGTAGGCCAGAAAGGGCAAAAACAAGACGCTGGAGCGAGCGACAGGGTAGGCGACGGACAAATCCACCCTCTTGTATGCCTGGGCCAAAAAAATGTAGTAGGCAAAAATAAGCCCGGCGGCCACCAGGATATACAGCCAGATGCGCCCGTGGTAGCCGGGGGGAGCGAAGCCATTGCGCGCCACAATCCAGCCAAACGGCAAAACAAACACGACGACTTCGGCAATTTTGCTGAGGCCAAAAAAGATGTCTTTCTGGTCGGCGCGTTTGGCGAGAAAGTTCCACCAGGCATGGGTGAAGGTAGAAAGCAAAATGAGGGCAAAGGGCCAGAGAGTCATAGGCTGAGTCGGCGGCAATGTGATGACATGCCCGGATTCTATCGCATTTGAGCCGGTTGATCAGTTCTTCACCTCTTTGTCCCTTTGTATAAACTCCCCAAACAGTGACAATTGGCGCACATGTGAATGATAAACGGCCGTTTCCCCCCAGCCCTCAATCAACGATAATACCTTCTGCCATAGGCGGCTTTATCAATGGAGGACAATGACGTGGAAAAGACAATCATCATCATTGGCGCCGGCGTGGCCGGGCTGGCTGCCGGATGTTACGCCCAGATGAACGGCTATCGTTCGCAGATTTTTGAACTGCACGAGATTCCTGGTGGTTTGTGTACCGCCTGGGAACGCAAAGGGTATACCGTAGATGGCTGCATCCATTACCTCTTTGGCTCCGCGCCGGGGCAGCCGTTTTACCGCGTATGGGAAGAATTGGGCGCGATTCAGGGCCGGCCGATGATCAACCATGACGAGTTTATGACCATAGTGGACGGAAACGGCCGTGCTTTCACCGCTTACGCCGACCCCGACCGCCTGGAAGCCCACATGAAGGCGCTCTCGCCGGCCGACGCCGACCTGATCGAAGCCTTTTGCGCCGGCGTGCGGCAGTTTCAGCAGTTCGACATGGCTTTGATGCAGAAAAAGCCGCGCCAACTGATGAACCCGGCCGACTGGCTGGAATTTAACCGCAAAATCGTGCCCTATGCTGTGCCATTGGCAAAATGGGGCATGACCTCGGCGCAGGAATTTGCCGCCAAATTTCAGGACCCCCTGCTGCGCTGCGCTTTCCCGCTGATGTTTGGTTGGGCGGATATTCCAGTGATGGTGGGCATGTCGGTGCTGGCGTATATGGCCACGGGCAACGCCGGTTTCCCGGCGGGCGGCTCGCTGGCCTTTGCCCAGGCCATCGAGCGGCGTTATTTGGCGATGGGCGGCGAGATTCGCTACAAGGCGCAGGTGGAGAAGATTTTGGTGGAAAACGGCCGTGCCACAGGTGTGCGTCTGTACAACGATGAAATCCACCAGGCCGATTATGTGATCTCCGCCGCCGATGGGCGGGGCACGCTGTTCGACATGCTGGGCGACGAGTTTGTGACGCCCAAGGTGCGCAAATTATACGACGGCCGTTTACCCATCCATTCGCAAATCCTGGTCGCCCTGGGCGTCAACCGCGACCTATCGGCGCTGCCCCATTGGACGACCTACCTGCTGGACAAACCGCTGCTGATCGCCGGCGAAGAGCGCACGGCCGTAGCCGTGAAACATTTTTGCTTCGACCCCAGCCTGGCCCCGGCGGGCAAATCTGTCATCCACCTGACCCTGGAGAGCAATCATGGGTATTGGCAGCGCATATACGGCCGTCGCCTCTACGACACCGAGCAGCTTCAGGTAGCCGACATTTTGATTGACTTTCTGGAAACCAAATATCCAGGCATCCGCGCCGACATTGAGATGAAAGACGTGGCGACCCCCCTCAGCTACGAACGCTACACCGGCAACTGGCTCGGCTCCACCTGCGGCTGGCTGCTCACCGACAAAACGATGATGATGATGGTGAAAGGCATGAGCAAAACGCTGCCCAACCTGGAGGGTTTTTACATGGCCGGGCAGTGGGTGGAGCCAGGCGGCAGCGTGCCCATCGTCGCCATGTCTGGGCGCAACGTGATTCAGTTGATTTGTCATCGGGATGGGCGGGAATTTGTGACGGCGACCGCCTGAACGGAGAAGCTGGACTAAACACAAAGGGCGCAAAAAGCGCAAAGTTTATTTGCGTTTTTTGCGCCCTTTGTGGCCAAAAAACCGGGACTAGACGGCCGTCTATTTAAACAATCGCTGCCAGAAACCGCGCACCTTCGCGCCAACGGATTCATCGCCCGCCTTGGGTTTGGCCTGTTTGCCACTCTTCTTCCCGCTGCCGCTAAAACCTTTGGCCTGACGATTTTTTTGCACTTCTTTGTCAAAAACCTTCTTTGTCATCCATCCTCCATCAAATTCCACCAAGTGATTGCAATGATTATACAAAGCTGTGTGACAAGAACATAGAAATTGGTCAGGCAATTTTTGTGGCCGGCATTGTCAGAATTTCCAGTTGGGTCAGGTAAATCATCGCCTCGGCAAATGTTGCGCCGCACATCTCCGGGTCGGGCCTTAACCGACGGCAAACTTCAGGGTAATTGGCCTGGCCGTGAATAGTACACTCGTTGTCGGCGGACAGATTGACGCAGCGTACACCGGCCGGTTTGCCGCCGGGCATACCAGGAATGGGTGACGATATGGAGATAGCAATACAACACGCCCCGCAGCCACGCCGACAATCCATCATTTGCCTCGTAAAACGCAATACCTGCTTTTGAGTGATAACAAAAAAGACTCGCATAAGCGAGTCTTTGGCCTGAGCTGAGGGACCTGGATTCGAACCAGGAACGACGGAGTCAGAGTCCGCTGTTTTACCGTTAAACTATCCCTCAAAGAATGGGCTGCATTGTACCAAAAGGTACAATGCCCGGCAAATGCGTTTTAACCAGATGTGTCAGCCATCAGGATTTGCAGCGCCTCGTCCAACCGCACGGCCGTGCGCGCCCGCCCCAACGCCAACATAGACTCAAACACCGGCGGCGACACCTGCTGCCCGGTAATCGCCAACCGCAGCTTGCCCAGGAACGGCCCGGCTTTGCCGGTGGTCGTCACACGTTCACCAATCTGGGTGATGGCGGCGCTGATGGTTTCCAGGTCGTAGACGGCCGTTTGCCGCACAAATTCCCGCACCTGTTCATATCCCTGCACGGCCGCTGCCAAGGGCAGTTGATTATGGGTCAAATCAGCCACCGTTAATACCAGTGGCTCATCGTCGGCAAAGAGGAAATGCAGCAAATCCACCGCCTCCGTCAGGCGCTTCAGGCGCACGCGCATCGCCGGAACCACCGCCAGCAGGGCTGCCACATTGACCTCATAACCGGCCGCCTCCAGAAATGGTTTGATGGCTTTCACCAGGTCCAATGGGTCCATTTGCTGAATGTGCTGGCCGTTGATCCAATCCAATTTGGCATAAGGCAGGCTGGTCGGCGCGGCGTTTACATCCTGCAAATCAAAGCGCGGCACAATGTCTTCCACCGTAAAAATTTCCTGGTCGTCGCCCGACGACCAACCCACGTTGATCAAAAAATTGTTGACCGCTTGTGGCAGGTAACCTTGCTCTTCAAATTCTTCCACGCGGACCAACACCTGCCACTGCCCATCCTGAAAGGATTGGCTGCGTTTGCTCAGTTTGCCCTTACCACTAGGGTTGAGGATGACGGGCATATGGGCGTAATACGGCCGTTCCCAACCAAACGCCTGCCACAACTGAAAATGCAGCGGTGCGGTACTCAACCACTCATCCCCGCGCGTGATATGGCTGATCTTCATAAAATGGTCATCAACCACATGCGCCAGATGATAGGTCGGCAGACCGCTGGATTTGAGCAGCACATAATCAGTCAGTTGGCTGTTTTCAAACGTCACCGGGCCGCGAATCATGTCTTCCACCACCGTCACGCCATCCAGCGGCATTTTGAAGCGGATGACATAAGGCTTGCCCTGCGCTACCAGTTCCGCTGCCTTGTCCGCCGGATAATCGCGGTAGCGCCGGTCATAGCCAGACATGTCCCCTTTGGCCTGAAGTACCACGCGCATCTCTTCCAGCTCTTCGGGGGTGGCAAAACATTTGTAGGCGTAACCATTATCCACCAGCCAATGCGCCCATTCCTGGTAAAGCGCGGCCCGCTCGGTTTGCACATAAGGGCCATAAGGGCCACCCACGTCTGGGCCTTCATCCCAGGTAATGCCCAACCAACGCATAGAAGCCATAATGTTTGCCGCCGCGCCGGCGACTTCTCTCTTTTCATCCGTGTCTTCAATGCGCAATACGAACTGCCCGCCAAAACGCCGGGCAAACAGCCAACCAAACAGAGCGGTGCGTGCGCCGCCGATGTGCAAATACCCCGTCGGACTAGGGGCAAAACGTAAACGAACGCTCATATGAAAACAATCACCTTTTGGAATTTTAAGAGGGGGGGAGTATACAGTGTTCAGTGTTCAGTGTACAGTGTACTGGTCACTGAATACTGAATACTGAACACTGGACACTATCCAAAATCCTGCTTACGATGGCGCATCAGGACAGACTGCACCATCCCAATGGCGATAAACAACGTGACCAAAGAGCTGCCGCCATAACTAACAAATGGCAGGGTCAGACCGGTGACGGGCAAAATGCGCACATTCATACCCACGCTTACCACTGTTTGGAAAAAGAGGATGGCCGCGATACCGGCCGTTAGATACTTTCCGGCCGGGTCAGGCGTTAGCTGCGAGACGCGCAGAATACGCAGCAAAATAAAGCCCATCACAAACAAAACAGGCAGCGCGCCAAACATTAAGCCCATTTCTTCCGTAAGCATAGAGAAAATAAAGTCGGTGTGCTGCACGCGCAAGAAACCAAGCTGACTCTGTGTACCCTGCATATAGCCCTTGCCAAACAGCCCACCCGTACCCACACTCACCTCTGCCTGGTCCACGTTAAAGACAGATTCAGGATCGGCCGCTTCTGGGTTCAAGAAAGTGGTGATACGATCTTGCTGATAAGCAGCCAGGTTGGGATAGATAACAACCGCCGCCGAGATGCCTAGAGCTGCCAAAATCAAAAAGTGGGACAGTGGCAAACCGGCCAACCAGATCATCACAAACCAGACAACCAGGAATAGAATGGACATCCCCAAGTCTGGTTGAAGGAAAATCAGGCTGATTGGCAAACCGACGTACAGCAGGGTAAGGATAGTATTAGAGAAACGATGCATGAGATGCTGGCGGCTCGCCAGAAATTGGGCAAAGGTAATGGCCAGGAAAATACGCCCAAACTCAGACGGCTGAATTTCGATGAAGCCCAGACTGATCCAGCGACGAGCGTCGTTGTTAATTTGTCCACCAACGATGACAAACAGCAGCGCAGCCACAAATGCGCCGTAAATGTACCAATGGGAAGACGTGAAGAAACGGTAATCTATAGCCGCTACAACGAGCATGACGACAAAACCGATCACCGCCCATTGAAGCTGCAACTGTGGATGTTGTTGCAGAGCCGGCGCGCCGGTGACGGCGCTGCGAATCATCAGAATGCCATAGGCGGTTATCAGCAGCACGGCCGCTGTCAGCCAGATGTCAAAATGACGCCAGGTTGCGCGATTAAAATTCATAATCACGCATTGTAATCTCTTTTAAAAGGTGGGGCGAGGGGACACGGCCGTTTCCCAGCATTTTTTCATATTCCTCGTCCGTGCGCCCAATGTCCGTGCGAAAAGTTTTACCTGGCCCACAGGCTGCTATACTTGGAAGCGGATTCTGTTGTACAAATAACCTCGAAGGATACCACACACATGTCACCTCGCATCCAATTAATCGCCCTCGATCTCGACGGCACACTGCTTTCTGATGATGGGACTGTTTCGCCGCGTAACACCTGGGCGGTGCGAACGGCCGTTGCCCAAAACGTCCAGGTCATCCTGGCAACCGGCAAAACCCGCAGTTCGGCCGTGGCGCTGCTGCCCCAACTAGGCATATCCAGTCCCGGCGTTTTCACCCAGGGCCTCGTCATCCACAACGCCGATGGCTCAGTGCGCCATGAAACATGGTTGGATCAGGAAACGTCCGTGCAAGCCATCACCTTTGCCCTACAACAACAGCTTGCCCACCACGCCTACTGCGGCAGCAACATCTTCACCGCCTACGACAACCCCTACAGCCACCGCCTGCACGAACAGTACCACGAACCCCTACCCCAGGTCATCGGCCCCTTTCTGGCGCAGATAGACGGGCTGCGCATCAACAAGTTCCTCGTCAGCGACGAACAAAACAACGACGTCACCCGCCGCCGCCTCACAGACCTGCTGGGCGACCGCGCCGTCGTCACCCAGGCGGTGTCTGGTTACATCGAGATTCTACCGCCCGGCGCGTCTAAAGGGCGCGGCGTGCAGCGGCTGCTGGCCGACCTGGGCATCCCGCCATCGGCCATGTTAGCCATTGGCGATGGCGAAAATGACCTGGAAATGCTGCAAATGGCCGGCGTCGGTGTGGCCATGGGCAACGCCAAGTCCACCGTCAAAGCTGTCGCCGATTATGTCACCGCCGACAACAACCACAGCGGCGTCGCCGAAGCCATTGAGCGGTTTGTGTTGAACGTCTGAACGAGTTTGGTGTGCGGTTGTAGGGCGATTTGGAAAATCGCCCCAAGAACGATTACCTGCCCATGACCTCCCATCCTACAGCTCCCTACTACCTGGCGTTTGATTTTGGCGGCACAAAACTATCGGCGGCGCGTCTGGCGGTGGGCGAGACGGCCTGGCAAGCGCGGCGGCGCGTCCTTTCGCCGCCTGGCGCAGACGCGGCCTACGATATTGCGACGATGATCCGGCTGGGGCGGGAATTGTCCAGTGGGCAACGGCCGTTCGCTATCGGCGTCAGTTTTGGTGGCCCGGTCAACCATCAGACCGGCACAGTCTACCTCTCCCACCACGTGCCCGGCTGGACCAACACCCCGCTGCAAGCCATCCTCGAAGAGACCTTCGCCGCGCCCACCCGCGTGGACAACGACGCCAACACCGCCGCCCTGGGCGAATATCATTTCGGCGCGGGGCGGGGTGTGGACAGCCTGCTGTACGTCACCGTCAGCACTGGCGTGGGCGGCGGCTGGATTCTCAACGGCCGTCCCTGGCGCGGTCATCAAGGGCTGGCCGGCGAAATCGGCCACACCGTCGCCGATCCGGCCGGGCCACAGTGTCTCTGTGGCAAACGGGGCTGCGTCGAACGGCTGGCTTCCGGCCCCTACATGGCCCAGGATTTGGCGGCTCGCGGCATTATCAGGCAGACTGAGCCTCTCACCGGGCAGCAGGTGGCCGAATTGGCCACGCAAGGCCAGCCCGATGCCCGCGCGATATTGCGGCGCGGGGCATGGGCGTTGGGTATAGGACTCGGACACGCCGCCAACTTGATCAACCCGCAGCGCTTCATCCTGGGCGGCGGCGTCACCAAGTCCGGCGACCTGTGGTGGGATGTGGTGCGGCAAACGGCCGTCGCCACCGCCCTGCCCGAATTCCACTTCGATATCGTTGCGGCCACCCTCGGCGACGACGCGCCGCTGTGGGGCGCCATCAGTCTGGCACATGATGGATGACCGACAGCTAATAATGTTCACTGTTCACTGTTCAGTGCGCGTTTTGCAGAGGTAACGCCGACGGGAAACGGGTCATGATAACTGATCACTGATTACTGAATACTGAATACTAATCACGGTAACGGCCGTAAGATATGCCGGCTGTGCCCTGTGGTCAATTCAGCAAACTGGTCTACAATCCCGACTGTGATACAAACACCGCAATACCCTTTGCGTCCGCTGCTCTGGCTGCTGGCGCTGCTAACCATCACCGCCTGTCGCCCGGCCATCGCCGCCAGCAACACGCCACCCGCCTCCTCCCCGATACCAACAGCCTACCCGCCTACCGCCACCCATCACTCGCCACCGGCCACTGCCTACCCGCCACCGGCCACCTTAACGCCGCCGGCCACCCCTACCACCGCGCCGACGGCCGTCGCCACCGCCACGCCCGTCCCCCCACCGCCCACCTTCGCTAATCCACCTGACGACAACCTGGGACAAACGGCCGTCGCCTTCAACGCCGAACTCATCCGCCCCGAACCGACCAATACCGGCCTCTGGCAGTACACCGCCGACAGCTTCATTCATCCATTGGCTCTGGTAGTAGGGATGGGGCAAGATGTGGCCTACCTGCTGGATGGCGGGCGCGTGTTGGCCCTGAACCTGGCGCAGCCTGCGCCGCCAGAAATTGTGCTGGCTCCCGGCGATGTGGTGGAGGGCGTTACCGTGCTGGAGCCGCTGGACCTGTTCGCCGCGCCCGATGGCCTGCTGGCGCTAGACCGCGCCGGCGATGTATACCGGCGCGATTGGGGCAGCCAAACCTGGGCGCTGGACCGCTACGACCGGCCGATCAGCGACAAATCCAGCCATTATTACGTGGCGCTGGATGGGGCGGCCAACGGCCGTTACCTCCTGGAAACCAGCTATGATTATGTCTTGCTGTATGCCAATGGCGCACAGCAGGCGCTCTGGGTGCTGCCCGAAGAACGGGGCGTAGACCTGGTCGCCAGCGGGGGCAGCGTCTACGTGCTGCTTCAGGCAATGGATACTGAGAGCGGCAGCCTGCGCCTGTACCGCGACACGGCCAGCGTCACCAGTTTTCGCCCACCCGCCATCATCCACCAACCGCGCCAGGTATTGGCCGATGAAACGGCCGTCTACGTGTTAGATGAAAACGGCCGTCGTCTGCTGGTGTTGGCCGCCGATTCCGGCCGGCTGCTGCAACTCTGGCAGATGCCAACGGCCGTCAGCGCCATTGGCCTCACCCCCCAGGGCGACCTGCTGCTGGCCGGCCGCGACCGACTTTACTTCGCCAACCAGCCGCAGCAGTTGGCGGCCATCGGCGGTGGAACACCCCTCAGCGGCGCGCAGCCCCACGACCCAGACTTCCTGGCCGGGATTGATGGTTTCGTTTCGCCCATCGGCCCCAATTTGGCCGCCCGCGACTTGCAAATGCCCGGCGCGCCGCGCCATTACCGCCTGGGCGTCCATCAGGGCGCAGACTTTTACTGGCGGCTCGATTCGCCCGTATATGCCGCCGCTGATGGCACCGTGATTCGGGCCACGCTGGATTACGCCCCGCCCTTCCCGGCCGATTTTTTCGCCTGGCAGACAGAATCGCAGCAGTTGGGCTATACCTCGGAAGCCGGGCTGGATTTTTACCGCGGGCGGCAGGTGTGGATTGAACATACCGGCGGCCTGGTGTCGCGTTATATTCATCTGAACAGCATCGCCTACGGCATTCAGGAGGGGCAGCCCATTGCCCAGGGACAACTTCTCGGCACAGTGGGTAATTCCGGCTCGCCCGCCTCGCTGGAAAGCGCCGAAGCTGACGCCCACCTGCATTTTGAACTTTGGCTGGGCGATCATTACGTCGGCCAATATCTGCGCCCGGTAGAGACGCGCTACTGGCTGGAGCGCATTTTGTTAGGCAAATGAGCGAGATGGGGAGACAAGGAGACAAGGAGATGGGGAGACGGGGAGACAGGGTGACAACGAATATGACGCCTAAAGAAGCTCGATGCAGCGCGCTGGGGCGCCAGATTGCCCGATTGGACGGCCGTCTGGCAGCGCTGCGCCTTGCCAGCGACCGGTTGGCCCGGTGGCGGTTAGCGGCGTTTCTCACGGCCGTCATTCTCTCCGTCCTCACCCTGTTCAATTGGGGGATTGGGGCCTGGGCGGTCGTGACGGCCGCTGCCCTCATCCCGTTTATCCTCCTGGTACGCGCCCACCGCATCATCGAGGCGGCCAGCGCCCGGCACACCATCTGGCGGCGGCTGAAGCAAACCCATGTGGCGCGCATGACCCTGGATTGGGCCACCATCCCCGCCCCACCCACACCGCCCCGCCTGGAGCATCCCTTTGCCCTGGACCTGGACCTGTTGGGCGAGCGGTCGCTGCTGCATTTGTTGGATACGGCCGTGTCGCAGGAAGGCAGCGCCCGCCTGCAAAACTGGCTGCTGGAAACCGACCCGCAGTTGGCGACCATCGCCGCCCGGCAGCCGCTGGTGGCCGAACTGGCGGCCATGCCCCGTTTCCGCGACCGGCTGAGTCTGGCAGCCACCCAGGCCACTGCCGACGAAAAATGGGCCGGTCAGCCTGTTTTGGATTGGCTGGCAAACGGCCGTGACACGGCCGCGCTGCGACCCGTTTTATGGCTCTTGGCCGCTCTGTCGCTGGTCAACATCACCTTGTTGGCGCTAAATCTGGCTGGCGTGCTGCCAGCGTTATGGCCCTTCTCCTGGCTGCTCTATGGCCTGATTTTTGCCACACGCTTTGGCGACGCCGCCCCGCTTTTTGCCGACGCCTATTTTTTGGAAACCAATTTGCGCCGCCTGGGTCTGGTGTTTGGCTTTTTGGAGACCTATCGCTATGGACGGCGGCAGCGGGTGACGGCGTTATGCGCCCCATTTTTAGACCCGGTGGAACGGCCGTCGCGCCATCTACGCGAAGTGACCAAAGTCTTGGCTCTGGCCGGGCTGCGCCAGAATCCCTTTCTCTGGTTGTGGCTGAACGCCTTCATGCCCTGGGATCTGTACGCGGCCTACCGGTTGGGGCAGTGCCGGGCGGCGCTGCAAAAGCGGCTGCCCAGTTGGTTAGACCGCTGGTTCGAGTTGGAAGCGGTCAACAGCCTGGCGACCTTTGCCTATCTGAACCCGGAGGCCGTTTATCCCCGGGTTGTGGCTGAGGGCGAGCCGCTGCTGCTGGCAACGGCCGTCGGCCATCCGCTGATTGGCGATGCAGAACGAGTTGGCAACGATTTTTGCATCAACCATCTGGGCGATGTGGGCATTATTACCGGCTCCAATATGGCCGGGAAAAGTTCGTTTTTGCGCGCTTTGGGCGTGAATCTGGCACTGGCCTACGCCGGTGGGCCGGTGGCCGCCCAATCCTTCCAGACGCGGCTGTTTCGCCTCTACACCTCCATCCGCGTCGCCGATTCGGTGACCGATGGGTTTTCTTATTTTTATGCCGAGGTGCGCCGTTTGCAGGGCTTGTTGGCGGCATTAGACGATGAGGACGAACGGCCGTTGTTCTTCTTGATTGACGAGATTTTCCGGGGGACCAACAACCGAGAGCGGCTCATCGGCAGCCGATCGTTTGTGCGGGCAGTTGTCGGGCGGCGCGGCGTGGGGCTGATTGCCACCCACGACCTGGAACTGGTAAAACTAGCCGAAGAGCGTACGGCCGTGCATAATTTCCATTTCCGCGACGACGTGCGCGATGGGCAGATGGTCTTCGATTACACCCTGCGCCCCGGCCCCTGCCCCACCACCAATGCCCTGAAAATCATGCGCCTGGCCGGCCTGCCCATTGACGGTTGACGATTGATCCTGAGCTTGCCGAAGGATTGACGATTGACGACTATGAAACAATACCAGATAGACCTACCCGCCTTCGCCGGGCCGCTGGATTTACTGCTGCACTTGATTGAGCGAGAGGAATTGGACATTACGGCCGTTTCCCTCAGGCAAATCACCGGTCAATATCTGGCCCAGGTGGAGCAGCTCAAGGAAGAACGGCTGGAGGAATTGATAGATTTCCTGGTGATTGGTGCGCGTCTGGCGCTGATCAAGAGCCGCGCCCTGCTGCCACAAACGCCGGCACAGTACCGCAGCGCCGAGGAAGAAGAAGACCCGGCCGAGGCGTTGGTGCGCCAACTGCGGCAGTACAAGCAATTTAAGCAGGCGGCCAATTGGCTGCACCAGCGAGAAGAGCAAAACTTGCGCGCTTATTTGCGCGTGGCCCCGCCGCCCAAATTGGAAGGGCGGCTGGATATGACCGGCATCACGCTAAACAGTCTGGTAACGGCCGTGCGTGATGTCCTCTCTCGTGTCGAAAACATGGAAGAAAGCGTGGCCATCATCCAGCCGCGCCAGATTACCATCGAAGGGCAGATGAAACGGCTGCGCTGGCGGCTGAAACAGCCCACCCCCTTCTTGTTCCAGGAAATGTTGTCGCCCGAAAGCTCGCGCGTCGAAATTTCGGTGACACTGTTGGCTGTGCTGGAACTCATCAAACAACGCGAAGCACAAGCCCGCCAACCAGAGCTGTTTGGCCCCATCGAAATCCGCGCTCAGTCGGAAGAAGTTCACCACAGCGATGTGGGGGACACAGAAATTTAAAAGAATCGGGCCCGGATTTTCACGGATGCGGCGGCGTTGTAAAGCGTAAACAGCTTACGGCTTACAACAGCCCGACATAACTGCCGCCGTCCACCTGAATCATCACCCCGGTGACATAGCTGGCGGCCGGGGAAACCAAAAACGCGGCCACGTTGCCAAATTCTTCCGGCCGGGCCATGCGCCCCATCGGAATAGAATGGGTGATTTTTGCCCGTTCGATTTCCACCGTCGTGCCGTTGGTGGCGGCGCGGTATTCAAAGATGTGGTTGACGCGATCCGTTGCTGTCCAGCCGGGCAAGATGGAGTTGACGCGGATGTTCTCCGGGGCCAATTCCAGGGCCAGACTTTTGGTCAGGCCGACCACACCGGGGCGCAACACGTTGGACAGCAGCAGCCCGGCAATCGGCTGCTTCACCGAGACGCTGGTGACGGTGAGGATGGCCGGAGCGGAACTGCGCCGCAGGTGGGGCAGCGCGGCCTTCACCAGATGTACCACACTCATCAGCGTCAGGTCTATGGCGCTGCGCCAGGCGGCCAGGTCGGTGGTGTCAAACGTGCCACCGGGCGGCCCACCAGCATTGGTGATGAGGATGTCCAGGCCGCCAAAGGCGGCGGCGGTTTGTTCTACCAAACCGGTTATCTGGTCAGCGTCGGTGACGTCACAGGGAATGGCAAGAACGGCCGTTTCCCCCTCTCCCGCCAACGCCTGCAATTCAGCCGCCGCCTCAGCCAATCGCTCCGCCGACCGGCCACATAGGGCCACCTTTGCCCCCTCCAGAACCAACTGCCGCGCCACCGCCAGACCTAAACCGGTAGACGACGCGACGACCAATGCTGCTTTCCCTTCCAATCCCAGGTTCATAATTCGTATAACTCCACCAACACGCCGCCCGTCCCTTTGGGATGGACAAAGGCGTACTTTTTGCCATCTCCGGCAACGTTCGCCGTTTCGTTAATCAGCGGGATGTCGGCCGCTTTCAGGCGTGCCAGAGTCGCTTCGATGTCATCCACTTCAAAACAAAGATGGTGCAGCCCTGCGCCGCGCTTTTCCAGGTAACGCGCCACGCCGCTTTCCGGGTCAGTGGGCTGCAACAGTTCAATCTCGCTGCCGCCTACGGGTAAAAAGGCCACGTCCACCCCTTCCCGGTCCACGTGTTCTACCCGCTCCAATGTCAGGCCAAAGGCTTCGACCCAAAATTTCATCGCCGCATCTAAATCCGGCACAACAACGGCAATATGGTCAACTTTTTTGATCATGGTTCTCCTGTGAAAATGGGAGCGCGGACGTCCCGTCCGCCCCGGCAGGCGAGACGCCTGCGCTCCCAGGGTTTTCATTCGTGCTGGGGGTAAACCACCAGCAATTCCAATGATGAACCTGCTCGTAGGGACGGGACAGGCGGGCCAACGTCTCGGCCATTCGCTAACATCTCTTGCCGCCTGTCTCGCCCCTACCAAAATTGGAATTGCCGGTAAAGCACTCGTGATATCTTCTGTAATTCACCACGGACGCCTTCCACGCCTCCGCAATCCGCAATCCGAAACATGTGGCGCCTGCCGCCTCGCATTACATTTCAAAATTGGGCTGGTATTCGCCCCAGACGCCGCGTAGGGTGTGGCAGATTTCGCCCAGGGTCAGGTCGTTTTCAACGCAGGTCACAAACAGGGGCATCAGATTTTCGTCGGTTTGGGCGGCCTGGGCGAGTTGGGCGCGCAGTTCTGCCACTTTGTCGTTGTCGCGCCGGGCGCGCAGAGCGGCCAGGCGTTGGCGCTGGGCGGCCTCCACGGCCGGGTCCAACTTCATCATCTCGATGTTCAAGGTTTCGTCCTTTTGCACAAAACGATTAACGCCGACGACAGTCTGGGTGTTGGCTTCTAGCTCTTGCTGAAAGCGGTAGGCGGCATCTTGAATCTCGCGTTGGATGTAGCCGTTTTCGATGGCCGCCAGGACGCCGCCCATGCCTTTGATGGCTTCGATATAGGCAAAGGCGCGTTTTTCCAACTCGTCGGTCAGGGATTCGACATAGTAGGAACCGGCCAGGGGGTCTATGGTGTCGGCGACGCCGCTTTCGTAGGCGATGATTTGTTGGGTGCGCAGGGCGATTTGCACCGATTCCTGCGTGGGCAGGGAGAGGGCTTCGTCACGGCCGTTGGTATGCAAGCTCTGGGTTCCGCCCAAAACGGCGGCCAACGCCTGCAAGGCCACCCGCACCACGTTGTTTTCCGGCTGTTGAGCGGTAAGGGTGCTGCCGGCCGTTTGTGTGTGGAAGCGCAGCCGCCAGCTTTTGTCGTCTTGGGCGTTGAATTGTTGGCGCATGATTTTGGCCCACATGCGCCGCGCCGCCCGGAATTTGGCGACCTCTTCCAGGAAGTTGTTGTGGGCGTTGAAGAAAAAGGAAATCTGGTCGGCGAAGCTGTCTACGTTGAGACCGGCGTCT
Source organism: Candidatus Leptovillus gracilis (assembly GCA_016716065.1). NCBI lineage: Bacteria > Bacillati > Chloroflexota > Ardenticatenia > Promineifilales (SeqCode) > Promineifilaceae (SeqCode) > Candidatus Leptovillus > Candidatus Leptovillus gracilis. The sequence goes on along the minus strand of JADJXA010000002.1, from coordinate 663,011 downwards.
ATGGCCGCCTGGACGTAGGTCATGCCGTTGGCCAGGGTGAAGGCGATTTCTTGCACGGCCGTGCTGCCCGCCTCCCGAATGTGATAGCCCGACACCGAAATTGTGTTCCAATGGGGCACTTCGCGGCTGCAATACGCAAAAATATTAGTGATCAGACGCATCGAAGGCCGGGGCGGGAAGATATAGGTTCCGCGGGCGATATACTCCTTCAAAATGTCGTTCTGAATCGTGCCGCGCAGCTTGTCCGGCGCTACGCCCTGGCGCTTGCCGATGGCAATGACCATCGCCAACAGCACGGCCGCCGGCGCGTTAATGGTCATGCTGATGCTCACCTTGTCCAGTGGAATGCCATCCAGCAAAATCGCCATGTCGTCCAGGCTGGGAATGCTGACGCCTACTTTACCTACCTCGCCCAGGGCCATCGGATCATCTGAATCATAGCCAATCTGGGTTGGCAAATCGAAAGCCACAGACAGGCCGGTCTGTCCCTGGTTGAGCAAAAATTTGTAGCGCTCGTTGGATTCGGCGGCCGTGGCGAAACCGGCGTACTGGCGCATAGTCCAATAACGCCCCCGGTACATAGTAGATTGCACGCCACGAGTGAAGGGATACTCGCCCGGAAAGCCCAGTTTGGCCTCATAATCGGCGTCTACCTCTGCCGGACCATACAGGCGATCTACCGGAATAGCGGAACTGGTCGCAAACGACGGCCGTCGCTCGGGAAAGCGATCGATCACCGGTAGAACCAGTTTTTCTTCCCAACGTTTTTTACTTTCATCAAAAGTAGTCATAGGCATCACCATTATGTTTAATCTCAGGTTTGTCCGCGGGACAATTATTCCACAATGTAAATGGATTTACACACGATTTGTAAGCGGACAGCCAGCCACCGCCCACAGCGGCGGGTATACTTGCTTTATCAATTGAGGCGGCCGACTCGAACTGAAAGAGCCATTGCAGTCGAAAAGCGGCCCCGACGAAGTGCAAACTTGCGGTCAACGGGTTTAGTATATTCGCTCAATGCAAGATAGCAGCCATTAGGCCGCCCAATTTTTTAACTAACAAACCATCTTCTATAACATTTCCTCTTTTTTCTCCTCTTCTCCTCTTCCACAAAAAGCCTTGCAGTTGCAAGGCTTTTTGTGGTTTAAAGCAACAGAGGACATTGTTGCCAATGTCCTCTGTTTTTCATGAGGACCTGACAGATTCGGGGAAACTTGTCGGGTCTTAGGCGAATTCCGAGAAATAATGGAGTGAAAATTGGATGTATTTCGGAATTCGCTTGAGGCATTTTCGGATTGAAGGCTTATTTATTTTTCCGAAAATGCCTTACCTAAAGCATCTCGGCGACGATGTCGCGCTCTTCGCGCAGTTCTTCCAGGGTAGCCTGAATCTTGGCTTGGGCAAAATCGCTCCAGGGCAAATCCTGAACGATGGACCAGCCTCCTTGCCCGTCGCTCTGGACGGGGAAGGAGAAGATGAGGCCCTCATCTATGCCATAGCTGCCATCGGAGGGCACAGCGGCGGAGAACCAATGGCCTTCGGGCGTCTTCTGCTCGAAGCTGCGAACGTGGTCCAGCGAGGCGTTGGCTGCTGAAAGGGCGGAGGATTTGCCACGGGCGGCGATGATGGCCGCGCCCCGTTTTTGCACCACGCTGATAAATTCGCCGCGCAGCCATTCGTGGTGGGTGATGACTTCCATGGCCGGACGGCCGTTAATCTTCGCATTTTCCGCATCCGGGTATTGGGTGGCGCTGTGGTTGCCCCAGATGGTTACGTTGCTCACCTCGTTGACGGTGACGCCCGCTTTGGCCGCTAACTGGGCATATGCGCGGTTTTGGTCCAGCCGGGTCAGGGCGGCAAAGCGGCCCGCCGGTACATCTTTGGCGTTGTTCATGGCGATGAGGCAGTTGGTATTGGCCGGATTACCCACCACCAACACCCGCACATCGGCCGCCGCCCGTTGCAAGGCGCGCCCCTGGCCAACAAAAATATGGCCGTTTTCTGTCAACAAATCACCCCGTTCCATTCCCTGGCCTCTGGGTTTGGAGCCAACCAGCAGCGCCCAATTCACGCCATCGAAGGCCACGTTGGGGTCATCGGTGATGACGACGTTGTCTAACAGAGGAAAGGCGCAGTCGTCGAGTTCCATGACGACGCCGGCCAATCCGCCCAGAGCGGGCGTAATTTCCAACAGATGCAGGGCGACTTTAGTGTCTGGGCCAAAGACTTCGCCGGATACCAGGCGGGGTAAGAGTGAATAGCCAATCTGACCGGCTGCGCCGGTGACGGCAACTTTAACCAAACGTTTTGACATGTGATTTCTCCTATTGGTTGATGATAGGACTTACGTTCAGGGCAGGCGATAAAAGCCTGCATAACGTGGGTCCTCAATGGGTAATTGAACAGCCCTGGGTTATTTGTTCGTGGGCAATGGATGGCGTAATTATCGCCAAACCGGGCAAACTGGCAAACAGAAACGGCCGTTACAGCATATCTTCCGGCAGCCGCCAGTTTTTGATCCACGTGGCCGCATCGGGGAAGGTGCTGTTGGCCGCCGCCTGGCGCACCCGATCCACATCCACCGGCACGCGGCGCAGGTCAATGCCCAACACCCCCTGTTCGAAGCTGACGATGGCATATTCGGCCCAGGGCAAGTAACGGGGCGCGTGGACAAAGAGGGCCTGTTCAAAGGGCATGCCCACGCTGCCGGCGTTGACCAGCATAATGCCTTTATGCTGCCGCATCATTTGCATGTGGGTGTGTCCACCGGCCATCACGGTGGCCCGGTAATCACCCAACAGCTCATCTACGTTGGTGGGCGGTGTCATAGCCAGGATAATGTCCGTGTTTGATTTTGGGGAGCCGTGGAAACAAAGCAGTTTGTGGGATGCGTCCAGAGAGATTTCCAACAGAGGTTTAAAAGTGCGGATAAATTCAAAATCATCGACGCTGAGCTGCTCAATGCACCAGGTCACCGATTCGGCGAACCAGGGGACATCCATGTAATCGTATAAAATGGCTGGTTCCAGAACAAATTGATCGTGATTGCCGATGATGCAGGGGCAGTTTAACGCTTTTAACCGCTGTATAACACGACTCGGTTCCGGGCCTAAGGTAGCCACATCGCCCAGGCAAACGATTTGATCAACTTTTTCACGTTCGATGTCGGCCAGAACAGCCTCAAAGGAGACCAGATTGCCGTGAATATCGGAGAGTAAGGCGATTCGCATGTGGCTTCATACCTCATTGATTCTTGCGTATGGCTGAATTTTGTGATGCAACAAGCGATATGGGTCATCCTGGCTGCGGGCTGCGTTGGCGAACCACTTCGTAGAGCAGCAGCGCGGTGGCGACGGATAAATTGAGGCTGTCTACGACGCCGTGCATGGGAATGACAACCTGCTGCTCTGCCGCTTGCAGCCAGGCGCGGCTGAGGCCATGCGCTTCGCTGCCCAGGAGAATGGCAACGGGTCCGGTGAGGTCTACGGCCGTATACGGCCGTGTCCCCTCTGGCGTAGCGGCGATGACCGGGATGGCTTGTTCCCGCAGCCATTGTTGGGCACGGCCGTTGGTCGTGGCAACGGTTGGCACGGCAAACAGCGCCCCCAGGCTGGCCCGGATCACATTCGGGTTATGAATGTCCGTGCCCTCGCCATCATCACCACAGACGATCAGGCCATCTACCCCGGCCGCGTCGGCGGTGCGCAAAATTGCGCCAAGATTGCCCGGCTTTTCCACAGCCTCCACCACCACCAGGAATGGCGGCCGACCAACAGGCAGATCGGCCAAAGTCAGCGGCAGATACGGGACCACCAACACAATGCCGCCGCTCTCGCCGCGATAGGCGATCTTGGCAAATACGGCCGGCGTCACTTCAAAAAGCTCTATCTGCCCCCGATTCGCCAGGTCGGCCAATGCCGCCAGACACGCGGCTGCCTCAGCGTCCGCTAAGAGTTCAGGGCAGACATACGCCTCGTAAGGCGTCAGCCCAGCCGCCAATGCGCGCGAGACTTCACGAACCCCTTCAACGACAGTGCGCTGTTGCTCATCCCGTTGACGTCGGTTGTTCAGTTTGACGGTTTGCTTGATGCGCTGGTTTTGTAGACTACTGATAAGCAAAGGCATGGATGCGTGCTGCGTGTGTGCGTAGGACTCGTTTAGTTGTTATCGGCTGTGGGTGAAAGCATGATGAAGCCGGGTTCTTTCAGCCCCTTGGTTACTGCATCTTGATATTGGTGGTTGAAGAAATTGATGATTTGGACAAACACGGCGTCGTAAAATGGGGCTAAATCGCCGCGCCGCTCTTCGTGAATTTTAATCTCTTTGCCCTGAGCGCCTAGTTTTACAATAAAATGTGGGCCTACTTTTTTGATGAAAAAGCTCATCAAGAACGGCAGCGGATAAGAGCCTCCCGGTTCCTCAACTGTCAGTTCCAGAGCAAAGTGCCAGAATGATTCGTCGTCCATTTGCATGGCGCCGGCGAGGGCATAAAAGCGGTTATTGGGGGTCCAGTTCTTCGCCCAAGGGAATGTAGGTGATTTCCTGATTTTGCGGCCAATCGAAATACTCGATCATGCCATCCACTACATCACGGGCAAACGCCTGACATAAGTTTTCATAATCAAGGGAGAGTTTTCTGGATTTGCGGTATGTCAGACAGATTTCGTCGTATTTGCTCTTTTTCACCACAGGCATTGCTCCGATCTCCTGGAACAAAAAAATTGGCGACGGCCGTTTCATTGGGCTGCGTCAGGCATCACATTTCCCCGCCTGTTCCCATAAAAGGCTGCTCGTTTTCCCCATTGTAACAGCACGATCAATTATTCCGCAACGAAATGGGGTGGGTTTTTGTTCGTTTTCCGCAGCAAGTTTAACGTGGGCTGCTTACAATCAAAATGAACTAAGTAATCGTCTAAGAATAACTTCTTGTTTTTTAGATTGGACCAATCTTGGAGGTTGGACCAATCTGGACCATGTAATTTTTAGATGATTACTAAGGCAAAAAGCTGTTGGGGCTAGAGGCGGTTGAACAATGCTGTAAATGCAGCGGCCGTTACCCCGGCCACACCCAACGGCCGTTCCACCCCATCATGGCAGTCCGAGCCACCGGTCATCAGCAGGTCATAGCGCTGCGCCCACTGCGCCAGCAGCGCCCGATGCGCCGGAATATGGCCGGGGTACTGCACTTCCAGACCATCCAATCCCAAGACAGCCTCATCCAAAAATTCTGGCAGCAGCTTTTCCACAATGTCCAGCGGCGGCAGCACCTCGTTGTACAAACTTTCGCCGGGGAAAGAGCCGGCGGCCGGGTGGGCAAAAACGCGTACCAGCTGTGGATAGCGGCGCAGCAGCGGCGTCAACTGCGCCGGTTCAATGCCCGATGGCACATAAGCGCGGCTGTCGTTGCCAATCAGTTGATTGACCTGCTCATGGTCCAGGCCATGATTTGCTTGTAAGGCCAGGGCAAAATGGCGGCGGGTGATATTGGGCGCCAACGCCTCAATTTCGGCAGCCGTCAGGTCGCGGCGCAGCAGCGGCGTTTCGCCCTGTGGACCAAAGGCGGCGTTGATGGCCGCCACCCGCCCCCGGACCAACTCGCCGCCACGCCCCTGGCTGAAAATGGCGGCGGCCATCTGGCGAAAAGCGGGGTCGGGCAGCAGGGCGTAGGGGATGTAGAGCAGATAATGGAGCGTGCCGGTGAAATACGGCCGTCTAAATCGCAGCGACACCTCCACCCCCGGCACAACCCAAATGTCCAATGCGTCCCCGGCGTTCAGCGCCTCGTCCAGGCCGTCCAACGTGTCGTGGTCGGTAACGCCAACAGCCTGCAAGCCGAGGTTGGCGGCCTTTTGCACCAGTTCGGTGGGTGAATAGGCGCCGTCTGACGCAGTGGTATGGTTGTGCAAATCGGCGCTGAAATCTAAAGCCATCAGGATGCCAACCTTTTCATCAACCAATACCCCAGCGCCGCCAGAACTGCGCCGGACAACAAGATGCTGCCGGTCCACAACAGGGCAAAATCAAACCAGAACTGCTCCGGGAAGAGGCGGATGAGCGAATCGGTGTACAGGAAGGTCCAGGTTCCGGGGTCGAAGAAGACGTCGTGGAAAAGGGTGAAGAAAAAGTTCCAGGCAATGCCGATGAAGACCAGGACGACAAGAACGGCCGTGCCCGTAAAAACCCCTCCCTGGAACAACGCCCTCGCCCCCTGGCAGCGCGTTTCTGGCCGGGCAAACAAGAGTATCAGCCCACCCACCACCACCATCAGCAGGGCCCACAAAGCGGTCTTAAAAGCGTCGGCCACTATTTTTACATCCAGCATATGGCCGATTTCCGCCGGGTTGTAGAGCGGCTGGTCTGTGCCGGGGATGCGCAAATCCTCCAGCAAATAAATCACGTCTGGGGCCGGTTCTGGCCGCTGCAAATAATCCAGCGTCGCTTCAGCCAGTTCCAGCCGTTCGGCGGGGGAAAAACCATAGCGGTCGGGTTCGATACGGCCGTATTCCCAGGCCGGGTAGCTGGGGCTGTTCCAGGCAATCAGCAGCCGCACAGTCAGCACCGTCAATAAAAAAGGCGTGGCAATGACCACCAACCAACGAATGATGTTAGTAAGAAAGTTGTTCATACTCTTTTGTCTTGCAGTTTTGTATAGTTCCTGACCAAGTCTCCCCATCTCTCCTCACTCCCCCAGGCCAGGCAGGCCGGCCGGCCCTTCTTGCAGCAGATAACGCAGCACCAGAGTATCTACGATGGTTTCCACCGGCGCGCGTTCGTCGGTGAAGAGAACGTCTGAGGCGGTGATGGGGGCGGGATGGGCGACGGCCGTTTCCAGCGCCGCCCGCAGCAAGGGGTCTACAGCCGCATCCAGACCAGCCAGATTCGCCGCCAAATTTTCTGGCGACGTGGGCTGCATGGTCGCCACCAGGATGGTATTCAGCGCGCCGGGCACGTCTATGGCGTGGACGGTGGGGAAGACGGCCAACAGCGTAGCCGACATGGCATCTACCAGAGAGCGGTCTTGCGGCGCGCGGCCGACGTTGACCGCCACCACGCCCGTCGCGCTGAGATGCGCCCGCACCTCCTGGAAAAATTCGCGGGTGGTAAGATGCCAGGGGATGTAGGGCACTTTGTAGGCGTCTATGGTGATCAGATCGTAGGTGGTGGGAAGTTGGTTGAGTTGGTAACGGCCGTCACCCACAATCACGTTCAGGTTTGGCTCGGTCATGGCAAAATAATCGCGCCCGGCCTGCACAATGACCGGGTCAATCTCGATGCCATCCAGCGGAACAGCGCCAAAAACGCGCGTCATCTGCTTGGGGATGGTCCCCGCCGCCAGCCCAATAATCGCCGCGTTGTCTACCGTTACCGGCCCGGCGTTGAAATATGGCGCGGCCAGCATGATGCTCCACACCGAAACATTGGGCACGTAGCCATCGTCGCAGTAGAAAGAGTGATACGCCTGTCCTTCGTTCAGCAGCAGGTAATTGCAGTCGCCCTGGCGCACCACCTGGACGTAATTATAGGCCGATTCAGTCTCGAAAAGCTGGCCTTCGTAAGCCTTAATGCCGCCGGATGTCCAGAGCAGCACCACCGGCAGCAGCAGCAGCCCGGCGGCCACGCCCATCATGCCTTTTTGCCGACTGGTCTGCCACAAGCCGATCAATCCAACCATGAAGAGGAGTGAACCGAAGAGAACGGCCGTCACCCGCGACCCGACCAACGGAATGGTCACCAGCACCGGCAGGTAGGTTCCCAACAAACTGCCCCAGGTGGAGATGGCGTAAATGCGGCCGCTGACGCGCCCCGCCTGACCCACGTCTTGCACCGCCAACCGGATGGCAAAGGGGGAAATGCAGCCCAGCAGCGTGATGGGCACAGCCAGAGCCAGAATCACGCCGACCAACGAGCTGACCAACGCGCTGACGTTGATGGCCGCCATGGCTGCGGCGGCCGTTTTGAGGATGACGCTGGTGAGCAGCAAGAAGAAGACGCCAGCCAACCCGGCGGCGCTGACCAGGGCGTAAAAGGTGGTGAGGTACGGCCGTTTATCCGCCCACCACCCTCCGATGAAGTAACCCAACGTCAGAAACAGCAGCACCAATCCAATGACGTTGGCCCACACCAGGTTAGACGTGCCATACACGGTCTGCAACATGCGACTGGTGGTGAATTCCAGCGCCAGGGTAGACATACCGGCGACAAAAACCGTCAGATACAGGTATTTTGGATTGCGGATGGCGGGTTGCGGATGGGTAATTGCAAACCTCTCGTTTTAGAACAGGCGCTTAACGGCCGTCCTCAATCCGCCGCCACCGGTTCCTGCCGGATGATGGGCTGCTGTGTGGCGCATTGGGTACATTCAGCCGTCTCGTTGTTCACCTGAACCAGAAGACCGCCACAGACACGGCACGGTTGTTTTAACGGCCGTTTCCAACTCGTCCACTCACACGCCGGATAACTGGCGCAGCCAAAAAACACTTTGCCCTTGCGTGTCCGTTTCTCAATCAGGTCGCCGCCGCAGCGCGGGCAGGGAATGTCCAGCTTAGTCAGGATTTGCTCGGTAAAGCGGCAGCTTGGGAAATTGCTGCACCCCACAAACCGACCAAAGCGCCCTTCGCGGTACACCAACGGTCGGCCGCAGGTAGGGCAATCTCGCCCTACCAGGTCCAGCTCTTTTTTCAGTTCAATTTTGGGGATAGCAGCATCTGCTTTCGCCAGGTTGTCTTCAAAACGGCCGTAAAAACCGGCAATCACCGGAACCCACGGCTTACCCTCGGCAATTTCGTCCAGCTCATCTTCCAGCCGCGCCGTAAAATCCACCGACAGGATATTGGGGAAATATTCCACCAAAATATCGGTGACGATCTGCCCCGTCTCGGTAGGCTGCAACCGCTTGTCCACAATCTCCACATACCCCCGCGCCTGCACGGTGGAAATGATAGAGGCATAGGTGCTGGGTCGGCCGATCCCATTTTCCTCCAACTCGCGCACCAGGGTCGCCTCGGTGAAGCGGGGCGGCGCCTGGGTAAAATGCTGTTCTGGCCGCAGCCGCAGCAAATCCAACAGTTCGCCGGTCTGCAAATCGGCCGGGACACGCGCCTCGCCGTTTTCGCTGGGGCGGTCTTGCGGCTCGGTTTCTTCGTAGAGGGCCAGAAAGCCAGGGAAACGCAGCGATGAACCGGTGGCGCGGAAGAGATACGGCCGTTGCTCCGCCGCCAGCTTCGCCTCACCCGCCCACACGTCAGCCGAAACAGTGTCATAAACGGCCGGCGACATCTGGCTGGCGACAAAACGGTCCCACACCAACTGATACAGCCGGTATTGGTCCCGCGAGAGGGAAGGTTTCACCGCTTTGGGGGCGCGCATCACCGACGTGGGGCGCACCGCTTCATGCGCTTCTTGCGCCATTTTGGAGCGCGTTTTATAGATGGGCGGGCTGTCCGGGGCATAATCGCGTCCATAATGCTGCAAAATGTACGCCTGTGCTTCTTTCTGCGCTTCCGTCGAGACAGTCACGCTGTCGGTACGCATGTAGGTGATCAGGCCCACCGCGCCGTCAGCGTCGCCCAGGTCTACGCCTTCGTACAACTGCTGCGCCACGCGCATGGTTTTGGTGGTTCCAAAGCCCAGCTTGCGCGACGCTTCCTGCTGCATGGTGCTGGTAGTAAAGGGGGCCGCCGGACGGCGCGTGCGCGTGCCCAGCCGCACATCGCCCACCTGCCAATGGGCTGTTTCCAGGGCATTCAGATGGGGCAGCACATCCGCTTCGCTGTTGAGGACCGGGTCATCCCCTTTGTATTTGAAGAGTTTAGCCAGAAAAAACGGCCGTTCCCCACCCTTGCCAACCTTTTGCTGGCTCAATTCCGCCGCCAACGTCCAATACTCCACCGGCGTAAACTGCTCAATCTCTCGCTCGCGCTCCACCACCAACCGCACCGCCACCGACTGCACCCGGCCGGCCGACAGCCGACCGCGCACCTTACGCCACAGCAGCGGGCTGAGCTTGTAACCCACCAGCCGGTCCAAAATACGGCGCGCCTGCTGCGCATTCACCCGGTCCATGTCAATTTCGCGCGAGTTTCCAAACGCCGCCTGCACCGCCGGTTTGGTAATCTCCTGAAACACAACGCGCCGCGTACGTTTGGGGTCCATACCCGCCGATTCTAAAACGTGCCAGGCAATGGCTTCCCCTTCGCGGTCCGGGTCAGTCGCCAGGTAAATCTCTTTGGCTTTGGCGGCCGCTTCGGTCAACTCTTTCACCACTTTGCGCTTGTCGTTGGTCACACGATACTCCGGCGCAAAATCGTTATCCACGTCCACGCTCAGCCGCGACTTGAGCAAATCGCGCACGTGGCCCACACTGGATTTCACCGTGTAGCCGCGCCCCAGGTAACGACCAATGGTTTTGGCTTTGGCCGGGGACTCCACGATCACCAATTTACCAGACAATGTCCCCGGCTTCTCGGCCACTTTGTCCGTCTTTTTGGACGGCTTGGCCGCCGGAGCTGCTGGCGCTTTAGCCGATTGGGTGGTCTTTGTTTTAGCAGCTTTGCCCGATTTTTTAGCTTTGGCCTTCCGGCCCGATTTTTTCTTGGGCGTGGATGTTACTTCGGGCTTAGGCAGCACGTCATGGGTCGGCGTATGACCACGCCGATAAATCGTAGCGCCGCATATCGGGCAGGTTCCACGAGTGGCCGGTGAACCATTCGCCGCCCATTCTGGTTTCGGATTGTCAATAATCCGTTTATCTTTACATTTGAGGCAGTAGCCTTCTAATCTCTGTTCTTCACTCATACAATTAGCTGTACTTTTCCAGTTCTGTGCCGTCCAGTCCGTCAACCAACGCTTTGACTAGTGGAATCTGGTCTTTGTGGACGACGAGCAAGGCGTCGTCCATGTTAACAACGACAAGACCCTCCACGCCTATCACCGCCACGAGTTTGCCAGCCTGCTGATTGTAGACCAGACAGTCACTGGCCTGTTTGGTCAGGACCAGTCCCTCGGTGACGTTGGCCGTTGGATCGGGATTCAGCGCTTCCTTTAGCGCATACAGCGTGCCTGGATCGCTCCAGCCCATGCTGCCATGCAGCACGGCTGCTTCTTCGGGCGCAATATATTGTAAAATCGCATCGTCGAAACTGAGCGACTCAATCTGCGGATACACGTGACGCAGCACAGCCAGGTAATCGGCATGGCCGATGCGCTGACCAATTTCCGTAAGTTGCTGCCATATTTTTGGCTGCTGCTGCTGGTACTGCTGTTGGACAAAACCAATGGTTGTCACGAAGTAGCCAGTATTCCACACATGGGTTTTTTCCGCAAACATTTGCTGGCAGTGGTCCAGCGGCGGGCGGTAGCTGAGAGAGGCAAACCGGTAATACGGCCGTTCCCCCACCTCGCCCAATCTCTCCCCCAGGCCAATCCAGCCCAGGTTTTCGTTGGCAAAACGCGGCGTCTCGCCGACAAACAAAATGGCCGCTTTGCGCTGCCGCAGCAATGTTTCTGCCGCTGCCAGGACACTGCGAAAGGTGTCCACCTGGCTCATGTAATTGTCGCCCCACAAAATCGCCACCGGTTCGTCAGGGGAATCCGTCTGGTGGGCCAGGTGCGTCAGGGCCAGACCGACGGCCGCGGCCAGGTCGCGCCGCGCCGGTTCGCCGATGATGTTTTGCGGCGGCAGTTGGGGAAGCTGCTGGCGCACCAAATCCACATACCGTTCATTGGTGGAAATGAAAATGTTGGCCGCGCCATACACATCCAACACACGCTCGACGCCGAGCTGCAGCGTGGAACGGCTGCCCAGGATAGGCTCGAACTGTTTGGGTGATTTTTGGCGGCTGAGCGGCCACAAGCGGCGGCCAGAGCCGCCGGCAAAAATGATGATTTTCATGGCAAATCACTTTTTTCCTTATCGGGTGTTACCTCGTAGATAGGGTCTGGTTCCCGCCCCAGGACATAATTCATGCCGCCAACCTGGCGGACCATGCCCTTCAGCTCCATCAGCGTCAGGGTGCTGCTGATGACGCTGCTGGCAAGGCCGGTAGCCCGGCTGAGGTCATCTATGTGGACCGGTTGGGCGGTGAGGTGGGTGTAGAGGGCGACTTCTTCGGCCGTTTCGGGCAGGGCAAGCTGCACGGCCGTATGCTCCACCACCATCTGCAAATTCAGCTCTTCCAACACGTCTTCTACGCAGGTGACCAACTTGGCCCCCTGCTGGATGAGCCGGTTGGGGCCGCGGCTGACCGGGCTGTTGACGTTGCCGGGCACGGCAAATACCTCGCGGTCTTGTTCGATGGCAAACTTGGTAGTGATCAGCGCGCCGCTCTGCTCGCCGGCCTCCACCACCACCACACCCAACGACAGGCCGCTGATGACGCGGTTGCGCGGTGGAAAGTTTTTGGCTTCGGGCTGCACACCCAGGCCATATTCGCTGAGGACAGCTCCACTGCCGGCGGCAATTTGCTGCGCCAGGGCGCGATTTTCGGTGGGGTAAATATGGTCCAGACCAGAACCTAAGACGGCCAGGGTACGGCCGTTCATTTCCAGCGCTGTTTTGTGGGCCACAGCGTCAATCCCCCGCGCCAATCCGCTGACAATGGTGACGCCATTTTTTACCAGTCCGGTTACAAGATCACGGGTGACCTGACGGCCGTAAGCCGTTAATCGCCGCGTACCCACCACCGCCACCGCGAATCGATCTACTTCCTTGATCTCGCCCCACAGGTAAAGCACCGGCGGGGGCATCGGAATTTCACGCAGATAGGTAGGGTAGGCTGGGTCATCCCAGGTTAAGAGCTGGATGCCGTTTTTTTCTACCTGCTGCCAGGCAGCGTCCAGGTCCAGCAAAGAGCGGGTTTCCAGCAAGCTGTTGATGGCCCGTTGGTCAAAGCCGAGTTTTTTGAGTTGGGCTTCGGTGGCTAACCAGGCGGCTTCCAGACTGTCGAAGGCGTCCAGGAGCGCCTGCATCTTGGCCGAGCCAATGCCCTTGACCAGGTTGAAGCCAAGCCAATATTTTTTGTCAGACATGCGGCTAACATACCATGCAGAATAGGCTCGCGCAATTGAAATTAAGAAAAACCGACGCTCAGCACGAGGCGCGGGAAAACAGGGTCGGGAGTGCAAGAAGGAGTGTTCAGTGTTCGGTGTTCAGTGGTTGGCGAGAAGCGGCGGTCCGTACTGATTACTGAACACTGGTTATTGGAAACTGGTCTTAGCCAAGCAAACCCGGCAGCAGATGGGCGGTGATACGGCCGTTGTCAAAATCAATGTCCACAATCACGTCTTCGATGTCTGGCAGCAAAATTTCCTGCTTCTCTTTGGTGACGACAAACACATTGTTAGCGCCGGTTTCTAACACCTGGGTTAACTCACCCAGGTGTTCGCCCTCGTCGCTAAAAACGGCCAGACCAATCAGTTGGTAGAGGAAATATTCCCCCTCTTCCAGCGGAATCGCCTCAGATTCGGGCACTTGCAGCCACATGCCACGCAGCGAATCGGCCGCGTCACGGTCATCATACCCGGCCAGCTTTAGCAGGACGAGGTTTTGATGCAGCCGCGCTGCTTCCACCGCCACCGGCCGTGGGTTATTTTGCCCCAGGTAGACCGTTTCCAGCCAGGTGAAGCGCTCCGGCAAATCGGTATGCGGCAAGACGCGAACTTCGCCGCGCACCCCATGCGGCTTCATCACTTCGCCGATGACCAAAAAACGAGGCTCGGCAGAATCATCATCTGCCAAGCCTCGCTGCTGATTTTTCTCTTGACGCGGTGTTTGTTTCTTGGTCAAAGAGACTCCACTCCGTTAGCGGCCGTCGGCTTCCAAGACTTCCAGGGAAACTTGTTGGCCTTCTTTGTCGGCTAACACTTGCAGCAGGGCGCGGATGGAATTGATAACGCGCCCATTTTTGCCAATGACGCGCCCCATGTCGGGCGCAGCAACGGATAATTCCAACGTGGTGGCCGAACGGTCGGCGTACTCAGAAACGTGTACGGCGTCCGGCTCGTCCACCAGCGATTTGACGATATATTCAACCAGTTCTTTCATATCCGGGCCTTTGCGGCGTTAACGGCCGTGCCAGAAAAATATCTACTATCCGTATTCCGTATTCCGTAGGCCACTGGCTCTGGCAAATGCCAACGGAAAACGGCACGCTGCTACTCTTCTTCGGCAGCCACAACCCAGCGACAACAGCGACAGCGCGGTTGCGGCGGCGACGGCCGTTGCGTCTACCGGTTCATCGGGCAGCGCGACGCCTTCATATTCGGCGACCAGTTTTTCCAACGACTCCCCACCATGAAACCGCTGCAAGCGGCCCATCGTGCCCTGTTTTTCCAGCAAAAGGCGCACGGCGTCTGAGGGCTGTGCCCCCACGCTGAGCCAATGCAAGGCGCGGGCTTCCTGAATTTTGTATTCAGCCGGGTCTGTCAGGGGATTGTAATGGCCGATACGTTCTACAACACGGCCGTCACGCTTCGAGTTAATATCCGCCACCACCACACGGTAGCTGGGCTGACCTTTTTTACCAGTTCGACTTAAGCGAATTCGCAGCATTTCTTATTTCTATTCTCCATTCTATGTCATTTAGTCTGTTAATCTGTTAGTCTGCCAGTCTGTTAGCCAGCAAGGACGGTGACCAACTACCAGACGATTCAACTACCAGACCATTTGACTATCCCTAAAAACGGCCGCCAAACATATTCATCAAACTTTTACGCCCGCGGCTGGTACGTAATTGCTTCATCATGGTTTGCATCTCTTGAAACTGCTTCAAGAGGACGTTCACGTCTTGAACGGTTGTGCCAGACCCAACGGCAATGCGCCGCTTGCGGCTGGCCTTGATGATCTTGGGATTGCGCCGCTCTTCCAAAGTCATGGAGCGGATCATGGCTTCGATACGTTTCAAATCCCCTTCAGCCTGGGACATATCCACGTCTTTGGCCATCTTGTTCATGCCCGGAATCATTTCCATGATCTGGGCGATAGGACCCATACGTTTGATTTGCTGCATCTGCCCCAGAAAATCTTCCAGGTCAAATTTGCCTTCCATCATCCGCTCGCCGGCCCGCTGCGCTTCGTCCTGGTCCATCTCCGTCTGGGCTTTTTCGATGAGAGTCATCACATCGCCCATGCCCAGAATACGATTGGACAGACGGTCTGGGTGGAACACCTCTATGGCGCTTAGTTTTTCGCCGGTCCCCAGGAATTTGATGGGCACGTTGGTCACTTCGCGCATGGAAATGGAAGCACCACCACGCGCATCGCCGTCAATTTTGGTCATGATCAGGCCAGTCAGGCTGACGGCGTTGTTAAAGTCGGTGGCGACGCGCACCGCTTCCTGGCCGGTCATGGCGTCGGCGACGAGCAGGGTTTCAATGGGGGAAACGGCCGTTTTAATCGCCCGTATCTCATCCATCTTCATCTCGTCAATGTTCAAACGGCCGGCCGTGTCTATAATCACCACCGTCACGCCGCTGCTGGCCCCCTGCTTCACCCCATTGCGGGCGATGTTCACCGGGTCGGCCTGTATGCCTTCAGCATAGACGGGGATGTCTAGCTGCTTGCCCAAAGTTTGCAGTTGGTCAATGGCCGCCGGCCGATAAACATCACAGGCGACAAGCAACGGCCGTCTGCCCTGTTTGCGCAAGTGCAAGGCCAGTTTGGCCGCCATCGTCGTCTTACCTGCGCCTTGCAGCCCCACCAGCATAATCACCGCCGGCGACTGCATCCCCAGGTTCAGGCGGCCCGGCTCACCCAAAGTTGTTACCAACTCATCGTGAACAATCTTGACAACCTGCTGCCCTGGCGTCAGGCTGCGCATCACTTCTTGCCCCACAGAGCGCTCGCGCACCCGCGCCACAAAGCTTTTAACAACCTTAAAGTTCACGTCCGCTTCCAACAAAGCCAGACGGACCTCGCGCATGGCGGCGTCTACGTCTTCTTCCGTCAGTTTGCCGCGGCGCTGTAAATTGTCGAAAACAAGTTGTAGGCGCGAACCTAAGGACTCAAACACAAGCTCACCTGATAATGATGCTCCCGCAGGCGAAATGCCGGCCCATCATCTGAGCCGTACTCACATCCACATGCGGGAGGCATTATACTCTTAATGATGCCAAGCAAGACAGGCAATTCTAACGCAGCCCAAGACGGGCGTCAAATTGCGAAAAACAACCGGGTATAACAACGTTTGGCGGCCTATGATTTGTAGCGGTGTTACACACAATCGCCTTTAGCGTTCGGTTAAATATTTCACTCTATTTTGGCAGCAGCCCATTCTTATGAGAGAATCGGAGGGAGATGTGAATTGAATTTTTTGAAAGGAAGGTTTAACGCATGGCAAAAAGAGCTGTAAAAAGACGAAACCTCAAGGCCGAAGAACGCAAGACAAACTGGCTGCTTATCGGTGGCATCATCGGTGTGGGCGTTGTCGGTTTATTTGGCTTACTGTTTGCGTCGCTGCAAGGCTCCGGACCACCGACCCCGGCGCCAACCGCTACGCCTAGCTTCGTCTTGGAAGATTATTGCACGGCCAATCCCGGCAATTGTATCGTAGACGGCGCGGCCGACGCGCCCATCACTGTTGTTGAAGTTTCAGATTATGGCTGCGGCCACTGCGCCAACTTCAACCTGAATTCGGCCGATATTTTGAAGGCGCAATACGTGGATTCCGGGCAGGTACGTTGGATTACGGTTCCCTACGCTCTGGGTGGGCAGACGGGTTACCCGACCCTGCCATCTTCGTCGGCGGCGCTGTGCGCTAACGAGCAGGGGCAGTTTGAACCATTCCACAAAGCATTGTTCGCCAATCAGGGAACGTCTCGCTTTAATACGCGGGACGGGTTCTTAGATGCCGCCAGTACGCTGGGATTAGACGTGGAAGCATTTGCGGCTTGCATTGATGACGGCCGTTACCAGGCCACCATCACCAGCAACATCCAGGCTGCCAGCCTCAGTGGCATTAATTCCACGCCCACGTTTTTTGTCAACGGCGAAATGGTGCTTGGCAACCTGCCCGTCGCCAACTTCCAGCAGCTTCTAAACGCGCGGCTAGGCTCCTAAGGCTTCTATGCAAAAACCGGACGATTGGCAACTACGCTTGATTCAACTGCTGGCGGTTGTCGGCATGTTTGTGGCTTATTTCTTGCTGCTTTACCACAATGGCGTTCTGCTCAGTGTTTGTGCACCAAACGGCTTCGATGACTGCGGGCAGGTTAGCGGCCCAGGTGCGCCTTATGCCTCTATCGGCCCCATCCCGGTGGCCCTTATCGGACTGTTGGGCTACATCACCATGTTCATGGTGATTTGGCTCAAAGATTGGCTGTCCATTTTGCAAGATTATGCACCAGAGATCATGGTGGGGCTGACCGGGTTGGCTTTTGTGTTCACCGCATACCTCACCGCTTTGGAGATATTTGTCATTCATGCCGTCTGCCGTTATTGCCTGATTTCAGCGGCCATCATAACCGTGCAGTTGATTCTATCTATCATCTATATGCGCAGCATCGGCAAGGCGGCCGATTAACCGTTCTGGCGGAGGCTTTTCAGGGTTCACAAATATGATTTCCCGTTAAGACCTGGCAGGTCTTAACGGGATTCAATCGTTTACACACCCGCAGCGCTTCCAAAAGACAATCAGGAGGGAACCCATGAAGCTGGAACTGGTCAACGAGTGGATGACACGCGACTTGATCACGATTTCGCCGACGGCATCGTTACCCGACGCCTACGACCTGATGACCAGCCACAAAATTCGTCGGCTGCCGGTGGTGGATGAGAACGGCCGTCTGCTGGGTATTGTCACCTACGGCGATGTGCGCGGCGCACGGCCGTCGCCGGCCACCTCCCTCAACATCTGGGAACTCAACTTCATGCTCGCCCGCCTCAGTGTCGCCGAAATAATGACCCCCGACCCCCTCACCATTTCTGAACACGCCACCATCGGCGAAGCGGCGCAAATGCTGCTAACCCATACCATCGGCAGCCTGCCGGTAGTCAACGCCCAGGGAACATTGGTCGGCATCATCACTGAATCAGACATTTTCCGGCTGGTGGTGCATGAATGGCAGCGCGCCCAGGGGGATTCCCCAGAGCCATATGCCCGTTATGGTTCCTAAACCCAACCGTTAGCGTGACCCGTCACGCTCTATTTCCCATTTTGCAAAAGGAAGCGCACCATGGAATTTGGAGTCCCAAAAGAAATACGTGATCTAGAAATGCGGGTGGGGTTAACCCCGCCAGGCGTGCTGGCGCTGACCCAGGCCGGCCACACCGTCTACGTAGAACGCGACGCCGGTCATGGAGCCGGTTTCACCGACGAGCATTACCGCCAGGCTGGCGCGCAAATTGTCTATTCCACCGCCGAAGCCTACGGCCGTGCCGATGTCGTCGCCAAAATTGCCCGTCCCACAGCCGCCGAACACCGCCTCTTTCGGTCAGGGCAGATCATCTGCTCTTTCCTGCACCTGCGCGTGGCCTCCCCGGACCTGCTCAACGCGCTGACCGAGCATGAAATCACCGCCATTTCCTATGAAGAGCTAGAAGAAGATGACGGCGTGCGCCCAGTGCTGCTGCCGGCCAGCGAAGTCGCCGGGCGCATGGCTCCAATCATCGCCGGAAATTTGCTGCGCAGCGGCCAAAGCCTGCCAGGGCAGCAAGGATTGGGCATGTTGTTAAGCGGGCTTCCCGGTGTACCGGCAGCGGCTGTGGTCATTGTGGGCGCTGGCGTGGTGGGCAGCAACGCCGCTCACGCATTTTGCGGTGTCGGCGCGGCCGTCACCGTGGTCGGACGGGATATTCCGCGCCTGCGCCAAATTGAAGAACGGAGTAACGGCCGTGTCACCACCATGCTCGCCAACGAATTTAACCTCAAACGCGCCGTGCAGTTCGCCGACGTACTGGTAGGAGCCATTTTGGAACCAGGCAAACGCGCCCCCGTTCTCATTTCCCGCGAAATGGTCCGCAGTATGCGGCCCGGTTCCATCATCATTGATTTTTCCATTGATGAAGGTGGCTGCGTAGAAACCAGCCGCCCCACCACCCTGCGCGACCCCATCTACATGGCTGAAGGGGTTATCCACCACTGCGTGCCGAACATCACATCGGCCGTCGCCCGCACCACCAGCTACGCCATCACCAACGCCGCCCTGCCCCACCTGCTGTCCATCGCCGACAATGGGCTGCTGGGCGCTGTGCAAAAACGCGCATCCCTTCTGCGCGGCGTCGTTTTGTATCATGGCAAACTCACCCACCCGGACATTGCATCCACGTTGGACCGTGAAGTTCAGGTCCATCTATCGCCAGGAGGCTCCGCATTTAAGGAAGTTTTACGATGAACTGGGAAACCCTATATCGCAGCAAAGTCACTGACGTCGCCACAGCTCTCAGTGTTATTCAATCCAATGATCGGCTGTACGTCGGCGGCGGCGCCGGCGTACCGGTCGAACTCACCCAGGGCCTGACCGCCCGCGCACCAGAACTACACGACGTAGAGCTGACACATATATTAACCTTTGCCCCGGCCCCCTACTGTGACCCGGCCTACCAGGACAGCTTTCGCGTTAACGCTCTGTTCATCGGTCACAATGTGCGGCAGGCGGTGCAAGAAGGGCGCGCCGATTTTACGCCTATCTTCTTAAGCGAAATTCCCGGCTTGTTCCGCGATGGCTACTTGCCCATAGATGTGGCCCTCATCTCCCTCTCCCCGCCAGATGAGCATGGCTTTTGCAGTTTCGGCGTGGAAGTGGGCACAACCAAACCGGCGGCCGAAGCGGCGCGCATCATCATCGCTGAAGTCAACCAGCAAATGCCGCGCACCCTGGGCGACAGCTTCATCCACCTCAGCCGCCTGACCCACATCGTCGAGGTGGATTACCCTTTGCCCGAAGCGCCGCAGGGTGGCGGAACCGCAGACCACCTCCAGGTGGGTGCGCATATCGCCGAGATGATCCCCAACGGCGCAACCCTACAAATGGGCATCGGCAGCATCCCGGACGCTGTGCTGCAAAATTTAGGCAATCACAAAGACCTGGGCATTCACACTGAATTGTTCTCCGATGGCGTGGTCGAAATGGTCGAACGAGGGGTGATCACCTGCTCACGCAAGACATTCCATCCGGGCAAAATCATCGCCGGGTTCCTGTTTGGCACGAAGGTTCTGTATGATTTCATCCACAACAATCCGCTGATCGAACTACACCCGACCGATTATGTCAATGACCCGTTCAACATCGCCCAAAACAACAACATGGTCGCCATCAATTCCGCTTTGGAAGTGGACCTGACAGGGCAGGTGTGCGCCGATTCGATTGGTCCGCGCCTGTACAGCGGCGCGGGTGGGCAGGTAGATTTCATTCGCGGCGCGGCGCGGTCGAAGGGTGGGCTGCCTATTGTGGCGCTGCTGTCCACAGCCAAAGGGGGCGCGCTGACCCGCATTGTGCCGATGTTGAAGCATGGCTCTGGCGTGGTGACAACACGCAGTGACGTGCATTTTGTGGCGACGGAGTTTGGCATAGCGGCATTATATGGCAAGTCTATCCGGCAGCGGGCGCAGGCGCTCATCGGCATTGCCCACCCCGATTTTCGGGATGAGTTGACCTTTGAAGCCAAGAAACTTGGTTATCTCTAACAATGGAAGGGAACGGCCGTTAGGCATCTTTCACTAATCTCACAATTTGGGGTGCATCGCTGAAATCAGTTGGATACAATCATGAAGTTATGAATGGTTTCATGCCCAATCGGCTGTGGTGGCCGTGTATTCGATGTTCTACATTGGCGCTGTGGCACGGATTTGGCACAGCATTACGCCTGAACCGAAACCAGCCCCTCACTTTTTACCGGCAATCTGACAATTAAACAGTCACCTTACTCCCGCTCAATGTCCACACATGAAGCGGGAGTTTGTTTTTGTGAGGAGAAGAGATGACAGTGCAGACAACGCAAGAAGATATTGCCGTTTCCCCAACCAACCCAACCACCTTTCGCATTGACATAACCCCCCGCCTGGAAGACGGCCGTCTGAACGGCCGTGCCTATCTTGAGGCCGCCCACCAACTCGGCTACAGCCAACTGACCGGCTGTCACGCCGCCCGCATCATCTTTTTGCAAGGTCAATTAAGCGCCGAAGATGCAGTAAAAATCGCCGCCCAACTCCTGGCCGACCCAGTGACGGAAGAATGGTCAATGGTCAATAGCCAATTGCCAACGTTGACAATTGACAATTGGCAATTAACCATTGACCATTTTCTTGACGTCTCCCTCTTCCCCGGCGTCACCGACCCGCCGGGCGACAACCTGGTAAAAGCCGCCCATCTATTGGGCATAACAGGGCTGGAACGGGCGGCCAGCGGCCAGCGCTTCTATTTGCAAGGCGACCTGGACGAAGCAACCCGCCAGGCCCTGGCGGCCGAAATCTTCGCCAATCCGGTCGTGCAGCGTTTCACCATTAACGAAGCCATCAGTCCGCCCTTTTTTGCCCATCAGCCGGCCGACGCGACAGTCGAGACTATTTGTCTACGCGAAGCGGATGAAGTGGCGTTGTTAGCCATCAGCCAGGAGCGGCGGCTGGCGTTGGATCTGGCCGAAATGCAGGCGGTGCAAACCT
Source organism: Candidatus Leptovillus gracilis (assembly GCA_016716065.1). Taxonomy (NCBI): domain Bacteria; kingdom Bacillati; phylum Chloroflexota; class Ardenticatenia; order Promineifilales (SeqCode); family Promineifilaceae (SeqCode); genus Candidatus Leptovillus; species Candidatus Leptovillus gracilis. The sequence continues at coordinate 641,415 of JADJXA010000002.1, read as the reverse complement.
ATTACCGCGCCGAAGAGCGCGACCCGACCGACGTGGAACTGGAGATGATCGCCCAGACCTGGAGCGAACATTGTGTCCACAAAACCTTTAAGGCGCTGATTGATTACACCGGGCCGGACGGCAAAACGGAGCAAATCAACGGCCTGCTCAACACCTATATTCGCGCCGCCACCGACAAACTCAACAAATCCTGGGTCCATTCCGCTTTTGTGGACAACGCGGGCATCATCGCCTTCGACGAACAGTTTGACCTGGCGTTTAAGGTGGAAACCCACAACCATCCCTCGGCGCTGGAGCCGTTTGGCGGGGCGAATACGGGCGTGGGCGGCGTGGTGCGCGACGTGCTGGGCGTCAGCGCCCGCCCCATCGCCAACACCGACGTGTTGTGTTTCGGCCCGCCCGACCTGCCCCACGACGACCTGCCGACCAACGTGCTGCACCCGGCGCGTATCGCCGATGGCGTGATTCACGGCATCGAGGATTACGGCAACAAAATGGGCATCCCGACAGTAAACGGCTCCATCCATTACCATCCCGGCTACACGGCCAATCCGCTGGTCTACTGCGGCTGCCTGGGCATTTTGCCGCACGGTTCGCACCGCACAAAGGCGCAGCCGGGCGACCTGATTGTGGCGATTGGGGGGCGGACGGGGCGCGATGGGCTGCGCGGCGCGACCTTTTCCAGCATGGAAATGGACGTGGCGACGAGTGAGATTGCGGGAACGGCCGTGCAAATCGGCCATCCCATCATGGAAAAACAGGTGCAGGAAGTGGTCTTGCGCGCCCGCGACGAGGAACTTTACACAGCCATCACCGACTGCGGCGCGGGTGGCTTTAGCTCGGCGGTGGGCGAGATGGGCGAGAAGTTGGGGGCGACGGTTCAGCTTCAGGCCGTAAAACTGAAATATCCCGGTCTGCGCCCCTGGGAAATCTGGCTCAGCGAAGCCCAAGAGCGCATGGTGCTGGCCGTGCCGCCGGCCAACTTCGCCCGGCTGGCCGAAATTTGCGCCGGGCAAGACGTGGAACCGACGGTATTGGGCACGTTTGGGGATAACGGCCGTCTGCACATCTATTACGGCGAGGCACTCGTCGGCGAACTGGACATGGAGTTTCTGCACAACGGCATCCCGCAGCGAAGATTAATTGCGGATTGCGGATTGCGGATTGCGGATTGTGAACCGCCAATCCAAAATCCGCAATCAGCAATCCGCAATCCCAAAGAGGCGCTCCTTCGCTTGCTGGCGCACCCTGACATTCGCTCGAAGGAGGCGGTGATTCGGCGGTATGACCATGAAGTGCAGGGCGGAACGGCCGTTAAACCCCTCACCGGCCACGCCAACCACGGCCCCAGCGACGCGGCCGTCATTGTCCCGCAGGGAACAATTGCGGATCGCGGATTGCGGATTGCGGAATCCTCTCAATCCGCAATCCGCAATCCGCAATCCGCAATCAAGGGCGTTGCCCTCAGCAACGGCATCAACCCCCACTACCGACCTCGACCCGTACCACATGGCCTTTGCGGCTGTGGATGAGGCGCTGCGCAACGTAACGGCCGTGGGCGCAGACCCCGATCAGGTGGCGATTCTGGACAATTTCTGCTGGGGCAACCCCAATCTGCCCGACCGCCTGGGCAGTCTGGTGCGCTGCGCCCAGGGCTGCCACGACGCGGCCCTGGCCTACCAGACCCCCTTCATTTCTGGCAAAGACAGCCTGAACAACGAATACACCGGCAGCGACGGTCAGAAACACGCCATTCCCGGCACGCTGCTCATCTCCGCTCTGGGCATCGTGCCAGACGTAGCCAAGACGGTGACGATGGATTTGAAGCGGGCGGGCAATTTTCTGTTCATCATCGGCGAAACGGGGGCGGAGTTGGGCGGCAGCCACTTTGGGCTGGTTGGCGGAAAGGTTCAGCCGCAGCACGCCAACGTGCCAAAGGCGAAAACAGGCGCGCTGGACGCCTTCCGCAAGCTCCACCGGGCGATGCAAGCCGGATTGGTGCAGGCGTGCCACGACTGCGCCGAAGGCGGATTGGCCGTGACGCTGGCGGAAATGTGCCTGGCGGGCGGTTTGGGGGTGGAAATTCACCTCAGCCACGCGCCCCGCGATCCATATTGGGCCTACTCGTCCGACGAGGCGATTTTGTTCGCGGAGAGCCTGAGCCGCTTTGTGGTCGAAGTGCGCCCCGAACATTCCGACCTGTTCCGCGCCATCATGGCCGGGACGCCGCATGAGTGTTTTGGGGTGATTGGGGGAGAGGTGTTCAGGGTAAACGGCCGTGCCGCCAACCCATCCTGGAAGCCCCCAATCCGAAATCCGAAATCCGAAATCCGAAATCAAAAAGCGCCGAAGGTGCTGATCCTGCACGCCAACGGCACGAACCGCGACCACGACGCGGCGCTGGCGGTGGAACTGGCGGGCGGCCGGCCGGAGATTGTGCATATCAACCAACTGCTGGCCGGGGAGCGGCGGCTGTTGGATTATGCGATGCTGGTGGTCGCCGGGGGTTTCTCCTATGGCGACGATTTGGGCGCGGGCGTGTTGTGGGCGGTGGATTTGCAGCGGCGGTTACAGGAGGAGATGGGGGCGTTTGCGAGTAACGGCCGTCCTGTCCTGGGCATCTGCAACGGCTTCCAGGTCCTCGTCAAAGCCGGGCTGCTCCCCGCATTCCGCAATCCGCAATCCGCAATCCGCAATGTCACGCTGACGTATAATCAGTCGGGGCATTTTGAGTGCCGATGGGTGCTGTTGGAACCCAATTCGGCCAGCTCCAGCCTGTTCACGCAGGGACTCACGGAGCCGATCTACTGTCCTGTCGCCCACGGCGAAGGCCGCCTGGCCGTGAAAGACGCCGACGTGCTGGCCGAATTGCAAGGCCAAAACCTGATTCCCCTGAAATATGTGGCGGGTAGCGAGTGCGGGTAGCGGGTGAAGAATCCACAATCCGCAATCCGAAATCCGAAATCGCCTATCCCTTTAATCCCAACGGCTCCGTGGCCGATATTGCGGCGCTGTGTAACCCGGCAGGCAACGTGATGGGGCTGATGCCGCACCCGGAGAACCACATTTTCCCCTGGCAGCACCCGCGTTTTCATCGCGGCGAGCGGGGGATGAGCGGGTTGGGGTTGTTTGTGAACGGGGTGAAGAATGCTTAACGCAGAGATTTTTGACGCAGAGACGCAAAGACACAGAGAACCCATTTCCCTCTGCGCCTTTGCGTTAAAGGAGTAACTTATGTTAACCCATGAGCAAATCATCAACGCGATACCGGAATGCCTGGACCAGACTAATTTCCCGGAATTAGGCGAGAAATATGAAGGGAAGGTGCGTGACGTGTATGTGAAGAACGGCCGTCGCACTCTCATCACCACCGACCGCATCAGCGCCTTCGACCGGGTGCTGGGGTTGATTCCATTCAAGGGGCAGGTGCTTAATCAGTTGAGCGCCTGGTGGTTCGCCCAGACGGCCGACATCGTGCCCAACCACCTTATCAGCGTGCCCGACCCCAACGTCACCATCGCTTACGAGGCTGAACCACTGCCGGTGGAAATCGTCGTGCGCGGCTACATCACCGGGGTGACGAAAACGTCGTTGTGGTATTTGTATGAGCAGGGGGAGAGACGGCCGTATGGCATCTCCCTGCCCGACGGCCTGCAAAAGAACGACCCGCTGCCGCGCCCGCTGATCACCCCCACCACCAAAGCGCCGCAAGGCGGCCACGATGAACTGCTGACCGTGCATCAACTCAGTCGCGGTCTCGTGCCGGGCATCTCGCCCAGCCTGTGGAAAGAGATTGAGCAGGCGGCCTTGCGTTGTTGTTCGGGCGCGGCCAGGCCGTGGCTGCGCCGCCGGGTTGGTGCTGGTGGATACCAAGTATGAGATGGGGTTGATTAACGGCCGTCTCGCCCTGATTGACGAAATCCACACCCCCGACTCCAGCCGCTACTGGCTCGCCAGCAGCTACCAGCCGGGGACGGAACCGGAAAACTTCGACAAGGAATTCCTGCGCAAATGGTACGCGGCGCAGGGCTATCGTGGGGATGGAACGCCGCCGACCATGCCGGATGATTTTGTGGCGATGGTGGCCGGGCGCTACATTGCCGCGTATGAGAAGTTAACGGGGGAGAGTTTTGTGCCGGGGGAACGGCCGGTTTTGAAACGGATGAGGAAGAATTTAACGCAGAGGAACGGAGGAACAGAGGAGCAGAGGGAAAGCACAAGATGATTATCGTCAAAAGCCCTCTGTTTCTCTGCTCCTCTGCTTCTCCGCGTTAAAAATACTGGAGAAGAACCTGTGACAGATAACCCACTTGTTGGCGTGATTATGGGCAGTACGTCGGATTGGGAGACGATGCGACACGCTACGGAAACTTTAGAGGAGTTTGGCGTGCCGTATGAGGCGAAGGTGGTATCGGCGCACCGGACGCCGGCGTGGATGGCGGAGTATGCGCGCACGGCCGTTTCCCGCCACCTCGAAGTCATCATCGCCGGGGCCGGGGGGGCCGCCCACCTGCCCGGCATGGTCGCCGCGCAGACGGTGCTGCCGGTGCTGGGCGTACCGGTGCAAAGCCACGCCCTCAACGGCCTGGATTCCCTGCTCTCCATCGTGCAGATGCCCGGCGGCGTGCCCGTCGGCACATTGGCGATTGGCAAAGCGGGCGCAAAAAACGCCGCGCTGCTGGCAATTGCCATCCTGGGCAACAAATACCCCGAATACCGCGCCAAACTTGAACAGTTCCGCCAGTCTCAAACCGACAAAGTTCTCAGCGACACACTGCCACCACAATAAACTGCAACTACCAATGAATGGTACATTTGTCATCATCGGAATATTGTCAATATATGTTTTTGCTGCACTACTTATAGACAGAATCAGCGGCCCTGTTCCACCTCCATATCCCTGGTTCACGAAAAAACATCAGAGGATTCTCTATTTGCAAACGATAGCTCTTTCTCTCTCAGTCTTGATTTTTACCCTGCTTTATCTTATTCAGCCGAATACACGGGCTATCTGGCTGGTAGGTACAATTGGAATTTATTATGCAAGCATTAGTGCGATGGTTCGACGTATTGCGGTAGGCAGATTTTCAGGGAGAAGGACGAAAGGTTGGTATAGGCCTTCAATTGGTATTCACGCAATGGTGGTTGCTGTCTTTTGGTTAGGAATAGCGTTATTCATATCATATTTGGTGTTGTTCGATCCTGAGTGGGTATTGGTTCCTCTGCAACGACCAATCCCCATTCCTTAGCACAGGTAGTCGAGAGATCACTTCCGATGTTCTCAGGTAACATGAATCGTCCATTTCTTCCTCCCAGTACCATCGGCATTCTCGGCAGCGGGCAGCTAGGCCGGATGCTGGCCCTGGCCGCCCGGCAAATGGGCTACCGCGTCCACGTCTTCTCGCCGGACCGCCATTCGCCCACCGGCCAGATTGCCGACCAGGAGTTCACCGCGCCCTACAACGATTTGGACGCGGTGCGACAGTTCGCCCAGAGCGTGGACGTGGTGACGTATGAATTTGAGAACGTGCCGGCGGCAACGGCCGTTACCTGCGCCCAATTCGCCCCCCTCCACCCCGGCCCCCAAGCCTTGCACATCGCCCAAAACCGGTTGCGCGAAAAGGAGTTCATGGTTAAGCACGGGCTGCCGGTTACGCCGTTTGTTGAAGTTGGTTCGTTGGCTAGTTTGTTGGTTGGTTTAGAAGAGATTGGCGCGCCGGCCATCCTCAAAACCGCCACCTCCGGCTACGATGGCAAAGGACAGGAAAAAATTGTCAATCATCAATCGTCAATCGTCAATCGTCACTGGGATGCTATCGGCCAGCAGCCTGCCATCCTGGAAGCGTTTGTGGAATTTGAACGCGAGGTTTCTGTCGTGGCGGCACGCGGGGCGGATGGCAGCTTTGCCCATTTTGGCGTGATTGAGAACGACCATGCCAACCACATTTTGGATGTTTCGACTGCCCCGGCGAACGTGCCGCCAAAAGTGGCACAAGACGCGGTAGAGATGGCGCGAGTGGTATTAGAGGCGCTGAACGTGGTGGGGGTTTTGTGTGTAGAATTCTTTCTGACGAGCAACGGCCGTCTCCTCATCAACGAAATCGCCCCCCGCCCCCACAACAGCGGTCACCTGACCATCGAAGCGTGCGCCACCAGCCAGTTCGAACAGCAGCTCCGCGCCATCTGCGGCCTGCCCCTGGGCGACCCAACCTACCTGAAACCCGCCGCCATGGCCAACCTGCTGGGCGACTTGTGGTTTCACCCAAACAGCCCAAAAGCGCAAAATCCGAAATCCGAAATCCGAAATCCGAAATCGCCAAACTGGACGGCCGTTCTCGCCCACCATCCGGCCATCAAACTGCACCTCTACGGCAAACAAACGGCCCGCCCCGGCCGCAAAATGGGGCACATCACCGCTTTGGCCGCTACCGGGGAGGAAGCCGCCCATATTGTGCGTGAAGCTAGAGCTAGAGGAGGATCCTTACTCTAGCTCTCGCTCTAGCTCTAGCTCTTCGGAGGAGAACCTATGAACGTAGATTTTTTAACCAACGACAAACCCCATGACGAGTGCGGCGTGGTAGGCGTCTATGCGCCAGGGCGCGAGGTGGCCCGGCTGGCCTTTTTTGGCCTGTATGCCTTGCAGCATCGTGGGCAGGAAAGCGCGGGCATCGCCACCGGCGACGGCCGTATCGCCCACCTCCACAAAGGCATGGGCCTCGTCGCCCAGGTCTTCAACGAAGACAACCTGCGTCCGCTCAAAGGCCACCTGGCGATTGGGCAAAACCGTTACTCCACCACTGGCTCCTCCCACCTGCGCAACGCCCAGCCCTTCCTCATCGAAACCATCCACGGGCCGCTTGGCGTCGCCCACAACGGCAACATCACCAACGCCCGCGACCTGCGCAAGATGCTGCTGCAGCGCGGCGTTGGCCTCTCTTCCTCGTCAGACAGCGAAGTGATCACCCAAATGCTGGCCGCGCCGGCCAACGCTTACACCAACACCCCCGAAAGCGAAGGTGAAACAGACCGTTGGGTAGCCCGTATTCGCGGCTTTATGGATGTGGCCGAAGGCGCTTATTCACTCACCATTCTGACCCGACACGCTATCTATGCCGTGCGTGATCCGTTGGGCTTACGGCCGTTATGCCTGGGCCAACTCGACAGCGGCGGCTACATCGTCGCCTCCGAATCGTGCGCCCTGCACACCATCGGGGCGAACTATGTGCGCGACGTAGAACCGGGCGAAATCGTGCGGCTCAACGGCAGCGGCCTCACCTCCCACCTGGGCAAACCATCACCCAAACGCGCCCTGTGCATCTTTGAATACGTCTACTTCGCCCGCCCCGATTCCCACTTCGAGGGCAAAGTTGTGCATCAGGTACGGCAGCAGTTGGGCCGCGAACTGGCCCGCGAAGCGCCCGTCGCCGCCGACATCATCGTCGGCGTACCCGATTCCGCCACGCCCCACGCCATTGGCTTCAGCCTGGAAAGCGGCATCCCCTACTCCGAAGGGCTGACCAAAAACCGCTATATCGGCCGCACCTTCATCCAGCCCGACGACCATCTGCGCAAAGTGGGCATCTCACTCAAATACAACCCCCTCACCAGCAACCTGCAAGGCCAGCGTGTCGTACTGATTGATGATTCGATTGTGCGCGGCAACACCGCCGGGCCGCTGATTCAGCTAATCCGCGATGGCGGCGCGACCGAAGTCCACGTGCGCGTCGCCTCGCCGCCGGTGCGCCACCCCTGCTTCATGGGTGTGGACATGGCGACCTATAAGCAGCTCATCGCCCATAAAATGGATGTGGAAGGCATCCGCCAGCGCATCGGCGCAGACAGTCTGGCTTATCTCAGCGTCGCCGGACTAGACAAAGCGGTCGCCGAGGCCATCGGCAAGCAATCGGGCCATTGCAACGCCTGTTTTTCCGGCAAATATCCCATCAACATCCCCGATTGGCTTTTTGAAGAAGACCGCGATAAAGTAATTTTTGAAGATATGTGGGGATAAAATAGGCTAAGTTTGGTGGTTGGACTGAACACTGGCTTCTACTACTAACCAAATTAACCAACAAAGGATCAACCTATGGACCGCACGCGCATTATTTTTGTCGGTATTGTCGGACTGGCTTTTCTGGTCATCGTCTGTATGGTGGGTGTTCAGTTTATTGCCCGGTTGGGCGGCAATGCTAACCCGGTGACCCAGGTGGAACAGGCCACCCCCCTGCCCCGCGACAGCGTTTTGATTACTGTGTCCAGTTCTAACACCAAGCAGAATTGGTTGGATGCCGTCGTGGCCCAGTTCAACGCCGCCGGGCAGACCACCTCGGCGGGCAATGCCATCATTGTGGAAGTCAGCCACGTCACGTCGGGCGATTCGATGGAGGCGATTTTGGACGGCCGTTCCCAGCCCACCGCCTGGAGTCCCGGCGACCAATCCTGGGTGGACCAGGCCAACGCCGCCTGGAAACTACGCGCCAACAAGCCGCTGGCTTCCCAGGAATGCCTGCCCACCATCTACGCGCCGCTTGGCTTTGCCATGTGGCAGCCCATGGCCGAAACCCTCGGCTGGCCCAACGAACCCATCGGCTGGGACACCATCGTGCAGTTAGCGGCTGATCCAGACGGTTGGGGCAGTTACGGCCGTCCTGAATGGGGTGAATTCCGCTTCGGCCACACCCATCCCGCCTACGCCAACTCCGGGCTGCTCTCCATGGCCGGCTTCGTCTATGGCATCGCTGGGGCCAACCTGACCCCGGCCGACGTTTACAGCGACGAGGTGCAGAACGCCATGCGTGAGCTGCAAAACAACACCAGCAAATACGGCCGTCAGGCCCCCGCCCTGCTGGATTTAATGGCCCGCGAAGGCCCCAGCTACCTGCACGCCGCCGCCGTGCCCGAAGCCGACGTGGTGCGCTTTAACGTTGAGCGCGGCAGCGAACTCAGCTTTCCGCTGGTTTTCATCTTCCCCGCCGAAGGCACAATTTGGGCCGACCATCCCTTCTGCATTCTGGACAATGCCGACTGGGTGACGCCAGAGCAGGCCGAAGCGGCCAAACTCTTTCGCGATTACTTGCGCGCCCCCACGCAGCAAGAAATGGCGATTGATAATTATTTACGGCCGTTAGACCGCAGCATCGCCCTCCACTCCCCCCTGGACCGCAGCAGCGGCACAGACCCCAACGCCAGCCCCCAAACCATCCCGGCTCTGCCCAGCCCCAACACCGAAATCAGCAGCGCCATCATAGATGTATTCCAACTCAACAAGCGCAAAGCCACCATCCTCGTCGTGTTGGATACTTCCGGCAGTATGTCCGGCGAACGCATCAAGACCGCCCGCGATGCTACCATGGACTTCTTGCGCCGCCTGGACCCCAACGACAACGTCGGCGTGATGATTTTCAGCGACAACGTAACCATGTTGGCCGAACCGAACCGCGCCGGTGACGTTGTAGAAACCCTCACCCAGCGCGTCGGTGGGCTGGTGGCCAACGGCAACACCGCCCTTTATGAAGCCGTCTGCGACGCCGTTGAAGCCGTCAATGCCGCGCAAGAAGCGGATGTCGCCGATGGTGAATCTCGCCTCTACGGCATCGTTTTATTGTCTGATGGCGAAGACACCGTGGGGCGCGTCACGGAAAACCAGATGTTCGCCACCTGCCTGCCGGCCAACGCCGAAGCCGATGGCGTGAAGATTTTCCCCATCGCCTTTGGCAGCGAAGCCGACGTCTCCGTGCTGACGCGCATGGCGAATGTCACCGCCGGCCGCATGTTTACCGCCGACCCGGCATCCATCAGCAACGTCTACATCTCCATCTCGGCCGAACAGTAGCGCGGCACACCACCACGCCTGGGAGCGCAGGCGTCTCGCCTGCCGGGGCGGACGGGACGTCCGCGCTCCCATTTTCACAGGAGGGAAAATAACGGCATGAAGGTTTTGATTGTCGGTTCGGGCGGGCGGGAACATGCGCTGGCGTGGAAACTGGCGCAGTCGCCGTTGGTAGGCGAAATTTTTATCGCGCCGGGCAACGCGGGCACGGCGCAGGTGGGGACCAACGTCCCGATCAGCGTGGAAGACGTGGCCGGGCTGGTGGCTTTTGCGCGGGGGAAGGGGATTGGGCTAACGGCCGTTGGCCCCGAAATCCCCCTCGCTTTGGGCATAGTTGATACATTTAAATCCGCCGGGCTAACCGTCTTTGGCCCCACCCAGGCTGCCGCCCAACTGGAAACGTCGAAAGCCTTCGCCAAAGCCTTTATGCAAGACATGGGCATCCCGACGGCCGTTTCCGCCACGTTCACCAATCACCACCAAGCCCTTGCCAACCTGCCCGATGGCCCCGTCGTCGTCAAGGCCAGCGGGCTGGCCGCCGGCAAGGGCGTCATCGTCTGCGATACGCGCCAGGAAGCGGAGGCCGCCCTGCGCCAGATCATGCTGGACCGGGAATTTGGCGCGGCTGGCGACGAAGTGGTGATTGAGGAGCGCCTCAGCGGCCCGGAAGTGTCGCTGTTGGCCTTTTGTGATGGGCAAACGGCCGTTCCCCTGCCTCCCGCCCGTGACCACAAACGCGCCTACGACGGCGACCGCGGCCCCAACACCGGCGGCATGGGTGTTTACGCCCCGCCGCCCGACGTAGACGCGGCGCTGGTGGACGAACTCATGCGCGCCGTCATCCAACCGGCGGTGCAGGGCATGGCGCAGCAGGGCACACCTTACGTAGGTGTGTTGTACGCCGGGGTGATGTTGACGGCCGTTGGCCCCAAAGTGCTGGAATTCAACTGCCGCTTTGGCGACCCGGAAACCCAGGCACTGCTGCCCCTGCTGCAAAGCGACCTGGCCGAAATTATGTTAGCTTGCGCCGCCGGTCGCCTGACGCCAGAACTGGTCCAGGTACATCCCGGCGCGTGCGCCACCGTCGTTATGGCCGCGCCGGGCTATCCGGGGCGTTATCGCAAAGGGCTGCCCATCACCGGCCTGGACGATGCGCCGGAGGGCGTGCAGGTCTTCCATGCCGGCACAAAAACAGAAGGCGGGCAGATTGTGACGGATGGCGGCCGGGTGTTGTGCGTGAGCGCGCGGGGCGCAGATTTGGCAACGGCCGTAACCCTGGCGTACGTCAGGGTACAAACCATTCACTTTGACGGGGCGCATTACCGCACCGACATCGGCAGGAGGGAGTAAATGAGCAGCAGCGCCTATGCCGCCGCCGGGGTAGACCTGGCCGCCGGACACAAAGCGACGGAATTGATGAAAACGGCCGTACACGCCACCTTCGGCCCCGAAGTGCTGTCTGGCGTGGGCAGTTTTGGTGGTTTATTTGACATAAGTAAGCTCAAGCAGATGGATGAACCAGTCCTCGTCGCCTCCACCGACGGCGTAGGGACCAAAACGATGGTCGCTGCCGCCCTGGACCGTTGGGACACCATCGGCCAGGATATCGTCAACCACTGCCTCAACGACATTTTAGTGCAAGGCGCAGAGCCGCTCTTTTTTCTTGATTACGTGGCTTCCAGCAAGCTGGACCCGCAAAAGATTGCCGCGGTGGTGGGCGGGGCGGCGCAGGCGTGTCGCGCCGTCGGCTGCGCCCTACTCGGCGGCGAAACGGCCGAAATGCCCGGCGTCTACCAGCCCGGCGAACTCGACCTGGTCGGCACAATCGTCGGCGTGGTGGACAAAGCGAACATCATTGATGGCTCGCGCATCCAGGCAGGCGATGCGATTTTAGGGCTGCCATCCAGCGGGCTGCACACCAACGGCTACAGCCTGGCCCGCGCCGCCCTGGCCGGGCTAGATTGGCGCGCGCCCCATCCCGACCTGGGCCAATCCATCGGCGAGGCGCTGCTGGCCGTCCATCGCCCCTACCTGGCGGAAATTCGCCAGCTATGGCAGGCAGGCATAGACGTGCGCGGCCTGGCCCACATCACCGGCGGCGGCCTGATTGACAACCCACCACGCATTTTCCCGGCCGGCCTGGGGGCCATTCTGCGGCATGGCAGTTGGCCTGTCCCGCCTATCTTCGACCTGATCCAGCGCCACGCCAACGTCTCCGACGCGGAAATGGCCCATGTGTTTAACCTGGGGTTGGGCATGTTGGTCATTGTGCCAGCCGAACAGGCGGAACTAGCCCAACAGGCACTCAAGCAATCCGCTTACATCATCGGGGAAATGAGAACAGGGTCACGGCAAGTAGAAATTGCGGTTCTCTGAGCTTACCTGTGGCAAACCCCTCTTCCCAACCCTCTCCCAAGGGTGGAGGGCTAGGGAGGGGGGCAGCCACAGAATTCTTCAGAGATCCGAAATTGCCTGAAACGTCTCATTGACATGAGGATTGATACGAATGTATCCAGACGTCTTCATGCACACAAGAGTCCGCGCTGCACATGTGAATGGTAAACGGGTCACCATTTACCCCAGAGGGTTTTTCAAGAATATACTCGGTGGCGGCCACATCCCGCATGATAAGTTTTCCCTCATCACGAGTAACCGTGTCATGGAAAAAATCATAACGGCCGTTTCCCCCATGGCCCATCAATTTATAGACCAACTGGCAGCGATTATTGCCTAACGAACGTGCCTCCTGAAAAACGATTTCCAACCAGATCGAAGATGTATCCTTGTCAGGAGGCGGAGTAACGAGATTTGTAGAAGAGCTTCTCTTCCCAGACTCCGACAAGGTGGGTGGATTAATAGATTTTACGTCCACTTCAACCAGGATAGTTCCGTTCTCTAGTGTATAGATTTCTCGGACCCATTCCTGCTCAGAAAACTTCACCTTAAATGCCTCACCAACGTTGTACTGTTGCTGCCAGATGCCATTGTCATTTTCCCAAACAAGGATGAGAAAATTTGATTTGCCTTTTGCCTGATTCAGAGCCTTTTCAACGCCCATCTTTAGGCTGACGCCCAAGAAATCTTCTGACCCGATTTGGATAATGGTGATGGCACTTTGGACAGAAATCTGTCCGTTAGAATCCACAGCTAGGGATACTTCGACCGGGCCAACATCGCCCTCAACCGCAATAAAACTGGTTCCACCCGCACAACCTACACAGGTGCAAAACAGAACGATTACATAAATGAGACCGCTTTTCACAGGAACCCCACGATTCGTATATGATAGACAAGCACGGTAATGTCGAGACTCAACAATCATGGCAGACCAAACGATTGTTTGGCAAGTGATCATATTCCACGAAACGAAGGTAATTTGTCATGTGTTAAACTGCACAAGAAGTAGCAATCCAATGAACACACCTGCTCAGAATTATCTTGGACAAATACGCCGGAAAGCGCTAAAAATAAGCGGAAAGTGTAGTGTAGTGGTCAAAGGTTAGTCAAACTCATCGGGTTAAGGACATCGCGTCGCATTTTCATTCTGAGCGGAGTCTTCGGCCATCGGGTTTCGGAGCGAAGAATCCCTATTTGTCAGTGGTAAGGGGATTCTTCCTCGAAGACTCGTCAGAATGACAACGATTCCTACTAATCCCTTGACCATTACAAAAATAAGCGGCAAGATTCAGTATCAGAAATAGGAAAAACCCACCATGCCTACGAACAGCGAACAAACTTATGTCATCGGCCATTTGAACCCGGATACAGACGCCATTGCCTCGGCTATGGGCTACGCCTGGCTGCTGCAAGACAAAGAGGGCGAAAAAATCGCCGCGGCCCGCGCCGGACAATTGAACCCCCAAACAACCTGGGTATTAAAACGACTGCAACTGGAGCCGCCGTTTCTGCTGCCGGATGCTTCGCCGCGCTTTGAATCCATTTGCCACCGGCTGAACACCACCACGCCAGACCGCCCACTGCGCGAAGCCTGGGCTATTGCCAATCGCACCGGCGGCACAGCGCCGATTGTCACGGAAGATGGCAAACCTTTTGGCCTGGTGACGGTGTTGAGTTTGTTCAAGTTTCTCAGCGAAGCGGTTGGTCCCCATCCGCGCCGGGAAGAAGTCCGTCTGGCGGAACTGCTGGACCAGCCGTGCAGTGAAGCGTGCGATACAGAAGTGCCGCGATTTCAGATTAAGAGCCGCATTAAGGACACGCTGCCGCGCATTTTGCGCGAAGAACGCAGCGAGTTTTGGATTGTAGATGAACATGGCAGCTATGCCGGCGTTTGCCGCCAGCGCGAGGCGTTAAACCCACCTCGCCTGAAGCTGATTCTGGTGGATCACAACGAGATGGGGCAGGCGTTGGGCGCGTTGGATGAGGCCGATTTATTGGAGATTCTGGACCATCACCGGCTGGGCAATCCGACGACACACATCCCGATTCGCTTTACGGTGGATGTGGTGGGCAGCACCAGCACATTGGTGACAGAACGCATTAACGAGGCTGGCCTGAGCGCGCCGCCAGCGCTGGCCGGGCTGTTGTTGGCCGGGGTGCTGTCTGATACGCTCATTCTGACGTCGCCGACGACGACGGAGCGCGACCATGCAGCCGCCGAGCGGCTGGCGCGGTGGGCGTTTATGCGCGGCTCCATGTTGGAAGGGGAGACAATTGAGGGTTACGGCCGTCAAATTCTGGAAGCTGGCGCCGGTTTGGCCTCGCGGTCGCCAGGCGAAATTGTTAGCGCCGACTTTAAGCTGTATGAAACCGATGGCATCGAGTTTGGCATTGCGCAGGCGGAAGTGACCAATTTTGCCCAGTTGGAAGAACACCTGGCAGCTTTACGTGAAGCATTGACCGAGCTTAAAGAAAGTCGCGGCCTCCATTTTGCCATGTTGATGGTGACAGATGTTGTGCGGCGTACCAGCCGACTGATAGTGACTGACGAACTGCCACAGTTGGAAGTGCTGCCTTACCCACGCCTGCCAGACCACACGCTGGAAGCGGTGGATGTGGTGTCGCGCAAGAAGCAGCTGCTGCCGGTGGTGTTTGGCGCGCTGGAGGGGTAAACGGCCGTGCGCGCCGACCGACTGATTTCACTGCTGATGCTGCTGCAAACCCGCGGGCAAATGACGGCCCAAGAGTTGGCCGACCGCCTGGAGGTTTCGCCGCGCACCATTTACCGCGACCTGGACGCCCTGAGCACGGCCGGTGTGCCGGTATATGCCGAACGCGGTCCGCAAGGCGGCTGTTCTTTGCTAGACAGCTACCGCACCAACTTAACCGGTCTGACGGATAAGGAGGTGCGGGCGTTGTTTATGTTTACGGTCCCCGGTTTGTTGGCCGATTTGGGAGCGGACAAAGCGTCGCAGACAGCGCTGCTGAAGCTTACGGCCGTTCTCCCCGCCCCCTTCCGCCCCGATGTAGACAAAGTGAGGGAACGTATTTTGCTGGATACGGCCGTCTGGTTCCAGCCCGAAGAACCCACCCCGTTCCTGCCGCTGGTGCAGGGCGCGGTCTGGCAAGAGCGGCGGCTGCGCATGACTTACCGCCGCGGCGATGGGCAGTGGGTGAAGCGGCTGGTAGACCCCTATGGTCTGGTGGCCAAGGCCAATGTCTGGTACATGGTGGCTGGGGCGCATCACGGCACGTTCACCTTTCGCGTTTCGCGCATCCAGGAAGCAGAAGTGAGCGACAGCAGCTTTACACGGCCGTCCACCTTCAAACTGACCGATTACTGGCAGACGTGGTGCACCCGATTCGAGCAAGAGATGGCCCAGTACACAGTCACGCTGCGCGTCTCGCCGGGCGGCGCGCCGTTGGTGGTGCAGAGCTTTGGCGAGGGCATGGTGTCGCTGCTCACGGCGGCTGCGGCCGGGGAAGATGGCTGGACAGAAATCAGCCTGACGTTCGCCTCGGCGGAGGATGCCTGCCGCCGGTTGTTGGGATTGGGAACGGCCGTACACGTCATCGCCCCACCTGAATTACGCCGCCACCTGCACACTGCCGCCCTGGAAGTGGCCGCCGCGTATAAACCCTGATAAAAACTTGGAGAGGAAGATAAACATCGTTTGAGTCAATGGCCTGATCAAGGTAGACTTGACCCATTCTTGCTTTGGGACTTTGAGATGAAGATAGCCGTATTATCAGACATTCATGGCAATTTGCCCGCCTTACAAACCGTTGCCGCCGACATCGAAACGTGGCAGCCCGACCTTGTCGTGGTGGATGGCGACATTGTGAATCGCGGGCCGCTGTCGTTAGACTGCCTGGAATTTGTGCAGTCCCGGCAGCAATCGGACAAGTGGCGCGTGGTGCGCGGCAACCATGAGGATTATATATTGGCCTGCGCCCGCCCAGAAGCGCCGCGCAGTGGACCGCAGTATGAATTGTGGCGTTTCGCTTTTTGGGCCTATGAGCAAATCAACGGCCGTATCCATGTCCTGCAATCGTTACCCAATCAATTTAGCTGGATGGCGCCTGATAGCACTGAATTTCGTGTCGTGCATGGGTCTATGCGCGACAACCGCGATGGTATATACGAAGATACCAGTGACGAACATCTGTATCAGCAAATTGCGCCTGTGCCCGGCGTGTTTGTGACGGCGCACACTCACCGGCCGCTCATTCGCCGCTTCAACGATTCTTTGGTGGTGAATGTGGGTTCGGTAGGCGCGCCATTTGATCAGGATAGACGAGCGAGTTACGGCCGTTTCACCTGGGCGCGTGATGGTTGGCGGGCAGAAGTGGTTCGGCTGCCCTACGACACAGCGCAAACCGAGCGCGATTATGTCGAATCTGGCTTTTTGGCAGAAGCGGGACCACTGGCCCAACTGATGCTGGTGGAATTACGCCGCGCCGGCGGCCTGATTCACCGCTGGGCCAGCCGTTATCAGGATGCTGTGCTGGCTGAAGAGATAGATATAGGGACAAGCGTGCGCGAGATGCTGCGTGATGAAGATTTACGGCCGTATCGCGGCCATCCCGGTTGGGTAGATTAGCCCTAGCCGCATCTCCGTCCCGTAGGCTGTTCAATTTGCAATCCTTAGCAAAACGGTAACTTGTTCTTAAACGGCCGTTAACACCCCCGCGCTACACTCCAAACATTAAACAAGACAAACGTATAAACGTATACCTGACCAGGTGACATCGGACAAAATGTCAGATGATGACCTTTGCGCGTATAGAATAGGAAACAAACCATGCACATTCTTGTTACCAATGACGATGGCGTGACCGCGCCAGGTTTACTGGTTTTGGCCCAGGCCATGCGCCAATTTGGCGAAGTAAGCGTCGTCGCGCCCGACCACGATTGGTCAGGACATGGACACACCAAACATTTTAAACGGCCGCTGCGCGTGCAAGAAATCCGGCTGGCCGATGGGACCAACGCCCTGGCTACCGATGGCAGCCCCGCCGACTGCGTGGCGATGGCCATCATGGGACTGCTGCCACAAAAAGTAGACATGGTCGTCGCCGGCATCAATTCCGCCGCCAACCTGGGCCATGACGTATCCTACTCCGGCACGGTGGCCGCCGTTAAAGAAGCCAACGTCTGGGGTGTGGCCGGCGTGGCCATATCGCTGGATGTGCAGCGCCAACACGCGCTGCTGAATTACGGTCTGGCCGCCAGCGTCGCCTGCCAGGTGGTGCAAACCATCAACCAAAACAACCTGCCAACCAATGTATTTTTCAACGTCAACGTGCCAGACATCCCGGCCGAGCGCTTTCGCGGCCTGCGGCTGACGCGCCAGGGGCAGCGGGTTTACCGCGACCGGCTGGAAAAACGGCGCGACCCGCGCGGCGACAGTTATTATTGGATTGGCGGCGACATGCCGACCGGCATTCCCAAAGAAGGCACAGACATTGGCGCGATTGCCCTGGGTTACGCAGCCATCACCCCGCTGCAGTTAGACCTGACAGCGCACCATCTTTTGGGCAGTTTTACTGATTGGGGCTGGACGCTGGCGGAACGGCCGTCTACCAACGGCACGGCCATACAGCCAGCCATGCCCATCCCAGCTTAATCCCCTCCGGCGGAGCCACAGCAAACATACGATCCCCTGCGACACCCCCCTCCTCACTTCTTCTGCACCTCTTCTCCTCTCTGAAAAGACCAGACCCATGAGTCTGGTCTTTTCCATTTAAGCGCCAGGCGTCAGACGCCGGACAACATCCGACGTATCAATTTTGCGCCTCATACGGCCGTCTAACACTTCTCTGATTTACTTCTAACACTCATCCACGACAATAGAGTCCATACAGAAAATTTCACATAAACACTGAACAGTGAACACTCGACCCACTTGGAGGATCATCATGAGTAAAATTATTGGCATAGACTTAGGCACAACCAACTCCGTGGCCGCTGTCATGGAAGGCAGCGACCCGGTAGTCATCCCCTCGGCCGAGGGCAGCAACACCGTGCCCTCGGTGGTTGCTTTCAGCAAAAAGGGGGAACGGCTAGTAGGGCAAACAGCCAAACGACAGGCCGTTGTCAACCCCGAAAACACCATCTATTCGATTAAGCGCCTTATGGGCCGGCGCATAGACGCCGAAGAAACCCAGCGCACGCAAAAAATGGTGTCCTATCAGGTTGTCGCCGGGCCGCAGCAAGACGCCCGCGTCCAGATTCCGGCAGTCAGCAAAACCTATTCGCCGCAAGAGATTTCGGCGCTGATTCTGCAAAAACTCAAGCGCGACGCCGAAGCTTACCTGGGTGAGCCTGTGACCCAGGCGGTCATCACCGTACCGGCTTATTTTAACGACAGCCAGCGCCAGGCCACCAAAGACGCCGGCAAAATCGCCGGTTTGGAAGTGCTGCGCATCATCAACGAACCCACGGCCGCGGCCCTGGCTTACGGCCTGGACAAAAAACAGGACGAAACCATCCTGGTCTTTGACCTGGGTGGTGGTACATTCGACGTGTCGGTGCTGGAGGTTGGCGATGGCGTCATCGAAGTGCAGGCGACCAACGGTGATACCCACCTGGGCGGCGACGACTGGGACGAACGCATCGTCCATTGGATGATTGAGCAGTTCAAAATGGACCAGGGCATTGATTTGTCCCAGGACCGGCAGGCGCTGCAACGGCTGCGCGAAGCGGCCGAAAAAGCCAAAATCGAACTCTCGACGCTGATGCAGACCGAACTAAATCTGCCCTTTGTGACGGCCGACGCCAATGGCCCCAAACATCTGCAAATGACCCTGACACGGGCCAAATTCGAGCAGTTGACCACCGATCTGGTGCAGCGCTGCCGCGTGCCTTTCGACAAGGCGCTGCAAGACGCCGGGCTGGACACCAGCAAAATTGACGAAGTGGTATTGGTCGGTGGCTCTACCCGGATGCCCATGATTCAGGACCTGGTACAATCGCTCACCGGTAAAGCGCCCAACAAAAGCGTGAATCCGGACGAGGTGGTGGCCCTGGGCGCGGCGCTGCAAGGCGGCGTATTGGGCGGCGATGTGAAGGATTTGCTGCTGCTAGACGTGACGCCCCTGAGCCTGGGCCTGGAAACTCTGGGCGGCGTGATGACCACGCTCATCCCGCGCAACACCACCATCCCGATGAAAAAGACGGAGGTCTTTAGCACCGCCGAGGACAGCCAGACGGCCGTAGACATCCATGTCTTACAAGGCGAACGGCCGATGGCCGCCGACAACAAAACATTGGGCAACTTCCGGCTGGACGGCCTGCCGCCCGCGCCGCGTGGTCTGCCGCAAATTGAAGTAACCTTCGACATAGACGCCAACGGCATCCTGCACGTGACGGCCAAAGACAAGGCCACCGGCCGCGAACAGCAAATTCGCATCACCGCCTCCACCAACCTGAACGAGGCGGAAATTGACCGGATGGTCAGTGAAGCGAAAGCGCACGAAGCGGAAGACCAGCGCCAGCGCGAGTTGATCGAAGCACGCAACCAGGCAGATCAGCTCATCTACACCGTCGAAAAGAGCTTGACGGAATTGGGTGACAAGTTGGCCCCCGCCGAGCGCGCCAACATCGAGAGTCTCATCACCGAGCTGCGCGCCGCCATGCCGGGCAGCGACATCGGCCAGATTCGCAGCCAGACGGAGCGCTTGCAGCAGGCCAGTTACGCCATCAGCCAGCAGCTTTACCAGGCGCAAGCGCAGCCAGGCGGCTATACGAACGGGGCGAGCAATGGCAGCGACAACGGCCGTACCGCCGGTGAAGGTGTCGTCGAAGGGGAATATCAGGAAATGTAAACAGACCCAGGTGCGGCGCACTTCTCCAGTGCGCCGCACTGTCCACCATTTGCTGTTGTTGTTATCCCTGCACAACTCCACTACACTTACATCAAACTCGCCCGGTCCCCGACGCCAATGAGCGACATCGGGGACTTCGGCTTACCGGTGGATAGACTATGAAAGTACAGGATTATTATCAGACGCTGGGCGTGAACAAAAACGCCGACGACAAGGCCATCAAAAAAGCATATCGCAAGCTGGCGCGGGAATTTCACCCGGACATGAATCCAGGTGACAAAGCGGCCGAAGAGCGCTTCAAATTGATCAACGAAGCATACGAAGTGCTGGGCGACGCCGACAAGCGGCAAAAGTATGACCAGTTCGGCGCGCAGTGGCAGCAGTACGAACGCGCCGGCGGCCGACCGGAAGATTTCAATTGGTCGCAATGGGCGGCGCCCGGCGGGCAAGGCAGCACACGCACTGTCAGCCCAGAGGAGCTTGCCCAGATGTTTGGCAGCGGCGGTGGGGGTTTCTCCGATTTCTTCGAGACCTTGTTTGGCGGCGCGGGACGGGGGTCGGCCGGTGGTTTTGACTTTAGCAGCTTTGGCGGTGGGCAGACAGGCCAGCCGCGGCCGCGCCAGGGACGCAACACCGAACACACCATCCAGGTGACGTTGGAAGAGGCGTTTCACGGCACAACACGGACGCTGCAATGGGACGACGGCCGTTCCATTCAGGCCAAAATCCCGCGCGGCGTAGACAATGGGTCACGCATCCGGCTCAGCGGCCAGGGGGGCAGCGGCCAGGCCGGCGGCCGCGCCGGCGACCTGTACCTGATCGTGGAGATGCAGCCCCACGCCACGTTCCAACGTGACGGGGATGACCTGATGGTTGAGCTGCCGGTGGATGTGTATACGGCCGTACTCGGCGGCAAGGCAGAGGTGCGCACCCTGGACAAAAGCGTCAACCTGACCATCCCGCCGGAGACGAGCACCGGCAAGGTTTTCCGCCTAGCCGGGCTGGGCATGCCCAACCTGCGGCAGCCGGACAAACGGGGCAATTTGTACGCCACCGTGTCTATCACACTGCCACAAAAATTGACGGATCGGGAAAAGGAGTTGTTCGCTGAACTGCGGGCGCTGCGGACAGCATTTAAGGAGAGTTAGTTATTTTAGCGGCTCGTTTTGCCCACGCTGGAGACCACCGCTGGAGACCACCGCTTCTTCAACCCGCTTCACAAATGGCAGTTCCACCAATTGCTCGATTTGCGCCCCGGTGGCCTGCCCCTCGACAAAATTCATCACGCCAACGGCCGTGCGCTCCACCACCATCTGGTCAGACAGCACGGTCGTTTCCATTGCCGTAGGCGCGCCATACAAGTGAACAACGATGGCGTAAGCTGCCTGCGGATCGGCAAATTCCCCTCTGAGCTTCGTGGTTGGGTCAATGGACGTCACGTCCAGGATGACGTTACTGGTGTGCAAGGTGGCGAGGAAGGGAACGGCCGCTGCCGGAACATACGCCTGAAAGCGGTACTCACCCAACGGATCAAACAGCACAATCCCGGCCGCGTCAAGCTGTTGGGCGATGGTTTCGTCCAACGTGCCCGGCAGTGTCACAATTACGTAGGCCCCATCACGGCCGTTTATCATCCCCTGTACCCGCTCCGGCAGTGTGTCTGCCTGCCCTGGCGTGCAGCCCGCCAGCCAGCCCCAGAGCAGAAAAATAGCCAATAACCAGCCAATTTGCTTCATCATCATACCTCCCATTTGCCGTCTTGCCATGCCTATAAAGACGTTGGGAAGGTACAATTCGTTCCAAAAAAACAGGTTCCCGGCGCGAATAAAGCGCCGGGAACCTGTTTCATTTATTTTCTGAGCATGGGCAGGTAGTTGCAGAGTGCTTTGGTAAAGGTCACGCTGCTGCTGCCACCAGAGCCAAGACCCCCATTGTCACGGAAAAAGGCCGCCGCGTTAAATGTTCGGCTGGCGGAACAGGTGGCGCCATTGTAACGAATGAACCAGCGCACCAGGCGAGGATGATTGGCGATGCTCTCGCCGACCGCCACACGCCAGAAAGAACCGCCGCCATCGTTGTGCAGTTCGGCGTCGTCGTAATAATGGGAACGGCCGTCGCGGGTATAAATGCGCGCCCCTTCCACCGTAAACAGAGTAGTAGACGGCAGTTGCAAACGCACATAGCTGCCCGGCGCAGCAAAACCACTGTTGCTGATGGTTGTGTAAAGATAGAACGTATTGTCGGCAAACGTGCCGATATTCGGCGTCAACGAAGAAGTCAGCGACAAATTTGCCGGCTGCATTACCACCACGGAGGCCAGACCATACGCCTGCGACGATGCCAGGGAAAAGGCGCGGGCTTCGATGCGCCACGTCCCCGGAGTCCCGGTGGTAATTTTTACATACTCCACCGTGTCATCCACCGTGATGGATGAGCCGCGAAGGACATTGTTGGCGTCGTAGACGCGCAAATCCAGGTCGTTGATTACGTCGTCGTTGTTGGCTCCGGCTACCGGATCCGCCCAGGTTAGGACAACCCGAACTTCTGAGAAACCAGCCGGAACCGTGAAGTTATGGTTATTGGCATTGCCGGTAGCCGCCAGGGAGCCGGTCCAGCGGCTGGTGTCGCTAATCCCGGTTTGGTCGTAGACGGCGTGGTAGGTGTTCACCATACCACGGCCGTAGCGGGCAACATCCACCCCGCCCACATTGGTGGCTGAAGCAATGAAGACCGCTTTGACTACTTCCGGCCAGCTAAGATAACCCGGATAAGCATCCAGGAATTGGGCCACGCCGCCGGTCACTTGCGGCGCGGCCATACTGGTGCCGTTCCAGGTGTCGTACTGGCGGTTGTCGCCATAAAAATACCAGCCTACAGCCGAATGGGTACGCACGCCGGGGGCCATGATGTCCGGCTTTACCCGCGTAAACCCATCGCCATCCACGTCTATGGGGCCAAAGTTACTGAAGCAGATGCGTTCGCCGGGCGGGAAGTTGTCGTCGCCCACGCCGCCACAGGTGGTAACATTTTCGTTGGGCCAGTTGCCATCCTTCACTGCGCCCACGGTGAGGGCGTTTTTGGCCGTGCCCGGGCTGCGCGACAAGGCATTGTCGTTGTGGGTGATGATGACCATGTTCATAAACTGGCTGCCAAATTCGCCGCGCACCGCCCGGTCAGCCAACTGCGAACTGACGGCGTAGGTGCCGTTGCCGCCGCCCCAACTGTTGTTGGAAACATGGCCGTTGTTGGCTGCCCCACGCACCAAAGATGCCTGAAAGTCGGCGTTGAAATAGCCAGTGCCGCCGGGCACGTTGCAGCACAAACGGTAAATGAGCAAGTTGACGCCAGGGGCAATGCCCTGCCAGGATTGCCCGCTTGTGCCGTTGCCGCTGCCGCCGATGCTGCCGGCAACGTGGGTTCCGTGGCTGTCTATGGCTGCCGCGTCTGTGCTAACGGGCAGCGGATACCAGGCATATTGGTCGGTGATACGACTGAGGGGCAGGTCGGGGTGGTAGGTGCTGCCCTGGTGGGCAATACCAGAATCCATGATCATGACGTTGATGCCGGTTCCATCGTAGGTGTTGAGTTTGAGGATGTCGCCGCCGGTGGCCAGGTTGCCTTCCAGGTTAGCGGGCACGCCGGTAGGCGCGATGGGCTGTGGCGGCGTTTCCGCCGAACCGGATTCGTTGACGATATGCTCGTGGACCATTTGCACGGCCGTATTCGCCGCCAACGTATAGACCAGATTGGCCGGTATCCAGCCTTCGATCAAGAACATGGCCCCGTCAGAGCGGCGCTCGATGGTCATCAGTTTGGCGAATTCGGCCAATTGGGTTTCGGTGGGGGCTTCAAATAGCTGTACGGTGATGGGCACGGCCGTTTCCGGGGCGTCGAGGGCGTTGAGCTGTGTTTGCAGCCCTTCGCTGATCTGATAAGCGGGTGGGACCTGCCCGACAAAGTTGATTTTGCCCTGGGTGATGGCGTTGGTAACGGCCGTTACCGCCGCCGCCGGAATTTTGGCGTAGAAAGATAAACTGTTCAGCGGGTCGCCAAAAACAACACCCTGGGCGCTGAGCTGTTCTTTCAGAATCAGGTCCACCGGATAGGTGAACTGCAAGGCCAGGTATTCAGATGGGGCGTCAGCCGTCAGCAGGCGCTGCTGCAAATCGGTCGCCAAACCTGGCGTGACTGCCAACAAGTTGTTGGCCCCAAAGCGAATAAAGCTGGCGTCTGGCGGCGCTTTTTCGTCGTCCGGCCAGACCTGGGCATCTGTGTAGCGGGTGATGGTGGGATCGTCGAGGTATTGGCCGGTGGCTTTATCATAACCCAGTACAACTTCGTCGAGGGTGCTGAGGATGGTTGGGTCAGTGACGGCCGTTTCGTCCAGCAGCGCCGCCACGGTGGGATCAACCGTACTGCCCCACTGCGCCAGGGCGGCCTGCTCATCCTCGTCCAGACCCACCTGTGCCGCCGTTTGTCCGGCCGGCAGCGCAAAACTGCCCTGAGAAACCAACAAGACGATCATGATCAAACTCAGAACAAAAATCCATTTTACCGCTTTCATCATGTCACCTCTTAATGAATTACCGAAAAAAGGCCAACAAAAGAGCATTGGCTTCATCCTAATAAACGCCAAAATAGAACGATTTCCGTTTCGCAAGGCGAAAATGTTTCCTGGCGTGGTCAAGATGGCACAAAAGTGAGCGGGGAACTGGCGCAGAACAGCGCCAGCAGATAACAGTATAGCCGGGCAGCAAACCAGATGCTGCTAACTCGTTAACAGTCAGCCCAGCCAAACATGGTGTTGAAGGAACGAAAAACAGCAACCTTCCGGGCGACCCAACCGGCGGTCGCCCGGAGGCAAGAGGAACTTCAGGCGGGTAAATCTTCTTTGCGCGCTTTGCCCATGGCAATGAAGGTAGGCATTCGATGCCAGGTCAGTTCCTCCACTTCCTTGCGCGAGACGTCCAGGAGGAGACGGCCGTTCTCTTCATCATACCCCCCAATAAAATCGGTGGGAATATAATAACGTTCGCCCAACTCAAACGAAAATAGTTCCAGATAGGCGGCGTAATATTTTAGCAGCGGTTCCACCTCTTCGAGGCGGTGGAAAATGTACATTGCATCCCCCAGGTGCTGATCATCTTGCGTCCAGACGGCCGTATGTTTTTTGATAGTTACAATTGCACTGTCCATATCATGCTCCCTCAAGCGGCTAAAGTGAGATATATACCTGACAAGGTGACAAAAATGTCAGATGATGACCTTTGTGAGAATACCTATCATTTTAGCACAGAAGCCGACAACATGGCGCTGCTATTTTCCTCCCTTGAAAATGGGAGCGCGGACGTCCCGTCCGCCCAGGCAGGCGAGACGCCTGCGCTCCCAGGGTTTTCATTCGTGGTGGTGGGTGCAGCCTACTCATGAAGTCTCCTGACAAATGCCATTCTCCAGCCGGGCATCCACCGGGAGGTTTGTTATAATGGGGTCCATGCACTTCTACCGCCTCCTGTTTCGTTGGCTGCCCGTCTTGTTACTCTGGGGTTTGGCCGCCTGCCAATTCCTCCCGGCAGCGCCGCCAACCAGCCAACAACCCAACACCAACCAGCCGCCACCAACGCCACTTTTTGCCACACCCCGGCCAACGGCCGTTCCCCCATCCAATGCCACCGGAACCCGCCCACCCCACAGCCCGGCCGCCGTACCACCGCCCGAAATTTACCTGTCCGGGTTTGCCGTCGAAAATGTCGGCGTACAAAGCCCGGTTTACCTGGGCTACCAGGTGATTGGGCGTGATCTGGCCGAAGTGGCTTTGTTTGGTGGCGCGTATGAGGCCGACGGCCGTCGCCGCCTTTTGCTGGACATCCCCCTCGGCCGGCGCGATGGTCTGCTGGACGATCTGTTTATCTGGGATACCCGCGCCGCCTATCTAGTTGACGCAGCCGGCAGCGGTGACTTTGCCCTGGCCTGGCCCATGGCCGCCGACAGCGACCAATTGGCCGCGCCTGGCGTCTATTCGCCAGCCAATGGCCCCAGCCAACCAGCCAATCTCCTCTTTGCGGCACAGGCCAACAGCCCGGCGCGTCTTGCCAGCCAGGGGGATGACCCGACCCAGATTAATCCCCAACCGGGCGACGCCTTCCAATTGACTCGCTTCTACCTGGATGAAAACGGGGCCATCGGCCAGGAACCCGGCCCGATATTGGCCTTTGATGACGCCGGGCTGTTAGCCGTGGAATGGCGGACGCTGCCCGATGGCCCATACTTTCTGGGAATACGGGCCGAAAACGCCATCGGGACCATTACGCGCGCCGTTGAGGACCTGACCATCACCAACAGCCAGTTGCTGTCAGGCGTCGCCGTCTATCTGAACCCGCGCCTGGGCCTGCAATTCCTCCATCCCGACGACTGGCACACGCCCAGCGACGACGACACGCTGCTCCGCGCCAGCGACCTGAACAACCAGACGCAAATGCAGATCACCCTCTATCCGGAACTGGAACGGGGTATGAATTCAGCGGCGCTCAGGAACCAGACGCTCGGCCAATTTGGCCCTGTGGATGTGCTGTTCAGCGATGGATTAACCATCGCCGGAGTGGGCGGCAGCCGTGTGGCCTATGGCTATACCCGGCCAGACGGCCAGGAGCGGGTGGGCCTCTTTTTCGCCTTTGTGAAGGATGGGCGGGGGTACGTGGTGGATGTAGATGGTCCGCAAACGGCCGAAACGCAAACCATCACCGCCGCGCAGACCATTGGCGAGAGCTGGCGATTTTTCCACCAGGCGGACCATAAGGCGTATTGGACACGCGCCGACCTGGGGGCGTTCACGGTGGCCTATCCCCCAGGTTTTGCTTACCAGAGCCAGGATGGGTGGCGGCGTTTTGTCGCCGACGGCCGTACTTTTGTGGCGCTGCGGCTGGCGGCCGAGACACGGCCGTTAGACAGGGCGCTGGCCGCGCTGCTGCGCGACGCCGAAGCGGGCGTGGCCGGTTTCCAGGCCGGGCAGCCGTTCGCCTTGCCCCTGGGCGGCGCAGAGTGGCAGCGGGTGGATATGGTTTATACGGCCGTAGATGGCACAGAAATCTGGGGCTTCATCATGGTCCGGCAGGTGGATGGGCAGGAAATCACGGCCTGGGCCGAAGCGCCGGCAAACGTTTATCCCCAGCTTGAATCGTCCGTGTTCCTGACCCTCATCGCCGATATGGAATTGAAATGACGACCGGGGTCTGGCGAAACTGGATCGAATCATCGCACTTTAGAGAATAATCAGGCAAAGTGACAATCTCATGCACCCAAAAGAGTTACTCGACCGCTACCAGATAGAGCCGAAGAAAAGCCTGGGGCAAAACTTTCTCTTTGACGAGAACGTGTTGAGGCGCATTGTGACCGCGGCCGAACTGCAACCGACCGACGCCGTGCTGGAAATTGGGCCGGGGTTGGGGGCGCTGACGCGGCTGTTGGCGCAAACGGCCGTCTCCGTCACCGCTGTGGAGTTAGACGGACGTCTCCTCCCCATCTTGCGCGAAGAACTGGCCCACTTCCCCAATGTCCACCTTATTCACGGCGACATTCTGGAGCAGGACCCCGCCCAACTGTTTGCCCGGCCGTACAAAGTAGTCGCCAACGTGCCCTACTACATCACCGGCGCGATTTTGCGCCACCTGCTCAGCGCCGCGCACAAACCCACCAGCATGGTGCTGACGGTGCAAAAAGAGGTGGCCGACCGGATAACGGCCGTGCCGCCCAACATGAGCCTTTTAGCCGTCAGCGCCCAGGTGTACGGACCGGTGCAGCAGGTTGCCACGCTGAAAGCGGGCGCCTTTTGGCCGCGCCCAGACGTAGATTCGGCCGTCATTCGCCTGGATATTCGCCACACCCCGGCCCACGAAGAGGCATTCTTCCGCGTCGTCCGCGCCGGGTTCAGCCAGAAACGGAAACAACTCCACAACAACCTGGGCCAATTAGGGCTTAAAAAAGCGGATATTGATACAATCCTGGCAGCGGCAAATATAGACGGCCGTCGCCGCGCCGAAACCCTGACCCTGGACGAATGGCAAAGGGCAGCGGAGTTGATAGTCGGGAGTTGATAGTTGGGAGTTGATAGTCAACAAACCACCAAAACGATGAACCACTCCAATTTCATCCGCAATCTGCCCAAAGCAGAAATACATATCCACCTGGAAGGGGCTATTCAGCCAGAAACGGTGCTGAAGTTGGCCGAGGGCCACGCCATGCTGCCCAAACTGCCCAGCACCGACGTGGCCGAACTCAAAAAATGGTTCTGTTTCGCCGATTTTTCCCATTTTGTCGTCGTGTATATGACGATTCAAGATTTGCTGCGCTCGGCGGAAGATTTTTCGTTGGTTGTCTATGAAAACGGCGCGGATATGGCCGCGCAAAATATTCGCTACCGCGAACTGACCATCACCCCCTATACCCACACCGATTTTCAAGCCAAGCTGCCGATTGAGGCGTTGTTGGCTGGATTGGAAGACGGCCGTATCCGCGCCCAACGTGACTATGGCGTAGAGATGCGCTGGGTCTTCGACGTGCCACGCAACCTCAGCTTCCCCCAGCGCGACGGACGAACCTACGATCCGCGCCCGGCCGAAAAAACCCTGGCCTATGCCCTGCAAGGGCGCGACTTTGGCGTTGTCGGTTTTGGTCTGGGCGGCCATGAAGTAAACGCGCCGCCCGAACCCTTCGCCCACGCCTTCGCCGCTGCCAAAGCGGCCGGGCTGCTCAGCGTGCCCCACGCCGGCGAGACCATGGGACCAGGCAGCGTATGGGGCGCGATACGTGAACTGCAAGCCGACCGTATCGGCCACGGCGTGCGGGCCATTGAAGACCCCGACCTGCTGGCCTACCTGCGCGAACGGCAAATCCCGCTGGAAATCAACCCCAGCAGCAATACCTGCCTGCACGTCTACCCGAATATGGCCGCCCACCCCTTCCGCCAGCTAGACGAAATGGGGCTGCTGGTCACCATCAACAGCGATGACCCACCTTTGTTTAATACCAACCTGCTGCAAGAATATGCCATCCTGGCCGAGACCTTCGGCTACGACGAAACCGCGTTAACACGCATCGCCCGCAACGCTTTTGTGGCGTCTGGCGTAGAAGCCGACGTGAAGGAAACGCTGCTGGCGGAATTTGACAACAAATGATAGTGGATAGTTGATAGTTGATAGACCTCCCAACTTCCAACTCCCAACTCCCAACTCCCAACTAACAACTACTATGAGCTATACCGAAATCCGACCCTATCCTGTTCCGGCCAATGTGGTGATGCGCACGACGTTGTTCGCCCTGGCTAACATGGGGGCAAAATTGCAAGCGTACAACGAAGAGACCGGCGTCATTGTGGCGACCGTCTCCAAATGGCTGGGCTTGCAGCAAAACGACGTGATTGTGCGCGTGCGCGCGTTTGAGAACACGGCGCAGTTGGAGATTGAAGCGCCGGACGCCCTGAAAGCGCAGGAAGTGCTGCAGCTGGTGGCCCATTACATCGCCGATGGGGCCAAAATTCAGGCCAACGCGACGATGCAGTGGGTGGACATGCAGCGGCAGCAGAGCAGCCAGGCCAAACGCAAGCAGCTTGTGAACAAAGCGCGCAATTTGCTGCCGGGGGCTTCAACCGTGCCTAAAACATCAGCGGAAACGGCCGTCATCGCCGTAGATTCATCTGGTCAGGCCATTGTACCCAGCGAAGACGCGCCGACCGCTGCCCCGGTGCCCATCCCGGACAACCCCGGCGTGTTGGTGAAGAACAAAGAAGACCGGGTAGTGGAAATTAAAATTGACCCGGCCGTATTCACCGACCGGACCGCGTATGTGCAGGTGTGCGAAGGCTGCGCGGCGGCTGTGCTGCGCGGCAGCGCCTACTGCAGCAATTGTGGACGGCCGTTAACCCTGCAAGCCATCCAACCAGAACTCCGCAGCAGCGCCCAAAAAACGGCCGCTTCCAGCCTGACCTACGGGTTGGCGGCCATCGCCCTCAACCTCATCCCCATGTTGCTGCTCATTCTGCCGCCCGCTCTGGTCGCCGAAACCGCCGACTCCTTCCTGACCCGCTTTGGCGAAGCCCTGACGCCGCTCAAAATCGCCATCGCCGCCGTGTTGGGTGTCGCGCCGAGCATGGTGTTGGGCTGGCGGGCCATCGCCCTGGCGCAGCGCGCGTCTTGGTACCGCAATTTACCGGCCGTCACAGAGAAAGAGGGCGCGGGCAAAACGGCCGTTGGCAACGCCCTCGGTTGGTTAGCCATTTATCTGGGGTTGGCCTGGGTGTTGTTTGTGGTGATTGGCTTGTTATGAGACATTGCGCCACGCGCCCACTTCATTCCAGGGGTCGGGCTGCACGGCCGTTTCGCCATTAACGGCCGTTTGTCCCCCACTTTTGCCACCGCTGTGCAGCATCTCCAACACGGCAATCGCCAATCGTTCAGCTTCTGTTGGGTCAGACTGGGTCTGCCAATGAGCCATGTGGTCTTGCAAATAGCCGGTGCTGGTTAGCCCCTGCTGAAAATGCGGTTCGGCCAAAATCGCCAACAGGTAGGGGATATTGGTTGTCACGCCCAACACGGCCGTTTCCCGCAGCGCCCGCGCCATCTTGCGCAGCGCCTCTGGCCGGTCATTGCCATAGGTGATAATTTTTGCCAGCATCGGGTCATAAAATGGCGTCACCCGCGCACCGGTCTCGATGCCATCATCTACCCGCACGCCAGGACCAGACGGCCGTTGATAATAGCTGATCTGCCCAATAGACGGCAGGAAATGACGCGCCGGGTCTTCGGCGTAGATACGGCACTCCAGGGCATGGCCGCGCTGCTGCACGGCCGTCTGATCAAACGGCAGCGCCTCCCCGGCGGCGATGCGAATCTGCCACGCCGCCAAATCCAACCCCGTCACCATTTCTGTAACCGGATGCTCCACCTGCAAGCGGGTGTTCATCTCCAAAAAGTAAAAGCCGCCGTGCGCATCCACCATAAACTCCACCGTCCCGGCGCTGACGTAACCCGCCTGCTTTGCCAGGGCAACGGCTGCTTCGGCCATACGCCGCCGCAGTTCCAGGCCCTGCGCCTCAAAGCGCTGCACAATGGGCGATGGGCTTTCTTCGATGATCTTCTGATGGCGGCGCTGCACCGAACATTCACGCTCGAACAGATGCAGCAGGCTGCCGTGCAAATCGCCCAAGACCTGGATTTCCACGTGGTGGACTTCGGTAAAATACTTCTCCAGCAAAATATGGTCGCTGCCAAAGGCCGACTGCGACTCGCTGCGCGCCGCCTGGACCGCGCCGGCAAACTCGGCCGCCGACTCGACAACGCGCATTCCTTTGCCGCCGCCGCCGGCGCTGGCCTTAATCAACACCGGGTAGCCGATGGCCGCTGCCGCTGCCGCCAATTCGGCCGGCGATTGGCCTGCGCCATCCACGCCGGGCACGACGGGCACGCCCGCCTGCTGCGCCAGCTCGCGCGCTGCCGCCTTGCTGCCCATCAACCGCATCGCCGCCGGACCAGGGCCGATGAAGGTGATGCCCCGTTCGGCGCAGGCAGCGGCGAAATCGGCGTTTTCGCTGAGGAAGCCGTAGCCGGGATGGATGGCCTCAGCGCCGCACGCCTGGGCGATGTCTAGCACGGCCGTTTGCCGCAAATACGTCTCCGCCGCTGTCACGCCCGGCAGATGGTAGCTCTCGTCGGCCGCCCGCGCCCAGGCTGCGTCTCGGTCCGCATCTGAATACACAGCCACCGAGACCACCCCTAACTCCCGACAGGCCACAAAAATACGCCGGGCAATCTCGCCCCGATTTGCTACCAGGATTTTGTTGAACATAAAATGGGTCCTTTGTCTCGTGTTCCGTATTCCGTAATCCGTGTTCCGTTCAGTCTACAGCTAACAACTAACAACTAACAACTAACAACTAACAGCCTAAAGTTGCCGCCGAAAGTCTGTCAGCCACTTCACGGCAAAATCTACCGCGTCGGGCTGAGAAAACAGGCGGCAGGTAGCCAGGCCAACCAATCCCACAGCCACCGGATGGACTTGCTCAAAATCATGGCCGATGGTGGCGAAGGGGTCATCGTTGAAATCCACGTCGGTGTAGGTTTTCCAGAGGCGACGGCCGTTTTCCAGCACCGGCGTGCCCTGCGTCACCATCGGCGGGTTGGGCACGCGGTATTCGGCCAGGTGGAACGATGTATTATTGCCATACCCCACGCCCAACAGCAGCACGTATCCTTCCAGGTCGTACACCCGCGCCAGCGGCGACGAATCGCCCAGGCTGTTTTTTAGCTTGTGGCCTTCGGTGACAAACGCCGCTTCTTGGCCCCAGGCGGCAAACGACACCTGTGGATGGTCGCTGCGCCGCACATCGGGCCAGGTGCGGAATAGTTCGGGGATGCGCCCCATGCCCCGCGTCGGCGTCAGATCGGGATCGTAGCCGGGCATGGTATCCCGGATGGTCGCCTGCCAGTTGTAAGGGACCGGCGGATTCTGCCACTGCGCCGGGTCGGACAAATCGCCGGAATGGGTGGGCATCACCAGCGTACCTTCGGGCGTCAGCGCATCCATCAATGCCTGAATCACGGCCACCGGCCCGCCGTTCACCCAGCCCAACGCGCTCAACGACGAGTGAACCAGCAGGGTCATGCCTCGCTTGACCCCTAACGAGCGTAAATCTTCGGCCAAAATTTGCCGGGTGATTGGATAAGACGCTTTCTGAATGGCTTCTAATTCACCCATTATGCTCACTGTCCCTTGTATTTTTACGCATCCTGAGAATCAGACTGCCAGGACGGGCGGCGTTTTTGCAGAAAGGCGCTCATGCCTTCGCGCCCTTCGTCGCTGGCGCGGCGTTCGGCGATGAGGTGGGCGGTGTAATCGCGCACGGCCGTGTGTGGCTGCTGGGCTACGGTGCGAATGAGTTCTTTGGCGGCAGCTTGCGCACCGGGCGCGGCTTGCAGCAGGTTGTTCACCCGGTCGGCGACGGCCGTGTCTAGCTCTTCCTCGGCCACCACATGCTGCACCAGGCCAATTTGCCGCGCCCGTTCAGCGGTAAAACGCTCGCCGGTCAGGAACAGCTCACGGCCGCTGCCCACGCCAATTTTCGCCAGCACAAAGGGAGAGATGACGGCCGGCACAATGCCCAACCGCGTCTCGCTAAAGGCAAACCGCGCCCGTTCCACCGCCACCACACTATCGCAGCAGGCCACCAGCCCCACCCCGCCGCCAATGGCCGCGCCATTGATACGCCCCACCACCGGCTGCGGGCAGTTATCTACCGCCTGCATCAAATCGAAAATCGCTTCGCCATCGGCCACATTTTCGGCGAAGGTGTAATCGGCGGCGGCGCGCATAAAGGCCAGGTCGGCGCCGGCGCAGAAGGAACGGCCGCTGCCCGTCAGCACCACCACGCGGATTTCTGGTTGATGGCGTAGAGAGCGGAAAACGGCCGTTAACCCCGTAATCAACGCCGGATTCAACGCATTATGGCTCTCCGGCCGATTCAACGTCAGCCACAACACCGACCCCACCGCCTGATAAATCAGTAACTCATCCATAATTCACCAACCAGGCTGTCGGCTTACAGCCTACAACCAACAAAAAAACCTTCTCGCCCACCAGTTATAGCGGGGAGAAGGTCTTGGTGTCAACAAAATCAGTTACGCCACGGCCGTTTAGGCAGCCACGGCCGGTTAGGCAGCCACGGCCGGTTAGGCAGCCACGGCCGGTTAGGCAGCCACGGCCGGTTAGGCAGCCGCTGCCAGTTAGGCAGCCGCTGCCAGTTAGGCAGCCACGTCCAGGTCGGCAGGCAAATCGGGCAGGCTGCTCTCCGCCAACGCTTCTTTATCCAGCTTACCATTGGCCGTCTGGCCGTTCTCAGAGCTGGCGTATGAAGCCTGGCCATTGGAGACAATCGGCGCGTTCATCAATTTCTCAAAGTCGGTGCGGTCTAAAGTCTCCACCTTCATCAGAGCGTCGGCCAACTGCACCATGCGGTCATAGTTGCTGCGCACAATTTCCAGCGACCGGGTATAGCTCTCTTCCAGAATGCGCTTCACTTCATCGTCAATGGCTTTGGCCGCTTCTTCACTGTAATCCCGGCCGCCGCTAAAGTAAGACATCTCTCGGCCTAAAAAGGGATTGGCATTCCCGCTGCCATAAGTCGGCAGGCCCAACACGTCGGACATGCCATAGTCCATCACCATCGCCCGCGCCATGCGCGTGGCCTGCTGCAAATCCGACGAAGCGCCGGTAGTAATGCGGTCAAAAAAGACTTCTTCGGCCGCCCGGCCACCCAGGGCCATCGTAATCTGGTCCAGGAAGTATTCCTGGCTAAGCACAAAGCGGTCTTCCGGCAGCGGCATAACGTAGCCACCGGCCCGGCCGCGCGGCACAATTGTAATCTTCTGCACTGGGTCTGTATGAGCCAGATAGAAACTAACCACCGCATGACCCGCTTCATGATAGGCCACCGTTTCTTTGTCCTCTTCGCTCATCACCCGGCTCTTACGCTCCGGCCCCATCACCACCCTGTCGAAGGCATCCTGAAACTCCAGCAGACCAATGGTGCGCTTGTTGCGCCGCGCCGCAAAGATAGCCGCCTCGTTCATCAGGTTTTCCAGGTCTGCGCCGGAGAATCCGGCCGTCAGGCGAGACACATCTTTGAAGCTGACTTCGCTGGAAACGGGCTTGCCGCGCGAATGGACACGCAAGATCATTTCGCGCCCCTTCACGTCTGGCAGGTCTACAAACACCTTACGGTCGAAGCGGCCAGGGCGCAGCAGCGCCGGGTCCAAAATGTCGGCGCGATTGGTCGCCGCCATGACGATAACGTTGGTCTCGTTGTCGAAACCGTCCATTTCCACCAAAATCTGGTTGAGAGTTTGCTCACGCTCATCGTGGCCGCCGCCCAATCCAGCGCCGCGCTGCCGCCCAACGGCGTCAATTTCGTCCACAAAGACGATGGATGGCGCCGATTGTTTGGCTTTATCGAACAGGTCGCGCACCCGGCTGGCGCCCACACCAACAAACATTTCCACAAATTCGGAGCCAGAAATGTGGAAGAAGGGCACGCCAGCTTCGCCGGCGACGGCGCGAGCCAGCAAAGTCTTACCGGTTCCGGGCGGGCCAACCATCAACACACCTTTGGGAATACGAGCGCCAACCTGGACAAATTTCTCCGGTTCGCGCAAGAACTGAACCACTTCGGCCAGTTCTTGTTTAGATTCTTCCACACCGGCCACGTCGTCGAAGGTGACGGTGGGGCGATTGGCGTCGTTGAGGTTTTTGGCGCGGCTGCGGCCAAAACCAAAGATATTGTTGCCGCCGCCGCCGCCCTGCATCTGCCGGAAACCCCGGCTGAAAATCCAGATAAGCAGAAGGACAGGGCCAATCGAAATAACAATGGTTAGCAAATTGTTCCAGGCCGTCTGGTCGTTGACTTTCAGGTTGACAGTAGCCAGTTGTTCAGGGGTTACGCCGTAATAGGCAAAGGTTTCGGCCAGGCTGTCACGGGAATGTTTGGTGGTGCTGACAATGCTGCCATCTTGCATCTCGACTTCGATGCGGTCGCCAGTGACGGACATGGCCTTTACTTTACCGGTCTGCACGGCCGTCATCACTTCTTGTATGCTCACCTGTTCCGGGCCATTAAAACGGCCGCTTATCCACAGCTGCAAGCCGAGGATGATGGCAAAAATGCCCAATATCCAGACCCAGGTAGGAATTGTCGGCCGTGAATCATTTGATTGATCATCCATAATATCAGTAATTATCTCCTCAATAGGCTAGAAGTATGTAGTTGACCTATTGAATGTTCTGTCCAGGTTAGAGCAGCGCCTGATGTGCTTATTTTATGTCCACCCTGTAAGTATAACCCAATGTACAGGGAAATCGTTGTATTTTCATAAATCTTTTCTGATAAATTGCTGAGCCGTAAGCGGTAAGCCATAAACGGAACACGGAATACGGAATACGTACAACACACTCTTTCCGAAGCGATAAAAATGTTGTAGAATAACAACAATATGCGCTCACAGTCAGAAAATCCCACTCGTCCATCGGCCCTGCCGCCGCTGCTTCAGTTTTTGGGGCAGCATTTACCGATTGTTGTTTTTCTGGGACTGGCAGCAGCCGGGATGCTGCTGGTTTACTGGCATTTTAGTCCCGAAGAGAGCGTGGCTGAGGCGATAACGGCCGTTTCCCCCGCCGACAATTATCTGGCTGCGCCCATTTTTAAAAACGTGCCGGCCAAACCAGTGGTACAGCGCCTGGGTCAAAGTCCTGGCCCTATCCGTATTGGCATCATTTCCGGGCATCGCGGCAACGACAGCGGCGCAGTCTGCGACGATGGGCTGACCGAGGCGCAGGTTAACGAGACGATTGTGGATATGGTGCTGACCAACTTACTAAGCCGGGGCATTCGCACCGACAAACTGGATGAGTTTGATCCACGTCTGGATAACTACAGCGGTACGGCCGTTATTTCCATCCATGCCGACTCCTGCGACTATATCAACGAATTGGCTACCGGCTTCAAAATCTCCGGCTCCGGTTTTACCGATTCCAGCCAGCTTTCTATCTGTGTACAGCAAGCTTATTACCAGGCCACACAGATGGAATACCACGCCAACACCATCACCCCAGACATGGCCGAATACCATGCCTTCCGCAAGATTGCCCCTGGCGTCTCGGCCATCATCATTGAAGTAGGTTTCATGAACCTGGACCGGGAAATGATTACCACCAACGCCCAGGTCCCGGCCAGCGGCATTACCAACGGTATCTTCTGTTATCTGGACGCCTACAAAAGCGCTACGACGAGTAATTGACGATGTCGGATTTCGGATTGACCATTGACGATTGATAACTGATTCCCTTTATCATCAGGCACAAGTTGCATTAAAAAACGGCCAACGCCCACGCGCCCACGCCCTGGCCAGACAAGCCGTTCTCCAGGACCCTAACGATCATCGGGCCTGGCTGCTGTTGGCCGGCCTGACGGCCGACCCCAGCAAAAGCCTGGATTACGTCGAACGGGCCGAAATGCTGCGGCCCAATGACCCCACTGTGCGGCAGGCCCGCGCCTGGGCGGAAAAACGACTGCCAGCCAAACCGCCCACGGCCGTTCCCCACCAACCTGCCCGCCGAACGGCCGTATTTTTTCTGACGGCCGTCCTCATCCTGCTGTTCCTGGCCGGGGGCGGCTGGCTGACATGGACCCGGCTGCCCCGCACCGTACTGGCTGCGCCAACGGCCGTGCCATCAGCCATGCCCCCCACCGCTGTTGCTGCCGACCGGCAAGCAAACCCACAGGCCACACCCAACCCGGCCCACAGCCACACCCTGGCCAAAGCCATCGCCCCCGCCGACCACAACGACACGCCCCGTCCCGCCTGGACAGTGACACCGACGCCAACGCCAACCGCCACCCCCACACCGACGCTGGTTCCCACTTTCATCAGCCCACAAAACGCACAGGTGGGGATACGGCCGTTTGGCGTTGGCCCCAACGAACGCTGGATAGACGTCAACCTCAGCACCCAAAGCCTGGTCGCCTACGAAGGCAGCCAGGCTGTTTACACCACCCTCATCTCCAGCGGCCTGCCCAACCACCCCACCGTCACCGGCATGTTCCGCATCTACCTGCGCTACCCCAGCCAGACAATGAACGGCTATCTGCTCGGCTACGACTATTACCTGGAAAATGTGCCCCACGTCATGTACTTCTACAACGATTACGCCCTGCACGGCGCGTATTGGCACAACAACTTCGGCTACCCCATGAGTCATGGCTGCGTCAACCTGGACGAACCCGACGCCGCCTGGTTGTATGATTGGGCCAGCTATGGGACCGTCGTCAACGTCCACTACTAGCAGCCGTAGGCCAAAGTCCGTAGGCGGTTTTCCGGTGGCATTTGCCAGAGGCAGCGTCCTAGGGAATGCGGGATACGGATTACCGAATACGGGTACTAGTTGCAGTGGTCAGGTTTTGGGGCATGGCGCAGAGGCTGCCGGATAACGGCCGTTACCCTACACCGCCCGCTGGCGCAGCATGGTCCAGAGATGCCGCCAATGGGAGACAGAACGGCCGTAACGGGCCGCCAACCACTCCTGTTCCGGCCACAACGTCCGCCAGACCAGCTTCGCCATATCCCGCTTACGGTCTACCAAGAGCAGCAGCAGCAAAAAACGCTGCCACCCCGAGCGCAAATCTCGCCCCGCCAACACACTCGCCGGCGTTACAAAACGGCCGATAGCCCGGCTGCGCCAACCTGTCGGTCGCAGTTGCTCTAGCGCCACCGCCAGACCCTCCACGCCGATCAGTTCATCTAACAAGGAGAGGACGGTGTAAACGGCCGTCCCCACCCGCCATGTCCTCGCCCGTTCCGCCGCCACAGCCCAGTCCACTCCGCGCTTGTGCGCCGTCAGGGCAATATCCACCAGGCTGCGCAAAGCCGACAGGCCAAATTGATGATTCACCGCCGTATGCACTGCCAGATGGATTACCATGTCTTCAGCCGCCAGTTGAGCCACATCAGGCCAGTCGGACAACAGCTCCCGCCGCGCCCACAACCCCGCTTCGTCCACCGCCGCCGTGCGCGTCAGCCACCAACCAGAAAAAGCCGACCAGTGCAGTTCCACCAACCCGGCAGGCATATTCGGCTGCACAAATTGGATTTCTCCACGTGACAATTGTTGCAAGGCAAACGGCCGTTCTCCCTTCACCGTCACCACATACCCCAACCCCGTCATCACCGCCGCCGCCGCCTGCATCGCCTCAGCCGGCGTCCAGATGTCAATATCGCTCATGGTGCGCCAGGCCGGTTCCTCATACACCGTCAGGCTCAACACCGCCCCCTTCAGCAGCGCCATCTGCACTCCCGCCGCCGCAAACGCCCTTAAAATTGCCTGCAAACTCGTCTGCTTCAAACTCGACTCCGCCGCCGCTGAAAACATATCCGCCTGCAAACAACGGCGCAGTCCTGCCTCTTCCGGGCGACAGCGCCCATACGCCAGCGCCCCCAGCCCCTGCCGCGTCAGCCAACCCGCCAGCGCCGCCGGTTCAGAGAAACTCATAAGCTCGCCGCCGCCCGACATCTCGTCGCCCGACAACCACCTTAATAAAAAACGAGCAGTAGGCAGCTCCACCCACGGCTCATTCAAATCATTCATGCCAGACACCATAACCCCAACAAGACAATCGGAGCCGTCTTTCCAGGCAGCAGCCACCCTCGATAAAACGAGGGCGGCAGGTGCAGTTGAAAGGGCCATGAACGATCCTCGCGCTTCACGGCCCCAGCAACCGGCTACAAATTCACCCGGCAATCATCCCCGGCTCGGCCAGAATATCCC
The DNA here is from genome assembly GCA_016716065.1 of Candidatus Leptovillus gracilis. NCBI lineage: Bacteria > Bacillati > Chloroflexota > Ardenticatenia > Promineifilales (SeqCode) > Promineifilaceae (SeqCode) > Candidatus Leptovillus > Candidatus Leptovillus gracilis. The sequence goes on along the minus strand of JADJXA010000002.1, from coordinate 602,003 downwards.
CCCAAACATTAAAAATGACGTTACAGCCCATCACCGCCACACCCCATCACCTCTACACACACGTATCACCCGCGCCAAATCCTCCTCCGTCATCGCCGTGCCCGAAGGCAAACACAGCCCGCGCGCAAAAATATCCGCCGCCACCGCGCCGCCCACCGCCTCATAACCGGCAAACACCGGCTGCAAATGCATGGGCTTCCAGATGGGCCGCGCTTCAATATTCTCCGCCTCCAGCGCCAGCCGCACCTGCTCCCGATCCGCCCCAAACAGCGCCGGCTCAATCGTCAACGTCGTCAGCCAGCGCGTATGCGTGCCCCAGGCCGCCTCCGGCATAAACGTAATACCCGGCAGTTCCCCCAACGCCTCCTGGTAAACAGCAAAAATGCGGCGGCGCACCACCACCCGCTCCGCCAGCACCGCCAACTGCCCACGACCCACCCCGGCCAAGATATTACTCAGGCGGTAGTTGTAGCCAATCTCCGAGTGCTCGTAATGCGGCGCATCGTCTCGCGCCTGCGTCGCCAGTTTGCGCGCATGGGCGATCCAATCCGCATTCTCAGAGACCAGCATGCCCCCGCCCGACGTGGTAATAATCTTGTTGCCGTTAAACGAAAACAGGCCAAACGCCCCAAATGTGCCTGGCGCTTTTCCCTGGTAGTTCGCTCCCAGCGCCTCCGCCGCATCCTCCACCAGCGCCACCTCATACCGCCGGCACAGGTCCAAAATCGGCGTGATGTCCGCGCTTTGCCCATACAGATGCACCAGCACCACCGCTTTGGGCAGCCGTTTCAGCGCCGCCCGCCGCGCCAGGAATTCCGCCAGCAAGTTCGGGTCCATGTTCCATGACTCGCGCTCACTGTCAATGAACACCGGCTTCGCGCCCAGATAGACAATCGGATTCACGCTGGCGGCGAACGTCAGGGTAGACACCGCCACCTCATCACCCGGTCCCACACCCAGCAAAATCAGCGCCAGGTGCAGAGCGCCCGTGCCGGAACTGAGCGCCAGGGCGTGGCCCGCTCCCGTCGCCCGGCAGAATTCCGCCTCAAAGGCGTCAACGTTTGGTCCCAATGGCGCCACCCAGTTGGAATCAAAAGCGGCCTGGACGTACTGCTGCTCCAGGCCGGACATGTGTGGCGGGGAGAGATAAATTCTTTGATTATTCAATGTTGAGTCCTCGTTGTGAAAAGTAGACGCCAATCAATGCTGCAATAGCGCGGACGTCCCGTCCGCCCCGGCAGGCGAGACGCCTGCGCTCCCAGCAGAGCCGTACCATCTTCCTCATGATAGAGTTTTATGAGATCGCTGGTATCGAAAAGAATCGAGGACTCAAAGCCTATCCTCCCGATCAGCTATTATCTCGGCGCTTAAATTCCCGTGGACATCACGGAGCAACTTTCTGCTCTCCAGAAAAGAATAAGGGTAAACCGGCTGGGTCTCTTGCCTGATAGGTGATTGTTCTTCAACATCTGGGAGGTTTGTATAGTCAAGATTGCCAAATATGTCAGACAAACGACGCTGTATTTTCCTTTTCTCTGCCGGGCTTAACATTTCAATGGCCACAACAACTTGCTCTACACTCAATTTTAGTTGTCCATTCATTATTTAACCTCCATTGGTATGGGTACTTTATCCATAATACACCATGCCCACCCACGGCCGTTTCCCATCCCAAGCAGCTTCATACGCAGCCGTTCCCCCCATCCTTTCCCTGCCACTCTGCAACTTTGCCCCCCCTTCACTTCACCACCCGCGCCGGACACCCCAATCCCGCCGCCAATCACCCACCAACTGCGCCGGGGCTACCCGTTGGCATCAGAGAGTTCCTCCAACCGCTTTTGCACAAAAGCTAAAACAAATTCCGCAGGGCATCTTCTGGCTTTTACCGAGATGACTTTCCACAACCTGGGCCTCGCCGCCATCATGAAAATGGTGTGGATACGTTGCCACAGATTGCCACCGTTGATGTGGCGCATTGTCATGTCGATAAATTGTGCCATCAAGTGCTTTACGTTCCCAATGGTAACTATAACGGTCGGCCAATTTTAGTGAAAACCAAACGTCGACAAAACTGTTATCCTTCAGAACAATGCGCAGCTCATTCAAATCTGGCATATAAGCTTCTGTGACGATAACAGCAAATTCCACCTCCGCAATTTGCTGCAAACGCGCCATATTGATGAGGGTCATGACAGATGTTCCAAAAGGTCCTGCAACTGGTCCCGTTTATACTCCAAATGATCGAGACGCTGCATATCGCGCCAGCTCGTCTCTTCTTCAAGAGACCCACTGCGATAACGGTCTTCCATATCAGCCACGTCAGATACATTATATTGGCCTGTAATCTGAAAGATATTCGCTTGTGTTTCATGCAGTTGACTCTGCAAATAGCGGAGCAAGCCCTGCATCAGCAAGTCATCTTCAGAAATGCCTAACGTTTCAGATGCAAGTTTAAGCGTCTGTTGTGCCTGTGCGATCATTGTTACCTCTCTCGCCCATATTCTAGGGCAACGTAGTTCTTACCTGTTTCTCAGTATGCATTATACGCAATCCTCGATTCGCCACGTTACAGCTTTTTTATCTGTAATACCCATTTTCCCTTCAACATGCGCCAGTACAACGGCCGTTCCCCATCCAAAGCAGCTTCACACACGGTTAAGCCGTTCCCCCATCCTTTCCCTATAAACTTGCCATTCTGCAACTTTGCCCCTCTGCCGGCCTGCCAAAGCCCGTTCATTGAACAAGTTCAAACGCTTTAAGGCGTATCCACCTCGCTAGATGCGCGAATTACCTGGTCTTGTGTCAGCACACCTGCTCCATAATAACTCGCTGTTGCGGTAATAATCCGATCATGAATCTCTCGAACATCTTGTATCTGCATCGTTTTCTCAAAGACTTCGGAACCAAAACCCACAATCTCAAATTCTGGCTCACTCTGAACCAGACGGTATAACTCAGCAAAATCCAGCGCCACTTTGCCTTTTTCCGCAATGTTAAGCGCCTCAGCCAACACAATGGTAGGCACCAGCAAACGGCCGCCTCGCCGCCTGGCACTGTCAATCAAATCCTTTAATGCTTCCGAGAGACGAGTGTTACCGCTGAAATACCAGATCAGGATGTGTGTATCGAGGACATAAAGACTTTGTTCCGGCTGGCTGGTCATGGTCTAGATATCTTCCAATGGACGGAACAAGGCTTGTTTCGCTTCTTCAATCATTTCCGGTGTCACATCGCCGCCTTGAACGCTGCCAAAGAGAGATGGCTTTTCCTGCAAAAGCTGAGAGGATACAACTTGAGCGTGTAATAAATCGCGGCGAAGACGTTCTAATTCGCGCCCCAACGTGTCAATGCGTTTCAACATCATATTTGGGTCTGCTGGTTGAAGCATAGCTAACTCCTTTTGTTGTGCCCTTGTTCGATCACAATTTATCTGAGTGCCACCCATTATACACCATCCCCACTCACGGCCGTTTCCCATCCAAAGCAGCTTCACACACAGTTGAGCCGTTCCCCCCATCCTTTCCCTGCCCCCGTGTAAATCGGAGCGCGGACAGCTTGTCCGCCCTGCTACTCTGCAACTCTGCCCCCCTTCTCTTCACCCTCCGCCCCTCCGCGCCCTCCGCGGTAAAACCAAAGCACTAAAAAGCCATTCAAACAAAGCCTATTCGCGGTTGATAACTTGATTCAGCAGGATTAAGACATCTTGAAATGAACGAACGGTTGATGCGTATACCGCGCCAGAATGGTGCATATGATGGGGGAATGTCTCTACTTCAAGGTGATGTGGCGCATTATCCCAGCCTCGAAGCACATCGTCTGTGGGTGTGAGCCAATAGTAAGCATATTTTTGCAATTCACCAGCAATCCAGACCTCATTCGCATGAAGTCGAGAGCCATCCACCAGCTGCGCCACCGCTTTAAACTGTTCAATGGTGTTACGCACCTGATGCTCGTAACGAAGTACGTGAATAACCAGGTCGGGATGAGCCTATAGTTCAGCCAGCATCAATCAACATATGCCTTTTTCAAGTCAGTCAGAATCTGCTGGTTCTGTTGCCGGGTTTCTTCCCAAAAAAACCAGTCGTTGTAATCCTCATGCGCCTGCAAAGTATCTAAATCAGGCAGCCGTTCAACTTCAAACCGCGCCAGTGAAACGCCATATTTTTCTTCATAACGCCGAATGTGCTGTTCACTTTCTTCAATCTCAGCAGCCAGATGGCGCATACGTGATTGCACGGCCTCAAAAAGTCCAGCCCGAATAAGGCTGTCTCTTTCTGCCAGAGGCAGAGCAGCCAGGGTTGACGGCAGGGTAAAAGTTACTTGGGTCATTTTTCATACTCCTGTAACATCATTTAGTTCATTGACGCTTTCATTATACATCATGTGGGGAAGCAGCCTGGATACCTCTCGTCGGACTGCGCAACGGCCGTTTCCCATCCAGAACACCTTCATACGCAGCTGAGCCGGTTTCCCCCAACCTTTCCCTGCCCCTTTGCCACCCTGCAACTCTGCCCCCTTTGCCACCCGCGCCGGACTTCACAGCGGCACAATTGTGGCAGGATGATTACAACTCCCCGGCATCTCGCAGTGCTTGTTCCCACAAAAGAGAGGAGATGCGAAAACCAGCCAGATCCCGCAGTTCACACAGTAGTGGGTGCAAAGCTGTTAGTTCGCCCCGTTGTTTTGCCACTTGTAAAATGCCAATAATGCCAACATACCCCAGGCCAAAATGTTGTGCCGTCTGCCTACCTAAACGCTCGTCCATCAACAACCAATCAGCCTTAAATTCTACCGCCAAAGCGATGGCTTCGGCCTCACCGGGATCAAGCTCCTGGCGCAGTGAATGAACCAAATCATAGTTCGTCACACTTTTTCGCTCAATCCAGTTAGCCAGACGAATCTCCTCAGCGCCTGGCTGACCCTGCCCCTCTACAACCACTTCTTGCCACACAGCCTCAGGAATGAATAGGCGGCCAAAGATTCGAGGCAGCAAATCCAACTGCCCAATACGCGCCAAATTGATGAGCGGAGAAGCGTTACTGACTACTTTCATGGCTTCGTTAAGGCATCAATGGCCTGCTGATCTGCAAGATAATCCTGGATATCGTAATGGACTGCAATTTTGCGCTGACCGAGTAACAGTTGGAAATCCCAAATCGTCATACCGGTCATTTCCCGTGCTTTGCCAAAGGAAAGTTTGCCTTGCTGAAACAAAATTAAGGCAAGTTCTTGTTTCATCTCTTCTGGGGTCATGCGTGTCGCGTGAATAACTTCGGCCGGAATTTCAATAGAATAGATCATAATATCACCTTTCTCATCGAGTAACCGTTCATCAAGGTTGTTTCTCTTTATTTAAACTACGCCTGCGCTTTTTATTATACACTATCCCCACCAACGGCCGTTTCCCACCCACAGCAGCTTCACACACAGTTGAGCCGTTTCCCCCCATCCTTTCCCTGCCACCTGCAACCTTGCCCTTCTGCCACCCTTTCACTTAACGCCAGCGCCGAGAGGGGTATGTCGCCTATTCGTTTAGGAGAAAGAAGGGGAAAGAGAGGGTTGGCCGCTTGTTTTAGTCATTCCGCGACGCGAATTCGCTTTCTAAAATTGTCATCACATCTTCAAGGCACGCCTCATAAGAAGATTCTAGCCGCGCTTGCTCGCCCACATGCTTATGATGAGGAAAGTTTTCTAGCTGTTCATGATGAGGTGCATTATCCCACCCAACTTTCATCCGGTCATGGCTATCCAGCCAATAATAACTGTAGCGCACCAATAATTGACTGCGCCATCTTTCGCTTACTCGCAGTGTCGTCCCATCTTTCAGCGCCAGAATCAGGCGAAATGTTTCATCGGTCAGGCTAAGAACCAGCACATCGTATACCAGATGCGCATATTTCTGGGCAATCTCCTGTACCCGCGCCTCAATGTAGGACACTGCTCTCCTCAGCTTTTTTCAGGATAAGGTTCACATTCTCAATAATCGTTTTGGTTTCATGAAAGACTTCTTGCCAATACTCCCATTCTATAAAGTCCTCATGAAACTGATAATCAGCGTCATCTGGCAAACCCTGCGCCAGCACTACGTCCAATGTTGTCTGGTATGTGGTTTCAAAACCGGCCACACGCTCCTCGGCCTGGCGCAAACGCGCTTCAAGATGGGGCAGCCGTAAGATAGAACCTTGCCTGAGTATAGAAAGCATTTCTTGCGCCGGTAATTCGGCTATGTCCATCACACTAACGATTGTATCCATTTCACACCCACCTTTTGAGGCTGTTTTTCATTTCTGGATTATATCATAACCGATAGACGCCCAGCCCTTTATGTCCGGCCCAACGTCATGGCGGCGCGTCTGTGCCGATGTATACCGATCCCTGATTGACTGACAAAACTTATCTAACCGCGGAGAACGCAGAGAGCGCGGAGGCTGTACCAGAGAAAATCTCCGCGTCCTCCGCGCTCTCCGCGGTGAAAATCTGAGATTTGTCAGTCAACCAGATACCGATCCAGTTAGCGCCTCAACAACGGCCGTTTCCCACCCACAGCAGCTTCACACACGGTTAAGCCGTTCCCCCCATCCTTTCCCTGCCCCCGTGTAAATCGGAGCGCGGACAGCTTGTCCGCCCTGCCGCTCTGCAACTCTGCCCCCCCTTCTCTTCACCCTCCGCCCCTCCGCGCCCTCCGCGGTGAAAACAAAGCACTAAAAATTGTTCTCTCAACCTACCACCTGCGCCGGACGCCCCACGGCCGTTATCTCCCGCCAGGTTTTTCGCTTCCAACTGCCCACGCCGATGATATACCATATTTGCGGCAAACTTCCTTAATCAACAACCTCAGGCTTAACGCTAACAAACAATGCTATAATAAGGCTCAATAATCCTGTCTATAAAGGAGCATAAACATTATGACGATAATGACACCCTTACCAACCGTTTCAAAAGCAGCACTTCAAGCGCTAACTGAGTTGACCGGGGAACCCAGGCTGAATGTTGCTCTGTGGCTTACTTTGAAAGATGCCATTGAATACCGTTTACAGAAGATTGATGCAGATATTCAGGCATTAGAGAAGAAATATGGCATGTCTTTTGACCAATTTGAGACGCAAGGCAAAGATGGCAATATCCCTAATCAGTTTTCTCTGGAAGTGGAAAATGACTATTTAGAATGGGATGGCTTAACAAGCCGCAGACAAAAACTGGAGAAAATTGAGCAATGGCTCGTTTAAACGCTATCGAGTTTGCTCGCTCCGTTCAAAATGCTTGCCACGAGTCTGCCCATATACTTTCGTATAATGTCCAAATCTTGGATGACACTGTTGTCAAAATTCGGGTTGCTTTATCGGGTGACGCCTTCATTGATGTTTTTTACAATGCAGACACAGGTAAGTGTTCCTATGCCTTGGTCCAGCAAAATATCAGGATATTTGGCGCTGATAATGCTTTTATTGGCTGGCACAAGCATCCATTTAAAAATCCTGAGCAGCATATTGTTTGTGCCGAAGTTTCTTTTGCAGACTTTTTACACGAGATTGAAGAAGGATTTTATCGATAGTGGCTTTACTCATTGGTTATTTTGATGATTCGCGCCGGATTGCCCACGGCCGTTTCCCATCCACAGCAGCTTCACACACAGTTGAGCCGTTCCCCCCAGCCTTTCCCTGCCCCCGTGTAAATCGGAGCACGGACAGCTTGTCCGCCCTGCCGCTCTGCAACTCTGCCCCCCTTTCACTTCACCCCCGCGCCGGATTCCCCACGGCCCGTTTCCCCCTTCTCTTCACCCTCCGCGCTCTCCGCGGTGAAAACAAAGCACTAACAACCCTTCCACTTCACCACCCGCGCCGGATTGCCCACGGCCGTTTCCCCATCCCCCACCTCGCGTATCACCACACTGCCCCCGCCTACCGTACACCAGCTTCCTATCCGCGTCTGCGGCAGCACCACCGCCCCAATCCCAATCAAACTGCCTTCACCCACCTGCACGTCGCCGCCCAAATGAACGCCCGGCGCAATATGAGCATGGTCGCCAATCCGGTTATGATGGTCCACCGTACAAGCCGTATTCAGGATCACATTCTGCCCAATCACCGCGCCCGTATTCACCACCACGTTGGCGCAAATCATCGCGCCGGAACCGATAACCACGTCTGGGGCAATCACGGCCGTTGGATGCCTGGCCGTCATAAACCGTTCGCCCCGTTCCTGCAAAATCCTAAACAAGCGCTGGCGAATCTGCCCGCTGCCAATCGCCACAATCACCGCCTCATGCTCTATCTCCGGCAGTCGGTCTGTCCCTCCCATTACCGGCACATTGACAAAACTTCGCCCCAACAGCGCCAGGTTATCATCCAGATAAGCGACCGGCAAAACCACTTCTCCGGCGTCACGCATCCGCCACAAGATGTCCGCCACGACTTGGGCATGACCCCCGGCCCCCATGATCACCACCCGCATCAGATTAGACACTACCTTCAAAGGGTTTCATCGTCGCCTGGCCAGGCTGGTTAATATCTTCACGTTGGACAATCTTCCAAAAGGTAAGGAACATGATCTTCAGGTCCAACCAAAGGCTGGGGTTGTCAACGTACCAGAGGTCCAGGGCAAATTTTTCTTCCCAACAAAGAGCATTACGGCCGTTCACCTGCGCCCAGCCCGTAATCCCCGGCCTGACTTCGTGGCGGCGCATTTGTTCCGGCGTATACAAATCCAGGTAATGCATCAGCAGCGGTCGTGGCCCCACCAGGCTCATCTCTCCCTTCATCACGTTCAGCAGTTCCGGCAGTTCGTCCAGGCTGGTAGAACGTAAAAACTTACCAAAGGGCGTCAACCTTTGGCCATCCGGCAGCAGGTTCCCCTGCGCGTCTCGCTGATCGGTCATCGTGCGAAACTTATAGATGGTGAATGGACGGCCGTTTAACCCTGGCCGCTGCTGCCGGAACAGTACCGGCCCACCCAGCTTCAGCCGAACCAACACGGCCAGCGCCAGGACAAAAGGCGCTGCCAATACGACGACGGGAACTGCAATCGCCAGGTCAAAAATGCGTTTGCCGTATAATTTATACATAGCGCCTAAAATAATGACTCCGGTTTACAATTCAGATTACAAATTGGATAATCTTACGATTTACGCTCTTATTACCTCGTTTATAAAATCGGCTCTTTGGGATTTCGTGGGATTTGACGTAGCAAGTAGCGGGTGGCGAGTAGTAAGTCCACAGCGAGAATCCGCTACTCGCCACCCTGTCAACCCTATGAGTTCCTAAAGACCCACAAAATCATAACCTACTAACATGTTTCGTACATACATATTGAAGTCAATGAGCTTGTCCAACCAGCATCTGCAATCGCTGTTCAAAACGATCTACGCCGATCTGCATGGCGAGGTTCTCAGCGTAGAAGGCTGCCCCGGCTTTTCCCATGCATTCACGAGCCTCTTCGGGCATGGATATTAATCGAACAACGGCTTCAGCCAGAGCACTCGGATCTTGTGAAGGACACAATAATCCGGCGCCAGCCTGCCGTACCAAATCGGCGGCGTCCCCTGGCACTGCCATGATGATAGGTCTGCCCATGTAGAGATAGGCCTGGGTCTTGGAAGGAATCGTAATCCGAAACAGAGGATCGTCTTTCAGATGTACCAGAAGAGCATCAGCCAAAGCATAAAGCGGACCCATTGCTTCTGGAGCCTGTCGCGGCAAAAAACGAACATTTACGAGGCCCAGAGCCGCAGCCTGCATCTCTAACCGGGCGCGGTCCACACCACCGCCAACAAAGACAAACTGCGCCTGCGGCGTCTGTTCCTGGCAAAGCCGCGCCGCCTCCAGGACAGTGTCCAGACCCTGCACAATCCCCATCGTACCGGCAAATAAAATGTTGAACCGGCCGTCCAGTCCAAGCGCTTGCGCCAATTTTTCATCATAGGGGAGCGGCTGCTGCGCACGCTCATCACACCAATTGTAAATCACCTGAATCTTGTCCGGCGCCACGCCGCGCTGCACCAGTGCTCGCTTAAAACCGGGAGAAAGTACCGCCACTCCGTCGGCGCGGCGATAGACCCCATTACAAACTGCCGATAGCAGACGATTGGCCGCGCCGCCCGGCAGCATCCCGGAGTTGCTCACCGACTCCGGCCACAAGTCTTGCACGTCAATCAGCACTTTCGCCCGGAACAACAAGCGCAGCCAAAATGCCGCCGGTCCTAACGTGACCAGATTGTAAACGTAAATCACATCCGCTTTGCCCACCAACCAGGAACCCAAAAGCAGACAGGAAAAAGCAAAACTCAGGTAATTGAGCATCCGGCGCAGGCCAGAATTGTCGTGGCTCGGATAAAGCGCCACCCGGTTCACCCGGATGCCCTCAATTTCCTCCCGCTGCCAGGGGCGCACCCGATAGCCCGGATACACCTTGCCGCCCGGATAATTGGGAAAACCAGTAAGGACCTCAACTGTATGTCCCCGCGCCGCCAGCGCCTTGGCAAAGGGCAGCCCTTTCATAAACGGCTCCGGCTGGAACCACTGCGACAGAATTAAAATACGCATTGGCTGGCCTTCAAACCGGTTTCTGCCACACCACGCGATTGACGTAATCGGTATAACTCAAGATAATCCGCGCCACCTTCTCCGACACGTTTGGCGCTCCATAATCCCCCACCAGGCGCAGCAATCGTTCCTCACCTCGTGGCTGGCTCGCCAAAATTGCCAACCCCTCCTGAATGCGCTCCCAGTTCAGCCCCACCATCATCACCGCCCCCTCTTCCATCCCTTCCGGTCGTTCGTGCGCCTGCCGGATGTTCAACGCCGGAAAGTTGAGGATAGACGATTCTTCCGAAATCGTGCCGCTGTCCGACAACACCGCCCGCGCCTGCCGCTGCAACTGCACGTAATCGTGAAAACCAAAGGGCTTCATCAACTCCACCAGCGGCGACAGGCTGACCCCTTCCGCTGCCATCCGTTTGCGCGTGCGGGGATGGGTGGACATGATGACGCGACGGCCGTATGTTTCCACCAACCGGTTCAACACATCAATCAACGCCACAAACTGCCCCGGCGCATCCACGTTCTCCTCACGATGGGCGCTAACCACAAAATACTCCCCCGCTGTCAAACCCAACCGCACCAGCACGTCCGACGCCTCAATTTGCGGCAAATAATAATGCAGCACCTCATACATTGGGCTGCCCGTCTTAATCACCCGATCCGGTGGCAGCCCCTCGCGCAGCAAATACTCCCGCGAAATCGCCGAATAAGGCAGATTCACGTCGCTGATGTGATCGACAATTTTGCGGTTAATCTCTTCCGGCACGCGCTGATCAAAGCAGCGATTGCCCGCTTCCATGTGAAAGATGGGGATTTTCAGCCGCTTGGCGGCGATGGCTGCCAGACAGCTATTGGTGTCGCCTAAAATCAAAACCGCGTCCGGCTGAATCTCGCGCAGTGCAGCATCGGAACGGGCGATGACCAGGCCAATGGTTTCGGCGGCCGTCGCCCCGGCCGCTTCCAAAAAGAAATCTGGCTTGCGAATTTCCAGATCGTCAAAAAAAATCTGATTTAGTTCGTAATCGTAATTTTGGCCGGTATGGATGATCGTCTGTTCCATATATCGGTCTAAGGCGGCCATCACACGAGAGAGCCGGATAATCTCCGGACGGGTTCCCACAATTGTTGCGATTTTCATAGGTCTATAAGGGCGTTGTGTAGATGTCGAATTCGGTGACGCGCCGCCAATCTTTGTCCAGGGTGGCAACGGCCGTTATCCCCATTCGCTCCGCTTCGGCCAAAATCAGCGCATCTTGCGGCAGCAGATGATAACGACCGATAAAATAACGGAGGCGTTCTTCCAGTAAAGGCGCGGTTGGTTCACGTAATAAATCATCCGGCCGGGCCAGGGTAACAGGGAAAGTGGCCAGCAAGGTGTCGAACTGTTCCATTTCGACAAACCCTTTTTGCAGCGTCTCTGGCGTTTGTTTGTAGAGGGCCAACCAATTCGCCGGTCGCGCCTGCGGCTCCATCGCCTGCCAAACACGACGCAGCTTACCAGTCAAAATAATGTGGTAGCACTCCTGCAGCACGGGCATGACAAGCCAAACCGCCAGTTCAAGCGCCTGAACACGAGGGCGCAAACGGCGCGCAAATGATTGCGCGGCTGCCGCGTGCGGGTTGTCATCCAACGGGCGCAGAGCGAGCAAGAAGGAAGTATCCAACACGATCTGCGAAGGCAAAATGGTTTCCGAATTGGCCAAATCGTGCAAAGCCATCAGCCGATCTCCTGAATTTCTAGCCAGAAGTCATCATCGTCGGGTGGCAATCCGGCCCAAAATTCAGCTAACCTGGCGACAGGATCGCCATGCAACGCTTCTAACTGGCGTGCTTTCTCAACCAGAATGCGCTGCCGTTGGCGCAATTCCGGCGGCAATGACGCAGGAACGGCCGTTTCCGCCGCCTGCTCGTGTAACTGCTCGTATGTCTCAATGCTGATCAGAACGGCCATCGGCTGGCCGCGCCGCTCCAAAATGTATTCCTTGCCGCCATATTTTACCTGCCCGACAATCTCAGATAATTTGCTTTTGGCTTCGGCCATGCTGACGGTTTGAGTCATAGATCGTCTCCAATTGGTCAAGATGACTTGATTATAACATGGGAAAGTCGAAGGTCGAAGGTCGAAGGTCGAGGAATATTCTTTAGGTGGGTTTTTGCAGGTAGGTGATGAGGCCGCCGATCAGGCGGCTGATGCGCTGGCATTGTTCGATCAGGCGTTGGCTTTCTGGTTCAGAAAGATAACCAACATCGGCCGCAACGTACAACTGCGCCCGCACCTCCTCAAACCGCTCAATCCTCGCCATCCCCCACCTCCCACCTTCTCCCCTCGACCTTAGACCCTAGACCCCCTCCCACACCGTATCCGGCCATTGCGGGTCAAAAATTTCACTGGCCCAGAAAAGCGTCACCAATTCGCCCGCGCCCACGTTTTCAATCGAGTGCGTATAGCCCGGGGGGATGTCAACCACCCTGAAATCTTCACCGCGCACGGGATATTCAATGACATGATCGTCTTCAATGTGCCGAAAACGGATGATGGCCTCTCCCTCTAAAACGAGAAACTTTTCCGTTTTGATGTGGTGGTAATGATGCCCGCGCGTGACGCCCGGCACGGTGCGAGAAACAAAAATCTGCCCAAAAGTGGGAGATTTGACAAATTCGGCCAAACAGCCACGAGGATCGCACCGCTGTTCCAGATTGTAAGCAAAATTGTCGGTTTTTAAGTAGGAAAGGTAGGTACTGTACAGCTTGTGGACGAAGGGATCGGCAAAGTTGGGTACAAACAAGTTATGGCGGGATTGGCGGAAGGCGTGGAGCAAATCGGCCAATTCGCCTAACGAGATGCGGCGTGTGGGGCCGGCCTCACGGTAGATAGCTTGATTCGGCCCTGTTTCGACCGCCAATGCGGCGATAAACGCTTTGACAATATCATCCATGCACCAGTTCAATCTCATTGGTCCGGTCAGAAATGGTGATGGGCAGGTCATGGGCGATGTTGTAGCAAAACGTCGCTACCACTGAGTTGTAATTGGGGCGGCACCATTTGCCGAACACATTGGTCAGCCGATAGACAAACACCGCTGCGCCGCTCTGTTCTGCATAGCGCGTTACCACATGTTCCGCCAAACGCTTGCTTTGCCCATACGGATTATCCCGGTCTGCCTGAATGGAAGATGAAAGCAATAAAGGGGTTGCTTTTCCCTGCGTCTGCAGGTAGTCGCAGATGTGCGCCGTTAAATCTACGTTGCCAGTTTGGAACTCATCTTCTGTTTGCGGCCGGTTCACCCCGGCCAGATGAAAAACAAAATCCGCCTGCGCCAGCCTGGCTTCCAGTTCGGCCGGGCTGTTTTCCTGGTCAAAGCCCCACACTACATAGGCCGGGTTTTGCCGCAGATGGGCGGTCAGGTTGCGGCCAATAAAGCCCTGCGCCCCGGTGACTAAAATTTTCATACCAATGCCTCCTGCGACGTATGCTGCCCGGTCAACTCGGCCTGGATGTAGGGCAGCTTGCCCAACACGGCCATCATGCCCGCCTCGTCCAGCCGTTCGGTGTTGTTCGAGTTGTAATCAGACAGGGCCGACAGCCGGGCATCCCCTTCGGTGAAGTACGCGCCGTAGTTCAAATCCCGGTTATCGGCCGGGACGCGGAAATAGTCGCCGTGATCCATCGCCCGCAGCATCTCCTCGCGGGTGAGCAGCGTTTCATATCCCTTTTCGCCGTGGCGCGTGCCGATGACCTGGATGGGATTGTCGGCGGCAAAGAGGCGCAGCAGCGCTTTGGCCAGGGTTTCAATGGTAGCTGCCGGGGATTTCTGCACAAAGAGGTCGCCCGGTTCGCCATGTTCAAAGGCGTACAGCACCAAATCTACCGCGTCGTCAATGCTCATCATGAAGCGGGTCATGGCCGGGTCGGTGATGGTGAGCGGCCGTCCCGCCCGCATCTGGTCTACAAACAGGGGGATGACCGAACCGCGCGAGGCCATGACGTTGCCATAGCGGGTGATGTTGATCGTACAGCCCCGGTCGGCGGCGACGCGGGCTTTGGCTGCCGCCAGCTTTTCCATCATCGCTTTAGAAATGCCCATGGCGTTGATCGGGTAGGCCGCTTTGTCGGTGCTGAGGACAATGACGTTTTTCACCCCCGCTTGTATGGCCGCGTTCATCACATTTTCCGCGCCCAGGCTGTTGGTCAGCAGCGCCTCCATCGGATAGAACTCGCAGGAAGGCACTTGCTTAAGGGCGGCGGCGTGAAAGACAAAATCTACCCCGACCATGGCGTCTAACAGGCTTTCCGGCCGGCGCACGTCACCGATGTAGAATTTCAGTTTGCGGTTGTTGTAGGCCAGCCGCATGTCGTGCTGCTTCTTTTCGTCGCGGCTGAAGATACGAATTTCGCCGATGTCGGTTTGCAGGAAGCGGCGTAGTACAGCATTCCCAAACGTACCTGTGCCGCCAGTAATAAGGAGTGTTTTCTTTGTAAACATTTTTTAGTCTTCGATTAGAAAGTTGGGCTGCTGACTTCGACCAAGTAACCAATCATAGAGTACTATCGTTTGTTCTGCTATCTTAGACCAAGTAAACTGTGCACTTACCAAGGCCTTCCCCCGGCACCCCATTTCAGCAAGCGCTTCTTTTGGTGTATTTAAAGCGTCGGCTAAAGAATCTCTAATAGCACTCACAGTTACATCTGTCCACCAGCCGCACTTGTTGGTCAGCAAATATTCGCAGGGGGATGCTTTGGTAGTAAATACAGGTGTGTTGGCCCCCAAAGCCTCAAGAACTGTCATGGGCGCTCCCTCACTATGGGACGGCAGTATAAACAAATCTGCGGCGGCATATGCCTCGCGTTTCTCTTGATCAAACTGGGGCCCAATGAACTGCACGTAAGGAGCCAACAACAATTCTTGTACCATTTGTTCTATCTCGCGTTGGTGATTAAACTCATCAACGCCAGCGATCAAAAACTGCCAGTTTGCCAGGTTTTTCTCCAACCCCCTCATAGCTTTTAACAGCATAGGCAACCCCTTTTTAGGGGTAATCCGACCTAGAAACAACATGACCTTGGTATGCGCAGAAATCTGATACTTGTGTCGAAACGCCTGCCCGTCGGCACTACTCGATATCCAATCAGGTGAGATGCCATTTGGGATAACTGCAATTGGATTACAGAGGCCAAAATCCCTAAATCCTTTGGCTTCGCGTTCCGAAAGAGCATGTAAACAGGCTGCTTGTTTCAGATTCTCACGTTCATAAAGGAACAACGCCAGTCGTTTTTTGTTCATTGAACGCTTCAACGCCCAGGGATCCAGCGATCCATGTGGCGCTACTACAACTGGAATAGTATGAGTTCGGCGCAGAACATTGCTCACCTGAGAACCGGCCGTCCAAATTCCATGTTGATGCACAACGCCTAAAGCATGGCGATTCGACTTTGCAGCAGAGAGCATTGCAGGGCTAAATCCAAACCTGGTTGGGCCGAACGAAGGGAAAGCCATCACCCTGCTGCACCCTAAACCTGACGAGGTGACCGCCCACTCAATCTGATCCTCGCTGTCTAAACACCAGATGCGGGCATCCGCGTTCAGGTCATTTTGCGCTTTCGCTAAGTTGACTACCACCTGGCCCAATCCAAAAGATGTTTGACCGATGGATGAAGATAGATGCAGGATAGAAGCAGGTTTCATCGTGTCCTCAAACTGGCAAAAGCACTAGCTATGCGATGTCGAGTATGACCCTCTTCATCAATATAAGTATTCGGCCGATCGAAGATCGTGGCCCAACTCTTAACGTTACCGCGGATGCTCCTGCGAGAACGCAAAACAATCAGGTGGAGTATGGTGATCATAGTGAGCGGCATCAGCGTAGTCACCTGGAAGGTGAAGAATGAAACCAATCCATCACGAAATACCTGAATTAGAAGAGCATATACACATAGGGACCAGAAGTTGACCACAGAGTAATAAGGAGCCTGGAACATGTTGTTGTAAAGTGTGTTTAGAAGCCAGCCAATGAATACAGAGTACAGCAAGATACCCGCATAGCCGAAATTGGCGTAAGCTTCACCCAAGGCGGTTACAATCGCACCCATGTCGCCTGTAGGGCGTCTCGCAGTCTGTATCTCTTTTTGCCAATCAGCCAAGCCGGGCTTCTCTGGCCACAAAGCTCTGGGGATTGGAAGCAGCAATAGATTTAGGTAAGTGCGACCATAGTAGAGCTGTCCTCGCTCATCAATTTGTGAAAGGGCTACAGCCATTTGATCCATGAACATGGCATCGCCATGGGTACCAACACGCATCTGGGTTATGCGGCCCGTCAGCAGATTCCAGGCTCCCTCCAGATCGCCCTGACGTAGGATAGGTCCAAGTTCCTTCCCGGAAACAAAGAGCAAAATCATCAGCGACAGCGGTAATGCCAATCGCCACGAAGGCCAGCGAACCTCTTTTCGGCGCAAATAGACAAAAACGACAAACAAACCCGGCACAATGACCATCATTCGAAACGGAAAAGTTAACAGACCCAGTATGAGATAAATTATTAAGGGGATGATAAGAAGGGGGCGAAACCCATAGTAATAGATCAACGCCAATAACGAGATGCCGAACCATTGGTACATCGAGATCAAATAGCTTGAGGTTGCCCACACACTTAAAGAGGCGGAGGGATCGCCAGAGAAAATCGGGCCTCGCAACACAATAAATGCTATCAGCCCAACCGGCAAGGTAAAGACGAGGATCATCCACATCAGCCGCTCGCTGAAGGGACGGAAATTGTGGGAGTTGAGGTTCGAGACTGGGATCTCCTGTCTTCTGCGCGACAGAAATAACCAAACCAGCGTCATTACGATCAGGGCTACCAATGATACGAAGCTGGCGCGCTGGATCTCCGCCGGAGTGATGGGGCTGAATTGCAGCGCCCAGGCTTCGAATAACGTCGGCGCACCATTGGCCAACTGAAAGAGACGGAACGTGAACGTATATCCGTGAAAGAAGAAATACAGCGAAGCAGGGTGGAGGGCTGTCAAGCGGCCAAAGCGTAACATGGCAACGAGACAGCCCAGCAAGACGGTCAGATCGAGAAAAAAAATCGTCCAGTAATCCAGCACAATCATGTCGTCGTCCTCAGTGCCAATAGAGCGGTAACAAAGTGCCGAGCCACTTTCCGTCTTTGAAATCCGGCGTCAGCCATCTGGGCAGCATTGTTTCCCATCTCTTGTCGCTCCAACTCAGAAAGCTGGCAGAAGCGTGCAAGAAGAGCGCTGATGGCGGCACTGTCAATTGTTGAAATAATCATGCCACTATGGCCATCATGTACAAGTTCCTTGACATTACCGGCCTTACTAGAGACGATTAGCGGCACTCCCGCAAAAGCCGCCTCGATCACCGCAAGAGGATTGGGGTCGCGTTTGGTGGCAAGGACAAATGCGTCGGCCGCAGCCAGATAGTTGCGCACTCCGCAAGCATCTTGTTGGCCTACCAGGCGAACATCACCTTCACCATTGCCGATGGCTGCCTGTAGTTCCTTGCGCAAAGCGCCTTCACCCACCAAAACGAGAACGCAGTTCCCCGCCCTTGTTTGCAGGAGAGACATGGCGGCCACAAGCTCTCGGACTCCTTTCTCATCATCCAATCTCGTTACGGAGACAAAGATGTTGGCGTGCAATGGGAGGCCTAATTGTTGCCGCACTTGAACTTTGTCAAGTGAACGCGCAACTCGGAAGAAATCATCGTCCACCGTGTTGGGTAGCGGCAGAATAGTTGAACGGAAACCCAGCTCCATCTCCAGAAAATGTGCTGAGGAGTCGTTGGGTACCGCAAAGGCATCGTAAGCCCGTAAGCATTTGCGCCGTAGCCAGGCAATTGGCCCGGAAGGATTGAGAACCGCATCTGCGTGTCCTTCACTCCAGAAGATGCGAAAGGCAGGACCGCAAAGGGTTGGGCTGGCTGCCAGTAATGCTGTTGGCATGTTCCATCCTCCAGCAGTGAGCAAAAATTCGGGGTTCAGTTGACGTAAGCGCTGCACAACGTCGGGGTTAAAGTGTGCTTGCAAGGCGCCCACTTGAGGTGATATTCCTGGCAACACCTCGTGAGGATAGCGCATGTCGTTGAAGGATATTGTCCAGTATCGGTTGGCTTCTCGTTCTGCACAATAAAGCACGTGAAAACCATAGCCGAACGCATTCAGCACTTCATTCAAGGCATTGCAGAAAGAGATCCGATAAGGAGTTGGTATATTCGTCACATGAATTAGTAGACGATTTGCAGATTGTTGTGTCATACAGAGAGCTCGGAAAATCGTATTGTACTCAAGTGTTTCAGTCACCACGTTTGAAGAGGTAATTGATTGTTCCAAAATCTCGTTTCTTGTTGGAAATCCATCTCTCGACGTCGTTCAGCGTAACGGGCCTGATCTCAGCCCCAATTGAACTCGCGTTGTATCCATTCTGCCAAAAAAGCTCAAACAATTCCACAAAATGCGGATTGATTGAAGATTGGAAGTTCTCGGTCAACCCATGTTCGATAATCCATATAGGGGCCGGTGTTCTCTGTAGAGTGGAAACTGCTCCACGCAGAACGTTAAATTCATTACCTTCAACGTCACATTTGATCAAGATGGGGGAGTCCTCATAGCGATGGTTAAGAAGGTTATCCAAAGTATTAATTGCCACGGGGGTCTCATATGTAGCGACCACCCCCCCCCAGTTTGCCAGGAGTGATGCACCTTGACCTCCGCCACGCAGGAACGATACACCAGAGTGATCTGATAATGCAATTGGTAACACCTCTATCCCTTGATCAAGATAGTCGTTGATCTGTAGTGTCTTACAAAGGCACATAAAGTTGAACGGATGGGGTTCAATTGCCATCACCTGTTTTCCAGCCTGAACCGCTAAACAGGTAAACAAACCGATATTTGCACCAATATCGACTACTACCTCGCAGGATGCCATGCAACTATTGAAAACCATTACATCATATGAAATCGGTTTGTTAGTGTCATGGCCTGCTCCCCATAGCCGAACCCCCATGGAAGTGTCATGCACTCCAGCCTTACTAAAGAAATAGTAATCTCTCAGATACCTGAAATTTCGTATTACTGAAGGCAGTTTATGGTCAAAGAGATTTCGCAGGGCGGATTTCATGCTGGTACCTCGCAGTTCAACAGGTCACAATAGGCTTGCCGCACGTTTTGACGGAACTTATCCCAAGTGAACTCTCTGGCTCGAATCGCTGCCTGGTGACCCATTTCCGCTAACTGATGGCGATGCTTCAAACACCAACTTATCCGATCAACCAGAACTTTTGAGTCGCGTATTGGAACAATGAAGCCATGCTTACCATGTACAATTACATCTGGCCCGCAAGTGTTAGGCGTTGTGATTACAGGCAGACCACAGGACATCGCTTCCAGAATAACATGGGCAAAACCCTCCAGAAGGGATGGGAACACAAACAGATCGGCATCATGCAGTTCCTGCAAAACTTCGGCATGCGATAACCCAATCTTTACCTCTACTTTGCAGTCATGATAACGCTCAATTAAAGCAACATCTGGCGCAACGCGACCACAAAGAGTCAACTGAACAGGCTCTTCTTTCAGTATACGCATCGCATCAAGAAGATATGCGATGCCTTTTCGTTGCACAATGCTGCCTAGAAAAACAAGCCTTAACGGCTCGCCGGGCGCTGTACCCGTCGGTTTTTCCGGAAAGCCAACTGGATCAACGCCGTATGGTATTACTTTCAGCCTATCTTCAGATATCCCGTTTTCCACTAAGGTACGGGCGCAGAAGGTACTCGCTACCATCACACTATCGGCCAGCGTTGGCTCAATGACCAGTTGCTCGTAAACACGCGGCGGAATACTCATCTCGTGTTCTTGGAGAAGCGAGGCGCTGGCGTCTGGCAGGAGTAACAGTTCTTCTCGCAAGATTCGCTGGGCGCTGGCCGGGTGAGGATGCATCTGAAACAACAACCTGGGGCGTTGCTCCATTGGGGCATGGAACGCAGTCGGTCTGAGAGCTTCTGCTGCATAGGTACTGTAGGACAGGACCACCGTCTGCGTTTGCTGGGCAAGCAGTCGAGCTTTTCTGCCCAAGATTCCGTCGCTGATAGGGTGAAGATTCTGCCTGGTCAAAAGGCGATTGGCGATGATTACACCCAATGCTTTGGCCGTTGAACACACCTTATCGCTGGGCAAGCCAGGACAGTAGCGTTTGGAAAGCAACTCCATAGGCAGCAACCGCCCAACCGTGCGCATAAACCAAGGCTGATCAAGGGGAAAATAAACGTCTGTGACCAGCTTTTCCAGCAGACCAGCCTCATACAAGGCCAGTGCTACCTGGTAGTGATCTCGATTGCCTGCGTGTACAACGACCACACGTTGGAGCCTAGTCACCGAGATATTGTTCTCTATATCCATGATAATACCATATGAAACCAGACACCTGACCGCTCAAAAAGCATGAAATTGCAGTAACCAAAGGTGTTAAATATCGGTTCCTATTCCGTGAATATGATACCGAGAAGATAACTTGACGCGTTCTGATACTTCGGCGAAGTCAAGAACATAAATCGTTGAGTCAGTTACATATTGTTTGGCAAAGGGTTGATACGGAGCGTTCTGGATAAGGCAACGATTGATTGGATCATATTCACATGAGTTATATCCAATGGATAGAAGATACTCATGAAGTTCGTTCTCTTTGTATCCATAACGTGCCCCTTGTCCCATAGTCTCAACTATCAGCGCACGAACAGCACCAGACTCCAGAAGATGGTGAGCACCCTTGATCACTGGTGTCTCGTAACCCTCTACGTCTATCTTGACCACAAGACTCCGAGACCCTGTTGGTACGATCTCATCCAGCGTTGTCGACTTAACTTCAATGGTATCAGTGATAGCATCCGTTGAAACCACGCGGTTGGTAACGTCTCGATTCATTTCCATCCTTACCGTGGCGGTCTTGTCACCCACGGCAACAGGCACTATTGTTACGGAATCTTGAAGACCGTTTAACTGTAAGTTGGTGTGTAATTCTTGAACCGTAGATGTGATGGGTTCAACAGCGATTGTTCTTGCACCGATAACACCAGATGCCAATAGTGTAAATGCTCCCACATTGGCACCTACGTCTACAAAGACGTCGGATGGTTGCAGCGCGTGGAGAAGAAACGCCATTTCTGGCAACTCAGGTAAACCGAATGTCGAGATCGCATTCAAATATCCACCTGGGCACACAAGCACTCGTGTATTCTCAACAAACGGCATGATCCACCCTGTGACCCCACACCACATTCCATATCTCATCAACATCTGGTGACGCACATATCGCATGGTCGCTGAAAGCCGATGATGTTTGGTTAAAGGATTGCGCGATATGTGCCAATAGAAAGTTCTAAAGTGCTGTACCATAGCGATATCTCTATGAAAACCTTTGAATGAGTACTCATGACAGTTCATTCCATAACTTCACAATATGATCTGCATATCTGTCCAAGACATGATTTTCAAGTACGAATTGTCTAGCAGTATTGCCTCGCAATTGAATCTGATTCTCTGACATCCCCAGAAATCTCTGTATTGCTTGAACAACCTCGGAAACTGGTGCATCTTTTTCGACTAACACCCCGTACGGTTCACGTACTAGCAAATCTGTTTCACCGGTGTTCGTAGCGACAATACAACAACCGCATAGCATCGCTTCGAGCAAAGATTGAGAAGGATAATTGCTTATTTCCTGAAGTGACAAGAAGACTTTCGCATCACTCAATTCACCAGAAACGTCAGCCAGTCGAATCCGCTTCCAGCCAGGTCTTGCGTTACATAACTCATCCAGTCTTCGTTCTGCTTTCTCGCTGATCGAACTTCCATCTGAATCACCGCAGATCGTGAATATCGTCGAATCATAATGTGGCCAGGATTGAAGAATGTCTATTAGAAGATATACCCCTTTGGCAGTAGAGAGATGTCCCGCAAACACAACCTTATCCGCTTTCTTGTCAGCAGGTCTAAATGTAACTGGATCGGAAAAGCTGCATGGGGCAATGCGTAGTTTTGCTTCAGGGACTATGCCATGCCAGTCAAGTCCCGGGTTAATCACCTCGAAAAGATCAACATGCTTTGCAATCCACTGGACGATCTTAAAGCCCTTGATATTCACTGGATTATTCAAGTATCCACGGAACGTGTTGGTCGTGTAAGAGTAAATCACTTTACACCCTCGCAAGCGTCTGGACAGGAGCGCTGTGTAAACTGATCTGATACCCACGGCTGGTACATGGATGATTGAATCTCTTGGTATAGCCTTCCACAGGGTCCATTGGGCGATCAAATTGTGGGCGAGCTTGGATTGACGATCCTGCATAACGATGACGTTGTGGCCATCTAGATGGATGCCAACATTGCGTAAGCACTCTGCGAAACTGGAGTTTATCACAACTCGAACTTGATGGTATGTCGATTGATGTAGCAAATGTTGGGCCAGCCGCCCCCACCGTATCTCCTGCCCACCTAATTTCGACGTGGGAGCCGCTAGCATAGAGATAACTACAGATTGTAATGGACTATTGGCTGCCATCACACACCTCGGGATACAAACGATCGTTAATAATTTCAGAGTCTTCAAGACGCGATATTCGCTGTCGCAAATCCATGCGCCATGTTTCTGGAGCACTGTTTAGAGCTACAGCACCCTCTACCTGCAACGCTCGGCGCATTGCACAGTATGCCGGGCGTTGCAGCCCCATCTCCTCCAAGCGTAGACCAAGAGCCCTGGCCAGTTGATACGTTGCCGTTGCGTTTGTACTTCGTGCTAACGCGCTTTCTAGTACCTGGATAGCCATTTCTTGCTGACCTGAGTGCCAGAGTATATCAGACTGCGCAATGTATGGCTCAGCCCAAACTGTAGGATGCAGTTCGCCTGCAAATTTGTACGCTCGAAATGCTTCTGCACTCATGCCCCTTTCTTGATAATAGATACCTAATTCGCGGTAAAGCATGGCCGCAGAATGGTGTGATGATCGCCGTTTCATCCACTCAATGCAATCTAAATAGATTGCCGTGGTTTCATAATCGCCAGACACTGCTGACTGCTGAGCCAGTTGGATTGCCTTATAAATTGCTTCTGGGCTCTTAATCTGCTTACACGCCTGTTCATGGTAGCCAGACTCCCAATACGCATCGAGTTGTAGTATAGCCAGGATATCACTTCTTCCTTGAGGGAATAAAGCCAGTTGTTGTTGAAGGCAAGTTATATCTGCACTGTTTCCAGAGTATTCCACTTGCTTTGACATAAGCGCCGCCTCTGGAAAAGTCAAAGATAATCCATAGTAACATGGCGATATAGGTGTTTTGACAAGAACATCAGTAGCAAGCACCGAAAGTGCTGGTAAATCTGCCACATTTTCTTTTGTGTCTCCTACTACTGCTCGAACTCGAGGGAACAGCGCAATAATGATAATAACTAGCACGATTGCACGAGAGTAGATAGGGCTTTGAAGATCCCTTTTGCCTGTAGAAAAGCTCAAACGCTTCATAATGCCATATAAAAGCAGAAGTATCTTGAAATTTATTCAGAATCAACTCTAAGGTTCAGATAAGAGACAGAACATAGCAAAACAATACACTACATTAGGTTCAGCTTTTCTTCAGATTTCTGGATTCTGAACAACTAAAGTAGCGATGATAAGGATTGGCCTTAAACAACCCTGTTTCCACTTTCCAATAGTATTTGTTTAATAAGCCTAGTATTTCCTTTTTACTAGTCTTATCGTCATAATCAATTTCCCAGAAGTGCGAGTCAAACAATTGCCTTGATTTCATGGGCAGCCTTAACCAAATGCCAACCCATCGAAGGAATTTAGGTAATCTGATAAGTCCGCCAAACCCTATATATTTGCTATGGACAGGA
Source organism: Candidatus Leptovillus gracilis (assembly GCA_016716065.1). Classification (NCBI taxonomy): domain Bacteria; kingdom Bacillati; phylum Chloroflexota; class Ardenticatenia; order Promineifilales (SeqCode); family Promineifilaceae (SeqCode); genus Candidatus Leptovillus; species Candidatus Leptovillus gracilis. The sequence goes on along the minus strand of JADJXA010000002.1, from coordinate 577,559 downwards.
AGAGTGAGAAATAGTCTCTCTGAGAGAGTAGAAAACTGTCCGATCAAGTTTTCAAACTCCTCAAAAGGTATATGTTCCAACACTTCGCAACACGATATTAAATCAAATTCATTTGAATGTACAAAATCACTTAGATCATGTAAAGGGGCAACAATATCAGGAAAAAGGTTAGGGTTAATATCAAATGTTTTTACATGGATCCCCATTGTTTTGAAGAATCCTGAAACAAAACCATTTCCGACGCCCACCTCAATTAGTCTTTGAGGTTTAAATTGGCTAATATGATATATTTGCTCAGTAAATGACCACAATTGCCCATAAGAAAAATAATGATCTGAATAATAGATTTCTCTATCCAGATTCTTTTCTCGATCATATCCTCTCATGTTCTGCCTCCATAAAACCTTGGTTAGTGCATCGGATTTCTTGTTTATCGGACATTAAGCTCAAGATTTTTTACTTAATTATGTTAAATGTAAATTGTGTCTTAATTAAAAACAAAAAATATAGACCCAACAGGAATCCTGCTACCAACAAACGTATTTCAATCTTACTGTCGGCCATAAACAGGTAAAGCAAAACACTGCCAGCAGGCAAAAACATAAGCACAGGTTTAGTCAAAATTTGCACGATTCTATGCAAGCTCACACCGGCAGCTGTTAAGATTGACAACAATAGATATCCATAAACAAGCACTCCGGTACCTGCAAACAAGGAAACGGCTATACGGGGTTCCTGCAAGATACCACCCATATAAAGGGCGGCAAAGCGGGTTGCAAAATTTACCATGTTGAATTTGAGAAGGAATTCTTGTTTTTCTAATGTGTTGAATATCGTACTTAATGGAGAGGAAACAAACCAAAGAAAGGCCCAAATGCTAAGTATCTGGGTATATACACCAGCCTCTGCCCAAGTCGCACCAAAAATTACGGCAAAAAGATCATGGCCGATGAAAGTCAACATCAGCATAGGAAATAACCCAATCATCACCAATCGTTGAAAGGTGTTTTCTACTACAGCAGCTAGCTCTCCACGTAAGTGAGCTTCCGAGGCCCGTTGAAAAAATACCTGACCAATGGCGCTGCCAATGAAACTCATTGGTATTTGTAGAATTCGATAACCAAAAGCATAGTAGCCAACAATAGTTGAAGAGAAGAAACTCGATAGCATAAGTACTGGTAATTGCCACGAAGCTGTATTGAGCAAAGCTGACCATGTGTCGTAAAGTGGGAACTTACGATATCGCTTGATCTCTTGCAACATTTCTTGCCACTTGATAGATCCCAGAAACAGCTTTTTGTCTTCCCGCCAGGTCTGTCCACCAAGAACCGCGGTGGCTAACGCACTCCCACCCACACTGGCGCCGATAAGAGTACCACCGGTGGCAAACCCCACAAACCCAAGTCCAAGCTGCACCGAAGTAGAAAGTACGGATCGGCTCACCTGGGCAATAGAAATTCGACCAAAATGTTTAGTGCGAGAATTCCAGTAATTAAGGGATCCAAAAACACCGGACACAAAAACGGCCACTGGCAGCAACCAGAGATAAGGTCTTAAACCCGGTGCATTTAACCAATATAGCAAAGGTTCTTTAACCAACCAAACTACCAGCACAGTTAATAAGGAGACAATGATGGTAAAAAATAAACTGACACCCAACAGATTAGCTGCTTCCTCATCACTTTCCGGAAGCATGATGGCTAATTCGTAACGCATGCAAACCATCACACCTAAAATACTAGTAATTGAAGTAAAAAGCGCCAGAATGCCAAACGCTTCAGGAGGATATAAGCGTGTTAAGATAGGCGAGGCTGCTATTCCCAAGAATTGGGCAATAGCGGTGCCTGAAACGAGCTTCAGCACATCTCCAGCAAAGCTGGTTTTACGCTTTACCAGCACCGCTTCTGCAGAATCGGCAATAGTCTCAGGCAAATCCATCTGGTCAGCTTCCCCGCCCTATTACCCGGTATACAAAATTACCAGCATTCACCTGGCTCAAGCTAAACAGATGACGACCATCAATCAAAACAGGCGTGCGCATAATCGCGCCAATTTCTATCAAATCAACTGTTTTATAGGCAGTATGAGCCACCATCAAGACGGCCGCGTCACAACCGCGTACACAATCTAACAAGTCGCCCTCGTACTCAGCCACCCAGGGATCATGAATCCGCACCTCAGCCCCAGCAGCCCGGAGCCGCTCCACCAAAACTGCGCTGGGCGTATTGCGCGTATCGTCAGAATTCTCCAGATAAGCGTACCCCAACACCGCCACCCGCGCCTGGGACAGAGCAATCCCCTGTGTCTCCAGGGCGCTCTGCAACAGGTCAACCATGTGCAGCGGCATCTGGTTATTGACCCGCCGCGCCGCCGGAATCAAGGAAAGATCAAGTTGCCCCTGAGCGCCGTAAGCCAATAGCCAGGGATCCTTGGGAATACAGTGTCCGCCCACGCCCGCACCAGGGAAGTGCATATTCCGGCCGGGGCTTTTATTCACCAGTTCGCGCACCCGCCAGACATCACCGCCCACCGCCTCGCAAATCAAGGCCACCTCATTGGCAAAAGCGATATTCACGTCGCGGAAAGCGTTTTCCGTTGTCTTGACCAGTTCGGCGGTAACGCAGTCAGCCACATCCAGATCCGCCGCCACAATATGACGGTACAGGGCAACCATCAATTCGGCAATCTCCGGCGTACTGCCGCCGCAAACGCGGCTCATCTGGCGCAAATTAGCCAGCAGCTTGCCAGGCATCACCCGCTCCGGGCAAGCCCCCAGGTAAAAGCCCTCATTGATGCCCCGGCCGTTCGCTTCCGCCAGCAGCGGTCCCACAACCCGATCCATCGTGCCGGGCGCGATGGTAGATTCGACAATCACCAACGCGCCCTCCCGTAAAACCGCCCCTAAGGCGCGGCAGGCCGCTTTCAGGGCCACATATTGGGGCTGGTGGTTATCATCAACCGGCGTCTCCACATCAATCAAGATCACGTCTGCCTGGCTTAAGTCCTGGTAGTCGGTCGTTGCCTGCAACTTGCCAGCACCCGCCACCTCAGCCAACAGGTCGGCCAATCCCGGCTCTTCCCCCTCAATGGGGCAAACGCCTTGATTGATAAGGTTTACCCGCTCCGCCTTAATATCTACGCCAATGACCTGAAACCCGGTCTGGGCGAAAACGGCGGCCACCGGCAGCCCCACATACCCCAGGCCAATCACGCCAATAACGGCTTCTTTCCGTTCAATTTTTTGTTTTAATTGTGACAGCATAGATTTTCTTACCCAATCTTGATGGGCCGGTTTTCCAGGCCAGAGGTAACAACCGCCTGCGCCAGTTCCAGCGCCTTCAGACCATCCTCGCCGGTGACGGCGACCGGGGCTTCGCCGCGCACGGCCGCCAAAAAGGCTTCCTGCTCCGCCCGCAGCGGTTCTTTCTTGGCCACCACATGGCGAATCATTCGCCCCTCGCTGACGCCGCGCAGCATACGAATGGTGTCCCAATCTTCCCCATTGGCCGTCGCATTCTCATAAAAGTATAGGTCTTGGGTCAAATAATCCACGCGGAACAGGCCAGTTTCGCCCGTTACCAACAGTTCGCGGATTTTGGTCGGCGTCAGCCAGTTGATGATCAACGTACCGATGGCCCCGTCATCCATCCGAATCAGACCGGTCAACAAATCCTCGTGGGAACTATGGATGCGCCGCTCCGTTTCAGCATAAACTCGCACGACTTCAGACCCGCTCACATAACGCATCACATCCAGATCGTGAACGGCCAGATCAATCACCACGCCCACATCCTGCACGCGGGCCGGGAAGGGTCCTTGCCGGTGGGCGTCCATCTGAAAGACGCGCCCCAACTCACCAGCAGCCAGCCGGTTTTTCAAGGCAGTGACGGCCGGGTTAAACCGTTCAATATGGCCGATCATCAGCTTAACTCCCGCCGCATCGGCCGCCTGGATAATCTGACGCGCCTCATCGCCGGTAAAAGCAATCGGCTTTTCAATCAACAAATGAATGCCCCGCTCAATAACAGCCAGGGCCACTTCCAGATGATCCACAGTGGGTACGGCAATGGTGACAGCTTCCGGTTTTTGTTCATCTAACAGACGAATGTAGTCGGTATAGCTCTCCGTGCCATAACGCCGGGCAATTTGGGCGGCAGCCGCTTCGTTGGCGTCAACCACGCCAACCAGCGTCGCCTCCGGTAATTCCGTATACACGCGGGCATGGTTGCGCCCCATAGAGCCTACGCCGATAACGGCAACTTTGGCGCTCATAGCTTGTTCACCTCACTGACAATCGTCTCTAAATCACTCTGGGAAAGCTGCGGATGCACCGGCAGCGAAATCACCTCAGTGGCTATCTGCTCGGTAACGGGCAAGGTATCGCCGCCCAACCCCATCGCCGCCAGATGGCTCTGCTTATTGGCCGGTACAGGGTAAAAAATACCCGTGCCAATGCCTGCTTCCGTCAACTGCTTGACTGCTTCATCCCGGTTACGGCCACCGTTGACGCGGACAGTGTATTGATGCCAGACATGATCGTACCCTTCCTGCACAGTCGGGGTCTTCACGCTGGTAATGTGGGCGTTTAGATAAGCGGCGTTAGCACGACGCTTGCTCGTAAACTCATCAAGGCGGTCTAACTGCGCCAGCCCAATAGCGGCGTGAAGATCGGTCATGCGAAAGTTAAAACCCAACATATCATGGTAGTAGCGGCGCTGCATCCCATGATTGCGGATCATTCGGCAGCGTTGGGCAATATCGTCATCATTGGTGGTGATCATGCCGCCTTCGGCCGACATCACATTTTTGGTGGCGTATAGGCTGAAACAACCCGTGCCAAAGCTGCCAGTCATTTTCCCTTTATAGGTGGCGCCAATAGATTGGGCCGCATCCTCAATAACCGCCAGACCATGCTGGTCAGCGATAGACATAATGGCGTCCATATCGCACGGATAGCCATAAAGATGCACTGGCATAATCGCTTTCGTGCGCGGAGTAATAGCCGCCGCCAGCAGATCGGGGTTGATGTTGAACGTCTCCGGATCAATGTCCACAAAAACCGGCTTAGCGCCTGTATAAACAATGCTGTTCACCGAGGCGATAAAGGTAAAGGGGGTGGTAATAACTTCGTCGCCAGGCCCGATACCGTGAGCCAGCAGCGCAATATGCAGGGCCGTGGTGCCGGAAGAGGCAGCCACAGCATGTTTAACGCCGCAAACAGCGGCAAACTTCTCTTCAAAAGCGGCGGTGCGCGGGCCTTGGGCCAGCATACCGGAGTCCAGGACGGCCATTACCGCCTGTTTTTCAGCTTCACCAATAAAGGGTTTGGAAATAGGGATCACGTGATTTGCTCCTTTGAGTGTTGAACATGATTATTTTACAAGTTGATCATACTCGTTAAGGGGAATAGATATTTCAGCCTGACATTGGGAACAGCGCATTAACACTGTGTTGCCAGTCTGTTCTGATTTAAATGAAGCGCGTTCTAACTTAGCGCCACAAGGACAGACAAAACCGTGCAATTTAGCCGGGTTGCCGTAAACAAGCCCGTAATCGGGGACATTTTTCGTTACCACAGCGCCAGCGCCAATCATGGCCCAACGACCGATGGTCACGCCGCAAACAATGGTTGCATGAGCGCCGATAGAAGCGCCGGTACGCACCAGCGTTTCGCTCAATATCCAGTCGTCAGCCGCTTTTAACGAACCATCGGGATTGATGGCCCGTGGCTGGCGGTCGTTGGTGAAGACGCAGTGGGGGCCGCAGAATACGCCATCTTCCAGGGTGACGCCGTGGTAAACGGAAATGCCATTCTGGATTTTGACGTTGTCGCCAATTTGTACGCCAAAGTCAATATAGACTCCTTTGCTTAGAACGCAATTCCGACCAATAACTGCACTCTCTCTTATCTGGACATGGTTCCAAATAGCAGAACCATTGCCGAGTGATGCTTTGGGGCTTACTTCTGCCGTGGGATGAATACGGATATTCATAAAGGTATACTCTGTCTAAACTATGTTATGTATCGTCTGACCAAATGATCAGCCGCTTTACCGCAAATTCCTTGTCAGCTTACATCCTTTTCAATTTTCAGCAATGGTTATTTTGTCCAACCCGCGTTGGCGGCCAATCAGTCAACAGCGATTATCGGAAATCAAAGTTCTCGCGCCGAGGCGCAAAGACGCAAAGGAAAACACCGCCGCGCCTCTGCGGGCCATCAAGTTATTTCCAATAAAGTCTAATGTAACATCTCAATCATCTGGGGAGCCTCCGGGAGGCTTGTCGTAACCGTCACGGCCGTCTCTAGCCCCGTTTACGGGGCGTCGTTGTTTAGCCTGGGGCTTTAGCTCCAGGCGCAGCAGACAGCCGGCAATGACCAGCTAAAGCGCCGGTCTATAAAACAACGCCGGGTAAACCCGGCTTTTACCTCTTTGCCACCGATTGACCCTGACATATTGAGAAGATACCGGCGGCTGATGGGGGATGGCCGAAGGCGGCAAAGAAGCCCCGCGCAGCGGCAGCCGGGACGCTGTTCCCGGCAAAAAAACCCCAAAGCGCCTGGCGCAAGTTTCTTCCGAAGAAACTTTTTTTTCTTCGGAAGAAACCGATCCGTTCTTGGGAAGAAACTTTTTTTTCTTCGGAAGAAACTCTTCGGAAGAAATTCTTCGGAAGAAACTTCCGGCAAGGAGTTCTTCCGAAGAACAGCACGGACCGATGCCCTAATTAACTGGCGACCATTACTGTCAACTTAAGACCTGACAGGTTTTCTCAGGTCTGCCGCTTAAGTTGACACTTATGAACTGGCGACATTTTCCGGGTTTTGGCCGTTCCACATCGCCACCAGCTCATTGCCGGTTTTGCCGATGTTTTCCCGGTTTTCGATCTTACCCTGGAATGCGCCCTGGGCGTTGATGGCGTTTTTCAGGGATTGGTCGGCGCGGTGGCTGATTTTGATCTTGCCCTCCAGGTCAATGGAAGGGGCATAGGTCCCCAGCCCTTCCAGTTTCACGGACCGTCCTTGTTTGTTAAAAAAGATGACGGTGTCGCGCAGTTCCAACAAAACCTGGCGCACGCCGCTTTCGTTTAGCCCGGTGCTGCGGGCGATAAACTCCACCAGTTCACTGGTTTCGGCCGTGCGCCCCAGTTTTATCTTGGGACGATACGCATTGATAGCCTGAATTCTACTTGCCATGATAATTTACCTCCATTCACAAAAATATAAGATTTTTGTCCCCTCAACAGGTCTGGCGCCCAGACCTGCGGAAACTCGACTGTTGTGCCTGCGCCGCGCCCACTGGCAAGTGGCGCTGTCGGCGCATGGCGTCCAACCGCTGCACGTTTAAGCTGCTGCCGTTGGTCCGGCTGGGGCCGTTGGTTCGGCCGAGGCCGTTGGTCCGGCTGAAGCCGTTGGTTCGGCTGAAGCCGTTGGTTTCGACAGGCTCAACCAACTCTGCCGCGCTTTTTTGAGAAGATACTACCTTGACAATGTTACAGTCATGCACCACAGGCGCCAGGGAATGAATTCCCTGGCTAAGACAGGGCAGTATGCTTCAGCACTATCTTTGCAGTTTTAGTGTAACTACGAAGCCGGTCATTCCCGCGAAGGCGGGAATCCACTCTGGCGATGATGATGGATACCCGCTTTCGCGGGTATGACAACCAGAGGGGGCTTAGTAGTTACGTTTTAGTACGATTTACTTTTTCGGTACGCAAGTTGCAGGTTATGTCATGCTGAACGGAGTCTTCGGCCCTGAGCAACGTCGAAGGAATGACGCCATGGCCGCCGCGGCAGCGCCACAGGTATATGACACCGGCTGTTCGTGTACCGTGTTCCGGGCATGGTTCATTCCAGGCGATATTGTGCTTTACAAATTTGGCAAGAAAGCGCGTCATGCTGAGAGCCTGTGCTGAGGCCGCCGAAGCATCCTCCGAAGCATCCCCCTCCTCTGGCGGGAGCGGGATGCTTCCCCGTTCGACGTTGCTCAGGGCCGAAGACTCCGCTCAGCATGACAACGCAGCGCAAATTTGTAAAGAAGATGTCTTGCTTGATGAACCATGCCGTGTTCCGTACTACGCTTACGGCTTACGGCTTACCACAGCTTATAGCCGCGGTATCCCTACCGCGCTTACTACCCGCCACCGGCCACCTGCGCATACCAGGCAATCGTCTCCGCCAGGCCATCGGCAAACGGCCGTTTCGCCTCAAAACCAAACAACTCCCGCGCCCGCGTCGTATCCAGCTTACGCCGTGGCTGCCCATTCGGTTTACTCGTATCCCAGACAATCCGGCCGGCAAAACCCGTCAACCCGGCAATCGTCTCCAGCAGCTCTTTAATGCTGATTTCATACGCGCTGCCCAGATTCACCGGCTCAGAACCATCATACCGCTCCGCGGCCAGCAAAATCCCCTCCGCGGCGTCCGCCACGTACAAAAACTCCCGCGTTGGCGAGCCATCACCCCAGGCCACCATATGGTCATCGCCCCGCGCCTGCCCATCCAGGCATTTGCGGATCAGCGCCGGGATCACATGGCTGCTCTCCAGGTCAAAGTTGTCGCGTGGGCCATACAGATTCACCGGCAGCAGAAAAATCGAGTTAAAGCCATACTGCTCGCGGTAGGTCTGGCTCTGCACCAGCATCATCTTCTTGGCCAGGCCATACGGCGCGTTGGTCTCCTCCGGGTAGCCATTCCACAAATCCTCTTCACGGAACGGGATAGGGGCAAACTTGGGATAAGCGCACACTGTGCCCACCGCCACAAACTTGGGCACACCGTGCAGATAGCTCTCGTGAATCAGCTGCGCGCCCATCATCAGATTGTCATAAAAAAAGGTGGCCGGATTCTCTCGATTGGCCCCAATGCCGCCAACACGCGCCGCCAGATGAATCACCATGTCAATTTGGGATTGCGGCTTGCGGCTTGCGGATTGGGGATTGTAGCCAGCGTCGCGGAACAGTTGGCGGATGGCCTCTAGTTGGGTCAAGTCGTAGTCGGCGCTGCGCGGTACAATGACCTCCGCCGCGCCACGCTGGCGCAGTTTGTCCACTACAAAGGAGCCAAGGAAACCGGCCCCGCCGGTCACAATCACCTGTTTATCTTGCCAAAAAGCACGGCCGTTCGGCCAATTCTGTTCCGTCATTCATCATCTCCCAAAAACACAACCCATTCACAATTCACAATTCACAATTCACAATTCACAATTCACAATTCCTACAGCCTGACCACACGCCCTTGCGCCGTTAGATTGCGGTGGGTCAATGCGTTGCGTGTGTCCACAATCACCGGGGCGCAGTCGGCAATGGCCTGATAATCAAAATCCCGATGGTCGGTCACAATCACCACACAATCGGCCGCAGCCAGCGTGTCAGCCGTCAGGTCCACCGATTGCAGATCAAAGCCTTCATGTGTCAGGTCGGCCACGTAAGGATCGTGGTAACTCACCACCGCCCCCCGCTCTTGCAGCAGATGGATGACATCCAACGCCGGGCTTTCACGCACATCGCCGACGTTGGGTTTGTAAGCCACACCCAGAACCAAAACCTGGCTGCCATTGACAGCCTTGCGTTCGGTGTTCAGCGCCGCGCCGACCTTGTCTACCACGTATTCCGGCATGTGGCTGTTCACGTCGCTGGCTAATTCAATAAAGCGGGCGGTGTAATTCACCGTCTTCAACTTCCAACTGAGATAATGAGGATCAATGGGGATGCAATGGCCGCCCAGCCCTGGCCCCGGCGTAAATTTCATGAAACCATATGGCTTGGTATCCGCCGCCGCCACCACTTCCCAAACGTTCAACCCCAGGCGGTCGCACATAATCGCCACTTCGTTGACCAGGCCGATGTTCACGGCGCGGAAGGTGTTCTCCAGCAGCTTCACCATTTCGGCCGTGGCCGTGCCGGAAACGGGCACAGGCTGGTCTACCACCGTGCTGTACAGCGCCAGAGCCACTGCGACGCAATCGGCCGTCACCCCGCCCACTACCTTGGGCGTCGTGCGGAAGGTGAAATCAGTCCGGCCGGGATCAATACGCTCCGGCGAAAAAGCCAGGAAAAAATCCACACCCACCTGATAGCCGTTTTCGCTCAGGCGGGGCAGAATCAGCTCATCGGTAGTGCCAGGATAGGTGGTGGATTCCAGCACCACCAGTTTGCCCGCCCCACCACCGGCCGCCATGATGCTGTCGGTGGCGCTGATAATATAAGAAACGTCTGGGTCTTTGGTTTTACGCAGCGGCGTGGGCACGCAGATAAAAATAGCGTCTACCTGGCTCAGGTCGCAGTAATCGGTGCTGGCGCGCAGTTTGCCGGCGGCCACCAACGGCCGTAACTGGCTGTCCGGCACATCCTCCACATAACTCTCCCCCTGGTTCAACATGGCGACTTTACGGCCGTCTACATCCACACCCAATACGGTAAAGCCCTCTTCAGCAAAAGCCACAGCCTCCGGCAGCCCCACATAACCCATGCCAATAATGCCAATCGTCGCCTCTCGGGCGGCAAACTTCTGTAATAATGTTTCCTTCGTAGTCACGTCTTTTTACTCCATAAATTAGAAATCAGTTTCTTGCACGCTCCGCCCTTCCGACACAACGGGCAAGGGCAAGCCAATCATAACCGCCAGGGCACAGAAATCGCCGTCCCTAAACTGCGAGACGGCCGTACCCATCACATTTGTTTTTCGATTGTAGAATGGTTGCCTTAAAGCGCCAATTACCACCCCCGTATCAACCATCGCCATCAACCTGCCGCCAACCATCAGACGTTACCATAAAAGCAACCACCCCAAAACGCCATAGTACCTTACAACCAACGAACCAACTAACCAGCTTCGCCATCCACTTTGCGCACATGCTGCGCATCCAGTTTCACCGGCTTAGGCTGGGCGCTCAGAAAGGCCAGCAGCACCTGCACCCGCTCCTTACCTGGCAGCCGGGCGTCAAAAATCGCCTCATACCCGGCCAGCGGTCCAGACACAATCCGTACCCGGTCGCCAGGCTGAAACGTTTCCGCTGTCAGCCCGCCGACCGCCTCAATCTTCTGCAAACGGCCGCGTATCTCGGCAATCAACGATTCATGGACCACCGCCGGGACGCCGCCAAACATCACCAGGCCATGCACGCCCGGCAGCCAGCGATAGGCGTCCACTCCTTCCTGCTCAATATCTAACTGCACAAAGAGATAACCGGGGAAAAACGGCCGTACCGTCGCCGAGCGTGGATTGACAGGCTTCACCCGCACAGACGGGTAATAAAACTGTACCGACTGCGCCTGTAACTGCTGGCAAACAAACTGTTCCTTATGCGGTTTAACGCGCAGCGCATACCAACGTATAGACATCATGAATCCCGACTCAGACAGGCTTTCTTGAACAGATCAATCTGGTTGCAAGTCTAGCAGGTTGTCGGAAAAGTAGAAATGGATACACGGATGACACGGATTTCTGATTGACTGACAAAACTTATCTAACAGCGGAGAACGCAGAGAGCGCGGAGGCTTTACCAGAGAAAATCTCCGCGTCCTCCGCGCTCTCCGCGGTGAAAATCTGAGATTTGTCACTCAACCAGCCTGCGCGCCATCAAGTTATTTCCGATAGAGTCTCATCACTTGCAAAATTGCAGGGATGAGACAGACAGCGTAAACAGACCGGCGATGCGCATTTTCCGACTGGCGGGCATAAGCCCCTCTTCGTGATAGTAACCACTGTTATGATAGTAATAGTAATTACCGCGGCGCGCATCTATCTTGTTCAGCAAGACGCCAGCGATATGACCATTAACGGCCGTTATCTGCTGCACCGAGTCAACCAGCGCCTGCGTGCGCGTCCGTCCCGCTTCCACAACTATCAGCGTCGTATCGGTGATCTGCGACAGCAAAACCGCATCCGTTACCACCAAAACCGGCGGGCTGTCAAAAATCACATAATCAGCCTGTTCGGCCAAAACCGCAACGAGCCGAGTCATTCGCTCCGAGGCAATCAGTTCAGCCGGAAAAGGCGGCAGTGGACCAGAAGTGAGGACACGCAGATCCGGCACATTGGTCTCCTGAAAATAGGTATCGTTGCCGTCCGGGTTCAACAGCAAATTGGTCAATCCTTCATGGTTCGTCAGGTCAAATAGGCGGTGCAAAGACGGCCGGCGCAGATCGGCGTCCACCAAAAGCGTGCGATGTCCCGCCTGAGCCAGAGCAACAGCCAGGTTGGAAGCGGTGGTTGATTTTCCCTCGGCCATATTGGCGCTGGTGACCAACATAGTCCTTAGTTCATGGATGACGCCCACATACTGAACATTGGTGCGCAGTTGACGATACGCTTCGGCCGTCGGCGAACGAGGCTCATGAATCATCACCAAACAATTTTCCCCTTCGGGCGCCTGCATCCGCGAAATATTGCCCAAAAGCGCCAGCCCCACAGACTGCTCAACGCTGGTTGGATCAGCAATGGTATCGTCCAGATACTCAATCAGGAAAATCGCTCCCACGGCCACCATCCCCCCAACAATAAGCGCCAGCAGCGTATTGGTCACTGTTCGCGGACGGACGGTCACGTCGGGTATGCGGGCATATTCGTCAATGATGATGTTATTCAGGCTGCTGGCTTCGGCGACGCGAATATCTTCAAAGTTTTGCAGGATGCGTGTATGGGTATCGCGCAGTTGAATGGATTGGTTAGAAAGGCGGTCAATCGTAGCCTGCGCCGCGCCATTGCGCTGCGCTTCGGCCAGCGCGGCGTCAATGCCCGTCAACTCTGCCCGCAGATCCAGAAGCTCGCTTTCCAGATTAGCCTTAGAATTGGCGTACCGTTCCAGTTGGATGGCTTGATTTCGTTCGGCAAAAACAGTCGGGATCTCATTAGCCAACAAAGCGGCTATACGCGGATCGGTATGCTCTACATTCAAGGAGATGAGCTGAGAGTTATTCAACAAAGAAACACGGGTATTCTTTTTCAGGTCACCCGGTTCCAACGATATCCCCAAATTGGTAATGGCCTGCGCCAGGACCTCATAGTTGGTCAACCGTTGAACGTAGGATTGCGCCAAACGTTCGCTGTACTGAAGAGAACTGAAATCTGTGCTTGTGTTGGCTGCGCCCTCAGAAATAAACAAAATAGAAGTGGCTTCGTAAACAGGGTCTTGGGCGCGGCTTATCAGGAAAGAGGCTGCCCCGGCAGCCAACGCCCCCATCACAATGAGCCACCACCAACGCCAAAGAACCGCTATATATTGCCGAATTTCCATATGACCACCCAATTTATCATTGCCAGTAACTACCTCTTTTGCCGCGTTGTCTGGCAAAAGAATATGTCATTCTGACGAGTCTTCGAGGAAGAATCCCCTTGCGGCAGGAAAAAGGGGAGTCTTCGGTTCGCAGACTCCGCTCAGACAGGTCCTGAGCAGCGCCGAAGGAATGACAACTAATTGTCGAGAGTGGCTCTGTTAACGCCTATAGGACTAAACTCACTGACTGCGCGGCAAACGAGCATAACAAAAGTCCACAGTTGAAAATGAACGAACCCCGCGCAATTGATTGGCTGCAAACAAGCTGTTGCTTTCCCGGCACGGAAAACTAGAACTAACGCTGGAATCGTTCTAACTTAAAGTGTCAGAACAACCTGGTCCGTACATAACAATACTGCTCCAACATGCCACACTGTTTTGGTTATTCAAATGTCTAACTATTTCGTAGCTGTTCACCACGGCGTCAATGAGAATACCGAGATTGAACGCAACTAAGCCGGTCATTCCCGCAAAGTTCGTAGCTGTTCACCACGGCGTCAATGAGAATACCGAGATTGAACGTAACTAAGCCGGTCATTCCCGCGAAGTTCGTAGCTGTTCACCACGGCGTCAATGAGAATACCGAGATTGAACCTAACTAAGCCGGTCATTCCCGCGAAGTTCGTAGCTGTTCACCACGGCGTCAATGAGAATACCGAGATTGAACGTAACTAAGCCGGTCATTCCCGCGAAGTTCGTAGCTGTTCACCACGGCGTCAATGAGAATACCGAGATTGAACGTAACTAAGCCGGTCATTCCCGCGAAGGCGGGAATCCACTCTGGCGATGATGATGGATACCCGCTTTCGCGGGTATGACAACCAGAGAGGGCTTAGTAGTTACGATTGAACCTGTAAATCCTCGATACGCTCGGCGTCTCGGTGGTGCAATCCCAAAGGGGCTGTATAGTTACAATATTTCTAAGGAATTGGTCCGGCTACTATAATTATTGGCTCAGGAAACAACTATAGACCTCTTTGAGGAATAGTGCAAATCAGGGTGCGCTAGAATCAGCGCTGCGTCCAATGCGCCACGCCCAATGCGCCACGCCCCACAACCCGGCTGCTTGCGCCAGCAGCAGCAGCCCCACGGCCACGCCACCGCCGTTTTGACCCGGCAGGCCAGCCAACAGCGCCCAACGGCCGTTAAACCCCAGCGTCAGCGGCAGCCCCAGCAGCGTCAGGCAGCCATAGGCCATCAAGCCAACGGCCAACGGCCGTCGCCATACCCCCAACCGGCCAACACCAGCCAACAGCAAACCAGCCGCGCGCCCGACATGAATAGACACGGCCGTTTGCCAGCCCAACGCCCCCGGCAGCAGCAAAACCAGCAACCCCGCACCGACATCCAGCAGCAGCAAACTGACCAGCAAATCATCCCAATCAGCCGCCGTCGCCGCCAACAGACCACCCAACACGGCCGTCATCAGCCCACTCCAACGCAGCCAGGTTTGGAACCCAGGATCCGCCTGCCAATCAGGGCGCACTTGCAGCCAGCTAAACAAAAAGGCCATCACCACCAACGGCGCGCCGCCAAACAAAAACGGCCGCAGCAGCGGACCCGCCTGCCGCGCCGTCGGCCGCACCCACAGCATAAATGGAAAACCGCCCACCAGAATAATGGATGCCACCGCCAACACCCGCGCCGCGCCCAATGGCAGGGCGCCCGGCGCGTCGGCCAGCCAACCGACCAACAGCAGCATAGGCAGCGCCAACAGCGCCATCATCAGGTAGCGCCAGGCGGCCATCGCCGACCTTACCCCCGCCGCTCCGTTGGCGGCGGCCACCGCCGCTCCGTTGGCGGCGCCCACTGCCAGCAGAACCGCCGCCAACACCAGGAACAACGCTCCCAGGGTCAACGGCCGTACCATCACCATCGCCGCCAGCGGCGACACAGCCGCCAGACAAGCCGGCAGGGCGTGGCGTCCTGGCGGCCAGCGCAGCGCCAGCACAAACAGCAGCCCCAGCAGCAGGAGAAGCCCCTGGAACAATGCCCGCCCTTCGTCAGTCAGCACAAAAGAAACGCCAAACAGCGGCCACTGGCTGCCGCTGGACAGCCGCAAGGCCAACCACAACGCGCCAGACGCCACCGCGCCACTGACGGCCGTCAGCCGCGCCCAGCGCTGCAATAACACGGCCGTCAGCCCCCCCAGCAGCGGGCCAATAATTAGTAAAAAGGGTCCAGAATTCATCATTGGTAGTTTGACAATGTTAGATTAGCCACCTCTGGAGACCACCGAATGAATTCGGCGGCTGCCATAAAAAGTCTGCTCAAGCAGACTATCAGAGCGGCGCTGCCAGAGTATGCTTCAGCATACTGCCCTGTTTTAGCCAGGGAATTCATTCCCTGGCGCTTGTGGTGCATGAATGTAACACTGTCCAGTTAGTCCTGGTTGACTGACAAATCTCAGATTTTCACCGCGGAGAGCGCGGAGATTTTCTCTAGCAGGTTGTCGGAAAAGTAGAAATGGATACACGGATGACACGGATTTAACGGATTGACACCAACACCATGTTTGCACTTTTGATTGTCATTCCCGCGAATGCGGGAATCCACTCTGGTGAATCAGATGGATACCCGCCTTCGCGGGTATGACATCCTCTCTGGTAGGTCTAAAAACTGCAAAGATAGTGACCGATTTTCTGGTGATTTCTCCGTAAAAATCCGTCGAATCCGTTCAATCCGTGTACCTATCCTGAGTTCTCCGACAGGCTGCTAGTACAGCCTCCGCGCTCTCTGCGTTCTCCGCGGTTAGATAAGTTTTGTCAGTCAATCAGCCAGTTAGTCAGAAGTTCAGCGTTGACAATCTTCTACCATGCCAGGAAAC
Source organism: Candidatus Leptovillus gracilis (assembly GCA_016716065.1). Classification (NCBI taxonomy): domain Bacteria; kingdom Bacillati; phylum Chloroflexota; class Ardenticatenia; order Promineifilales (SeqCode); family Promineifilaceae (SeqCode); genus Candidatus Leptovillus; species Candidatus Leptovillus gracilis. Next base: position 561,461 of record JADJXA010000002.1, on the reverse strand, counting down.
CTTTCGGCTCTTAGCAGCTACAGTTTATCACCGGAAGCCACAAATGCTTAACTTAATCATATTGGCTCGCCACCTGCCGCAAAATCTCGGTGATGAAGTCCGCTTTGGCGTTGGTGTAGGCGAGTGGATCGGCGCGGTATTGGGCGGCCAGGCTGGTTTTCAGACGGCCGTATGCCGCCGCCGCCTCCGGGTGGGCGCGTAAATAGTCACGGAAGCCCAGATGACGGCTGATTTCCAGGCTGCCGGCCTGATAGACGTGGATGTGGTGGGTGTGGAATGCGTCGCTGCCCTTGCGAAAGTAACGGCGGCCAGCGATGCCATGCTCGCCCCTGGCAATGTAACCCAAAGCAGCCATCTGCGGATTCAGGGCATCCACCTGGGCGATGTCCGTGACGACCGGCATGATGTCCAGGGTGGGTTTGGCCGGCAGACCAGGCACGGCCGTGCTGCCGATGTGGTGCAGGGCGACGAGGATAGGGCGGAAAACGGCCGTCAGCCGCTCCGCCTCAGCGACAAACATCTCTGCCCAGGCCGGGTCATACGGACAAATTTCTACCAGACGTTTGGCCTCTTGTCTGTCCACACTGGTCAATTTTAGCGCACCGTCACGTCGGTATATGCTTCATACGTGTTCCCGTCCAGGTCCTCCACGATGAAGCCTACCACATACTCACCAACGGCCGCGTCCAATTCTTGCCAGGTAAACATCTGGTCGCCAAACGTCAGTGTGCCGCCATCCTGGTAAGTGGTCTCGACAACCTCACCGCTGGCGTCCAGGTCCAGCCATTTCTCCAGCACAGTAAACGTGTCCCCGGTTTGCGGGATGATTTCACGCGGCGCGCCGGTACTGTCCTGGCCGGTAAAGCCAAACACCTGCCGCAGCACGCCATCGCGGAAAAAGAGCCGCGCATAGCGCGTTTCACCGCCATCGGCGTAGGTATACATCCCGTCAACCGTGTAAGTGGCGTCGGCCGGTTCCGCCCCGTAGTTTTGCGGCGACAACGCGCCCAACACCGAGTTTGTGCCGTCGCTGATGGCAAACATCAACGGCTCCCACTCAAATTCTAGTGTAAATTCCTCCTGGCCCCAGGCAGGGTAATAGACGCCATCCACCACCAGCGTTTCGCCGCTTTGCAGGTAATCGGTGTCGGCGACAAAAATGGAATTGGCGGCCTGGTCATAAAAACCGGTCCAGAAGTAGATGTAGCCGATAGCGTCGCCGCTGATGTCGGCGCTCAGCAGCACCGGCTGACCGGGCGCGGCTTCGCTGCCAGACAGAGTGATGGCGCTGATCTGGACGGCGGCCGCGCCGGGGGCGGTCACGGCCGTATTGCGGTCCGGCACAGCCAATTCGGCGGCGGTTGGTTCAAAAGCGCGGCTGGTGTAATGGTAGGCCAGATAATCGTCCCACAGGGAGGATTGGGCGAAGCGGCTGGCAATCGCCGTGTACGACTGCGGCCCGGTCAGCGGATTGCGGTACAACTGCGAATTCGGAAAATAAATGGAGATGCCGCTGGCCCCCTGCCGCTGCGGTCCATGCCGCTCCGCAATGATGGACTGGTTGATGGCCGTCAGCAGGGCGTCGCCGGCCTGGGAGACGCTGCTGTTGCGGGCTTCGCGCTGCAAAATTTGCACAAAATGGCCCAGGTCAATATAAGATGCCGGGACATCACCGCCAAACACACTGGTGAAGGATTGGGCATAGGTACGCGCCTGAGCGACGGCCGGTTGATTGGCGGTTTGCAGGGCGTAAGCCAGACTGTTGAGGCGGGTCAGTACGTTGGGGATGGCGGCCAGGTCTACGGCCGTTAACGTAATATCCTGCCCCAACTGCGTGGCGACCTGCCGCGCCGAAGGGCCGCCCAGCAGGCTGCCAAACGGCGACCCCCGCTGCAAAAACTCCGCCCGCGCGGCGTCGTCCACAATGCGCTGATCGTCCTGAATGTAACTGGCGACAATTTGCCGCCCCAAGTCGGCGCCGGTCATGTCCGGGTTGCTGGTGAGATCCGAGAGGAAGCTGGTATAGGCCCAGCCGAGCGCCGGTTCCACCTCCTGCGAGGCGACGGCGTAGCGGGCATGGGGCGCCAGGGCGCTGAACACCTCAATGTGGCTCATCAGGCAGGCGTCCATGCCGATCAGTTCAAACTGGTCCACGCCGGTCTGGCGGCGAATTTCGCCCAGCGCTTCGTCTATTTCCATCAGGTACAACTGGTCGCCTATCGCCTCGGCCAGGGGAATGCGGCTGTCGCCCGCCGCACCCGGCGCGGGGTCGCTCCAGCCGCCCGGCCAACCCATGCCATGATCCGACAAGATGAGGACGTATTTGTCGGCCGGATAAGTTTGCATGGCCCAGGTGGCGAAATCTATGAGGGTACGGCCGTCGGCCATATTCACCTCACCCAGGTCGGCCATCATCTCCGAGTTAATGCGGTTCAGGTCGTCGTCTTGGGTAATATAATAGCGCCGCGCCGATGTCCAGTCGCCATCACCCTGAAAGCCCTTCTTAAAGCGGTCCAGCTGGGCCACAATGTGCACCCGGTCGGTCGAACCAGCGCGCTCCGCCTCGTTCAGGTCCAGGAAAATGTCTTGCTCCAGGATTTTGTCGTCGGCGTCGGCGTAGAGCATGACCAGCCAGGTTTGCCCGGCCGTGCTGGCGGGCGGCGGCAGGAATGGCTCGTTGTTGGTTGTGGCTCCTTCGGCGAAAGAACCGGCCGAATTGGCCGCCGGCTGCCCGGACGAGGCGTTGTTAACCGGCGCGCTGCTGCTTGCCGGTTCGCCGTCGTCATCGCCGCCAAACAGGAACATCAGCGGCAGGCCGCACACCAGCAGCAAAATAACCAGGCCAATCAGCAGCAGGCTGGGCGGCTGGCCGCCGCCGCCGGAACCTGAGGACGAACTCGGTCTGGGTGAACTGCCGCCGCCGCCAGACGGGGGCGGCGACGCCGGGCGTTGGCGCTGCGGCGCCTCGGCGCGATCACGCGGTCCGTCGCTGGTGCTGGGCCGCCGCCGTTCCGCGCGGATGGTTTTTTTCTCGCCATCGGCCAAAAAGATAGTTACTTCGGCTGTTACCAGAAGGTGGTTCATGATTTGCTCCTGCCCGTGGAGCCGATAGGTCTCAAGAAACCTGTCGAGTCTACATAATGTAGGGCGAACCGGCGTCGGTTTTTTTCATGCCATCGGCGTCCAGCATGACATTGACGCAGGCGGGTTGGCCGGAGGCGAAAGCGCGGGCCAGGGCCGGGCCAATATCGCCAGGCTCTTCCACCAGTTCGCCGTAGCCACCGAGCGCCTGCACCACTTTGTCGTAGCGGGCGCGGGTGAGGTGGGTTCCGGGAGCGCGGCCCATCATCGTCTGAATGGGGTTGCGGATTTGCCCCCAGCCGCCGTCGTTGCCGACGATGGCGACGATGGGCAGGTTAAAGCGCACGGCCGTGTCAAATTCAAAGCCATTCAGCCCAAACGAGCCATCGCCGCTGATAATCAGCACCTTTTTGTCTGGGTGAAGGAACTGCGCCGCCAACGCAAAGGGCGCGCCCACACCCAGGCAGCCCAACGGGCCGGGGTCCAGCCATTGGCCGGGTTGGGTCACAGCCACCACTTTAGCCACCGCGCTGACAATGTCGCCGCCATCGCCAATGAGGATGGTATCTTCGTCCACCAGGCGGTTAATCTCCGCCCCCAGGCGAAAGTGGTTAACCGGCGCATCGTCGAACGCTTCCCAGATGGCTTGCTGTGCGCGTTTTTTGGCCTCCATCACGCTCACTTCGCCCAACCAGGCGTCGTAGCGGATGCCCTGCAAGCCTTCAGCCAGCGCTTCTAGCGCCAGCCGCGAATCGGCCACCAGGGCAGCATCTGCCTGGCGGTTGTGGTTGAGTTCGGCCGGGTCGTTTTCGATCTGGATGAGTTTGCTTTGCGGGTTCCAACCCTGCCCGTAGCGCAGGCGAAAATCTATGGGCGTGCCAATCAGCAGCACCAGGTCGGCTTCTTTGAGGGCTTTGCCGCGGCTGGCTTTGAAGCAGTGGGGGTGGGTCATGGGCAGCGTGCCGCGCCCGCCGCCGTTGGTAAAGACCGGGATGCCCGTCTGATCGGTGAGGTCGCGCAGGGCGTCGTGGGCGGCGTCCCAATAGACCTGGGTCCCGGCTACCAGGATGGGCTTTTGCGCGGCGCGCAGCAGCTCGAAGATGCGCTGCATGGCGCTGACCTCTGGCTCGACCGGCGTCACGATCACTTTGGGGTAAATGGTTGCGTCGGCCAGCGTGCCAAACAGCACATCCAGCGGAATTTCGACAAAAACGGGACCAGGACGGCCGTTCAGCGCCGTCTCGAAGGCAGCGTGCAGGTTGGCCGGAATATCCTCGGTTTTTTCGATGGTGAAGCTGGCTTTGGTGAAGGTTTGGAACATCTCCACCTGGGGCATTTCTTGCAGCGCCCCCTGGCCGCGTGTGTTCAGCGGCGCAGACCCGCCCAGTAAGATGAGCGGGCTGCGCGCCTGATAGGCGTTGGCAACGGCCGTTACCGCATCCGTCACCCCTGGCCCGGCCGTCACCACAGCCACGCCGACATTGCGCGTCAGGCGGGCATGGGCATCGGCGGCATGGCCGGCCGCCTGCTCGTGGCGCACGTCTATGATGGCGATGTTGTTGTTGACACAGCCATCAAAAATAGGGGCGATGTGGCCGCCGCACAGGCCGTAAACGGCCGTAACCCCCTGCGCCGCCAACTGCCGGGCAATCAGTTCACCACCATGTAAATACTGCATCTCGTCTCCCTTAATCGTCAATCCCCATATCCCTGCGGATGGGCCACATGCCAATCCCAGGCGGTCTGGATGATGTCGCGCAGGTGTGGGTAGCGCGGCCGCCAGCCCAGATCGTGGTTGATGGTTTCGCTGCTGCCGATGAGGATGGCCGGGTCGCCGGGGCGGCGCGGCCCCACCACCGCCGGGATGGGATGGCCGGTCACGACGCGGGCCGTTTCGATGACTTGTTGGATGGAGTAGCCACGGCCGTTGCCCAGATTATACTTGCGGCTGCCTTTGTCCAGGTCATGCAGCGCCAGGATATGCGCCTGGGCCAGGTCTACCACGTGAATGTAGTCACGCACGCACGTGCCGTCCGGCGTGGCGTAATCATCGCCGAAAATGGTGATTTTGTCACGCTGCCCCAGGGCCACTTGCAGCACCAACGGAATGATGTGCGTTTCCGGGTCGTGGTCTTCGCCGCGCTCGGCGGTGGCCCCGCTGGCGTTGAAGTAGCGCAAGCAGGCGTAGCGGAAACCATACAACTGATCCATCCAATGCAGGTAGCGCTCCAATATGAATTTCGATTCACCGTAGGGGCTGCCGGGCTGAATGCGCTCATCCTCGGCGATGGGCATGTGCAGCGGGTCGTCGAATAAATTGGCCGTAGACGAGAGGATGAAGCGGCGCACGCCATGTTCCACGGCGCTCTGGATCAGGTTCAGGCCGTTGACCACGTTGTCGCGCAGATAGAGAAACGGCCGTTCCATAGATTCGCCCACTAAGGTATACGAGGCAAAGTGCATAATGCCGTCCGGTTGGTGGGTACGCATCAGGGTGTCAACGGCCGTTTTGTCGGCCAAATCCCCCTGCACAAACACAGCCTGCGGATGCACCGCGTCCCGATGTCCCTGGAACAAATTGTCAAAGACAACCACTTCTTCGCCGGCCTCAATCAACTGCTCAACCGTCACGCTGCCAATGTAACCGGCTCCGCCGGTGACTAAAACTTTCATGTAGATAGCCTCTTGGTTGTGTTAGATTCGTTTAGAAATAAGTTCCGACTAGACCACGCTGGCCCCATCGGCCGCCTGGCAAATGTAAATGTTGGGCTGCAAGCCGCTGGCCGCCTGATAACAGGCGGTGACAGCGTCAGCAAAGGCTTTGGCGCTAACGTCGCGGACCAGGGCCACAGCGCAGCCGCCAAAACCGGCGCCGGTCATGCGCGCGCCAAAACAAGCCGTCTCGCGGCGCTGGGCGCAAGTCACAATCTGGTCTAGTTTGGCGCTGGAGACGGCGAAATCGTCGCGCAGGCTGACGTGGCTGGCGTTGAGGAGTTGGCCCAACGCCTGAGCGTCTTGTTGCAGCATAGCAACCATGGCGTCAATGGTACGTTGATTTTCGCTGATGACGTGCCTCGCCCGCTGCCGCGTCAACTCGTCTAGTTCGGCGGCGCGGGCATTGAAAGTTGCCAGGTCCACGTCGCGCAGGGCGGGCACGCCGAAGAAGCAGGCGGCGGCCTCGCACTGGGCGCGGCGTTCGTTGTAGGCGGAATCTACCAGCCCGCGCCGGGTGGCAGTGTCCATGATGACCACGGCTGTGCCCGGCGGTAGCGGCGCGAGCGACGTTTCCAGGCTGCGGCAGTCAATCAGCAGGGCGTGGCCCGCCTTGCCCGCCGCCGAAATCATCTGATCCATGATGCCGCAGTTCACGCCGACCCACTGGTTTTCCGCCAATTGGGCCAGCCGGGCCATCTGCGCCGTGTCCCAGGCAAAGCCAGACACAGTGGCAAAGGTTCGCGCCACCGCCAATTCCAGCGCCGCCGACGACGACAGCCCAGCGCCCACGGGAATGTCCCCGGCGGAGACGCCTTCCCAACCTTGCAGCGCCAGCCCGGCCCCTTGCAGCGCCCAGGCCACGCCCTTCACGTACTCGGTCCAGCCGCCATTCGTATGCTGCAAATCGTCCAGGGCAAAATCGGCCGTCGGCTCTAAATCCAGCGAGTGCAGCGCCACGCGCCGGTCGCTGCGCGGCCGCAGGGCAATCCAGATGGCCCGGTCAATCGCCATCGGCAGCACAAAGCCATCGTTGTAATCGGTGTGTTCACCGATGAGGTTGACACGCCCCGGCGCGCGCACGACGTAGGACGGCCGTTCGCCAAACCGGGCGCTAAATTCTATGGTAACACGTTCATGGAGGTCATTCATGAGAGAAAGTTCTTGCCCTTTCACCAAGTTTCTGGTTTGGTAAAAGTACCCTGAGCATCTTCAAGTGTAGTGGGAAAAAGACACCTGGACAACACGCCTTGCCGGATGTTTTTGACAAAATCTGCATGGGCAATCAACACTTTACTGGGATGCTTCTGAGGATTAAGGATACCGATTTTCTTGCCCAATTCTCGCTTAACAAACTGAATCGGCAACAACAAATCAGAATCATTGGAGACGACAACAGCTACGTCATAAACATTTTTGTAGCCATCGCTTAACAAATGAAGGGCCAAATTGACATCAGACCCCTTTTCTTCGGTCTTAATCACTTTGATATACCCGCTTTGTGGCGGGGCCAGAGGCATCATAATTTCGTGAGTGAGAAAGTGACCGAAGATAATTTTCAGGTTAGGAATGGTGCGCAAAGCGCGCAGATAAACTTGCTGGCGCGTGAGTTGGTCCGGATCGGTGGGTCGTGGATTGACGAGAGCGGTGAAGTATTTTATCTCCTTGATGGTGTCGTGGGGCAGCATCAAGCGGCAAAGTTCAGCGATGTTCAACCAGCGATATGGGGTTTTCTTTAAGGCCCCATAGTAAAGGTTGAAACCGTCTACATAGATGTTTGCTTGCAAGTGGCCTCCGTAAACACGGAGGCCGTCCCATAAGGACGGCCTCGCACCCTTTCGCCGAAGCTACCGGGGGAGATATATAGTAATTATAACACGTTGAACGTCGTTGTGAAAGGACAATTTGATTGTTTATCTGAGCAGCAGGCCGACATCACGGCCGTTTACCACCACCTTCTCCCCCTGCACAACGGCCGTCAACGCCCCATCGCTGAAGTTGAGCAAAATGGTGTAAGGGCCGCGCCGGGCGGCCAGCAGGCCGGGCGGTAAATCGGCCAGGCGCGTGATGGCTAACTGCCCGGCCAGGTGCGTGAGCAGGGCGGTGGCCTGCGCCGGGGTGGGATAGAAACCGAGGTAAAGGACACGGCCGTTACCCACCCCATGCTCCGTCAGCGCCGCACCGGAGCCGTCGGTGTAGGCGGCCAGGGACACGGCTGTTTCGGCCGCCAATGTCTCTACCCAGTAAGTGGCCGGGCCGGTCAGGTTGGGGATGTCGCTCTGGAACGCTGCGCCAATGTCTGGCGGCAGCGAACGCCAGGTCGTCACCCGCGCCCCGGCTAACGGCCGTAACGCGCCGGGCAAAGGCTGGTCGGTGACGCGGTTGTCGGGCAGCTTAAAGCCGGAGCGCACGCCCAGCAGCAGGGTCCCGCCGTTGGTAACGTAGCTGTGCAGGGGAACGGCCGTCTCTTCATCCGCCAGGTGCAGCGATGGCGCGATAACCAGTTTGTAGGCCGACAAATCGGCCTGCCGCGAGACGATCTTCACCGGCACGCCCAACCGCTGCAAGGCGTGGTAAAAGGCGAAGATGTGGCGCAAATAATCAAAATCGCGCCGGTGGGGCAGCATTTGCAGCGCCCACACATCGGCAAAGTCGAACAAAATGGCGACTTCGGCCGTCAGCGGCGCGGCGGCGATTTCGTCTAGCAGCGGCTTGTCTTGCGCCAACTGCAACTGCTCGAAGTAACCCACGTCGGCGCTGCCATCGTGGCGCAGCAGGCCGGAATGGTACTGTTCTTGCGCCAGCAGCGTTGCCCGCCAGCGAAAATGGACGATGGCCTCTGCCCCGGCGCAAATGGCCTGCCAGACCCACAACCGCGGCGTGCCCGGCCGCACCCAGGGATTCACAATGCCCCAATTGATGTGGCCCATCTGCTGCTCCATGATCCAAAATGGCGCATCTTTCAGCCCATACGTCAGGGCGTGGGCCAGGCCGCTGATCAGCGGATCGCCCACGTCGTAGGCGTAAACCGGGTCGCTGCGGCTCCAATCCGCACCCGGCGGATACAACTGCTGCCGCCAACGGTCGGGGTTGCCGGTGGGGTAATTGTCCCAGGTGGCAAAATCCAGCCCACGCGCCAGGTCAAACTGATCCAGGTCGCGGTACAACCCCATGAAGTTGTGGGTGATGAAGCGCCCCGGCGCAAGCTGGCGCAATATGTCTAGCTGCTCCTGCTGGTAGCCAACGTAAGCATCGGACGAGAAACGGTAAAAATCCAGCAGGTGGCCGGGGTTTTTGTAGTTTACCGCGTCGCCGGGCAGAGTGATTTGCGTCCAGTCGGTGTAAGTTTGTGACCAGAAGATGGTCCCCCATGCTTCGTTCAGGGCGTCGAGCGTGCCGTATTTTGCGCGCAGCCAATCACGGAACGCAGCGGCGCAGTGGTCGCAGTAGCAGCGGGCGGTGCCGCCGCCGCCAAATTCGTTGTCTATTTGCCAGCCGATGATGCGCGGATCACGGCCGTAGCGCTCCCCCATCGCCTGCACAATCTGGCGGCTGAACTGGCGGTAGGTGGGGCTGTTGGGGCAATAGTGGCGGCGGGCGCCGTGGTCGCGGGCACGGCCGTTGGCGTCCACGCGCAGCACGTCGGGATGGGCGCGGGTCAACCAGGCGGGCGGCGTGGCCGTGGGCGTGCCCAACACCACCGCCAGCCCGGCGTCGGCCAATACGCCGATAGCCCGGTCCAGCCAGGCCCAATCGAACTGACCCGGCGCGGGTTCCATTTTGGCCCAGGCAAACTCGGCGATACGCACCAAATCCAGACCCAATTCGCGCATCAACCGCGCATCTTCCGGCCAGCGTTCTTCCGGCCAATGTTCAGGGTAATAACAAACGCCAAATTTCATAGGATACTTCCTTGATGGGAGCGCAGGCGTCTCGCCTGCAGCGGACGGGACGTCCGCGCTCCCAGGAGTTAGCCCCAGGCTTGAACCAATTCGATGGCGCGGAGCCAACGGCCGTAACCGGCATCCCGCTCTGTTGTGGTCATGGCTGGCTCGAATAAGGTGTGTGAACCGGGCAGCGGCGGCAGGGCATCTGCGCCGGGCCAAAAGTTGGCCCCCAGGCCGGCCAACAGCCCGGCAGCCCAGGCGGTGGTCTCGGCGAAGGTGGGGCGCAGCACGGGGATACCGAGCAAATCGGCCTGAATCTGGCAGGCCAGGTCGCTGGCGGAGACGCCGCCGCCGACCAGCAGTTGGTCTACCTGCACCCCGGCCTCGTTGGTGATGGTGTCCAGGATGGCGCGAATCTGGTAGCCGATGGATTCCAGAAAGGCGCGGGCGATGTGCCGCCGGTCGTGGCCCAGAGCCAGGCCGAAAAAGGTGGCGCGGGCACGGCCGTCGTTGTAGGGCACGTCTAACCCGGTGAAAGCGGGCACAATGGTGACGCCGCCGGTGTCGGGCACGGCCGCCGCCAGTTCGCTGAGGTGTTCGTAGCTGTCTATCAGCCGGGCGTTGTCGCGCAGCCAGCGGATAGCCGCCCCGGTGACGGTGGTGGGCGCTTCCAGGCAGTAGGTCTGACGGCCGTCCAGATTCCAGGCGTAGTAGACGTTGATATTGGCCTGCTCAGCGGCCTGTTCGCCCAGGAAAACTTTGACATAGGAGGCGGTGCCATGCGTGCATTCGGCCGCGCCGGGCGTGCGGCAGCCGTGGCCGAACAGCGCCGACTGCTGGTCGGCGATCATCGCCAGGACAGGCACGTCGGCGGTTTGGCCGTTGGGGGCATGGATATGCAGGCTGCCGAAGTCGTGGATGGTGGGCACGGCCGTGGGCAGGGCGTCGGCGGGCACGCCCAGCCATTCCAGCCATTCAGCCCAATACACCTGTCGGCGAAAATCGTAAAGGCCGGTGGCCTGCACCAGCGAAGTGTCCATCAGGTGGGCGGACGGCCGTCCCAGGGCGCGTATCAGCCAGGCGGCAGACAGGCCGACCTGCAAATTGTGATCGTGGGCGGCTTCGCGAACGGCCGTCTGGTGTATCAGCCGCCAGGCCAGGTGCAGGGCGGCCATGTAGGGGCCGGGCGGGTAGCCCAGACGGTAGGTGGCTTCGGCGGCCAGGGGCCAGCGTTTCAGGTCGTCGAGCAGGGGTTGGACGCGGAGGTCTTGCCAGGTGATGGCGTGGGCCAGGGAACGGCCGCTGCGGCTGTCCCAGACAAATTCGGTGTTGCGCTGGCTGGTGATGCCGCAGGCGGCAATCTCATCGGGGCGAATGCCCGCCTTGCCGATGGCCTCGGTGATAGCCGCGGCCACGCCCTGGGCGACGGCATTCGGGTCTTGCTCCACCCAGTTGGGCTGGGGATAGAGCCGTTCCAACGGCCGGTAGGCGTAACCATGCACCTGCCCTTCACGGTCTAAAATCACCGCTTTGCTGCCGCTGGTTCCCTGGTCGATGCCGAGTAAGAATGGTTTAGACATGATGATTGGCGATTGGTCCTGAGCTTGCCGAAGGATTGGCGATTTAGGCTGGCAGCAGGTCGCTGAGCCGCCGGATGACGTAGGTTGGTTGGATGGCTGATTGGGCCAGGGCGGTTTCGTCTGTCGCCCCGGTCAGGGTGAGCGCGCCGGACATGCCCGCGTTCAGGCCCATCAGCACATCGGTCTCCAGCCGGTCGCCGGTCATGATACAGCGTTCTGGCGGCAAGTTCAACAGGCTGAGGACAGCTTCGGCCATGAAGTGGGACGGTTTGCCGACGACGGCTTCGACCTGTTTGCCAGTGCAGGCTTCGATGGCGGCGATCATGGCGGCGGCGTCTGGCTGGCCGCCGCCGGGGACCGGGCAGTAGCGGTCGGCGTTGGTGGCAAAGAAGCGCGCCCCGTGGCGAATGGCGTCGAAGGCGATTTGCAGTTTGTGGTAAGTAAAAGTACGGTCAAAACTGGCGATAACGGCGTCTACGGCCGTTGCCTCTTCCGTCAGCTCAAACCCGGCGCGGCGCAGTTCGCCGCACAGCGATTCCTCCCCCACCACAAACAACCTGGCCCCCGGCATTTGTTTTTTAAGAAAATCGGCCATGACGTAAGAGGAGTTGATCACGTCGTCCGACGGCGTGGGCAAGCCCAGCCGCGTCAGTTTAGCCGCATACTCCTCGCGGGTGTGCGATGGATTGTTGGACAGAAAAACCGTGCGTTTGCCCAGGCTGCGCAGGTGGGTGATGGTGGAAACGGCCGTCGGCAGCAGCACCTCCCCCAAATACACCGTCCCATCCAGGTCAAAAATGTAAGCGTCGTACTCTATCATTCACAATTCACAATTACCCATTCACAATTCACAATTCAATCAGCCCTTCACGCCGCTGCTGGTGGCGCTTTCGACGAAAAAGCGTTGGCCGAAAATAAAGATGATCATCGGCGGCAAAATGGCGATGGCTGCGCCGGCCAGGATCAGGTTTGGGCTGTCGGAGGCGCGACCGCGCAAGACGTTCAGCGACAGCGTCAGCACATGATTATCCACGTTGCCGGTGTTGATGACCACCAGCGGCCAGAAAAAGCTGTTCCAGGCGTACAAGAAGGTGAATGTTGCCAGAGTCGCCAGGGCCGGGGTGCTGGCCGGGATAAAAATGCGCCACAAGATTTCCAGCCGCGACGCGCCATCCATTAAGGCGGCTTCTTCAATTTCTTTGGGGACGGTGATGAAGAACTGGCGCATCAAAAATGTGCCGTAAGCCGTAAAAACCCAGGGCACAATCAGCGCCGCCAGCTTATCCACCCAACCAATCGTCACCATCAACTGGTAAAGGGGCGTAATCAGCACCACGAAGGGGATCATGATGGTTCCCAGGTAGACGACAAACAGCTTGTCGCGGCCGGGGAAGCGCAGGCGGGCAAAGGCGTAGCCGCCCAGAATGGAGGTGGTAAGCTGCCCCAGAACCACCAAAATCGTCACCAGGGCGGTGTTGGACAGGCTGCGATCCATGCCTTGCAAGGCCACCACCTGGCTGTAATTTTCCGGGTGGGCGGCCAGTTGTTCGACGGGCTGGCTGAGACGCACATTTTGCAGCACTTCGCGGGAGAGGTTGTTGGGGTCGGCGAAACGGCCGTATGCCGTCTGGCTCACCTGGATCATCGGCACAACCACGCCATTGACCGGCACATCCCATAATTTTTGTTCCTCGCCGTCTATGGTGATGGTTTCCTGGTTGGTGAAGCCGCCACGGGGTTCGATGTCGCTGGACGGCCGTTCCACCGTCGCCGCCAGATTGTTCGGGTCGGCATAGACGCCAATACGGATGTTGCTTTCCACCAGGACAAACTCCTCGCGCTCGCCATCAATGTCCACGTAATACAACGGCAGTGGGGCGTCAAAACCGGTCACTTCCAGCGTCAGGGCGTCTTGGGGCAGCAGCCGGGGCGGGTAGCGGAAGGTATCCTTAGGCAGTTTAAAGGAGGTGGTGAGCATGTACAAAAACGGAAAGATCATCACGGCCGCAAACAAGATCAGCACGGCGTAAATCAAAAAATGTTTGAGGGCGTTGGTTAGTCGGTAAGAGTTCATCTCGTTTTCTCTTTGTTCCGTGTTCCGTGTTCCGTTTACGGTTTACGGCTCACGGCTTACGCATCATACGACGAGCCGCTGGCGCGTTGGCGTTGGAATTGGAAGAGGGTTGCGCCGAAAATGATGACAAACAATACCCAGGCGATGGCCGACGCATACCCCTGCTCGAATCGCTGGAACCCTTTTTGGTACAGATACAGCACCAGGGTCAGCGTAGAGTTGTTGGGGCCGGCCGGGTTCGTCGGTATGAGAATAAACACCTGCTCAAAAATCTGCATGGCCTGGATGGTGGTGGTGGTGATGACAAAAAAGGTGGTAGGGGCTAATAGGGGCAGCGTCACTTTCCAGAACTGCTGCCATTCGTTGGCTCCGTCTACGGTGGCCGCTTCGTAAAGCGTGCGGGGGATGTTTTGCAGCCCGGCCAGGAACAGCACCGTGTTAAAGCCAATCCACTGCCAGGCAGCGACGATGACGACGGCCAGCAGGGCCGTGTTACTGTCGGACAGCCAGCGGATTTGTGGGTCGAAAAATGAGCCGCCCAGGCTGTTGAGAAAATTCACCAGCACGGTGATAAAGTAGTTGATGTAGCCGATGGTGGCATTGAACAACCACTGCCAGACCAGGGCAATGCCGACGACGGCCGCGACGCTGGGCAAAAAATAAATGGCGCGGAAGATTTTCATGCCGGCGATTTTGCTGTTGAGTAAATTGGCAAGAATGAGCGCCGGGATGACGCTGAGCGGCACAGCCAGCAGCACAAAGGCCAGGGTATTACGCAGGGACAGCCAGAATAATTTGTCTTGCGCGCCGACGATGTAGCTGCGGCCCAAAATATCGAAGCGGGTCAATTCGTCGTAGACTTTGACATCTATGGCTTCGCTGGCAAGCTGGTTGATGGCCTCCAGTTGGGCGATGTCCAGGTTGACAATGCGGGCATAATTGTCCAGCCCGATCCAATCCTGGGTGCCAAAGGCGTCTGAATTGGTGAAGCTGACGTACAACGACAGCAGCAGCGGCCCGGCGAAAAAAAACAGGAAGCCCAGCAAATTGGGCGACAAAAACAGGTAGCCGCTGAGCATTTCGTTGTCGGCGTTGGTGGCCTGCATGGCTTCGGCGCTGGGCTGCCGCCACATGGCCCAGAGCGTGATGGCGAACACGGCCGTTCCCCCCACCATCGCCAAAATTAACGGATTCGTCAACTTGCCCAGCAGCGCCAGCACGCCATTGTGGATGCCCACCGCCAACAAAAAAGCCACCCCAGACACAACCATCACCGCTTTGCTGGTTTGCCGCAGGGCGCGCTGCGTGGCCGGGTTTTGGTAACGGTCGGTCAATGTGCCGATGAAAAAACCGGCGAACAGCAAAATCAGGAAGGGAATGCCGCGCATGAAGGAATCGGCCAGGGAATCTATGCCGGTGAAAACGCCGATGAGGTGCATGCTGCCAAAGAGGGTGAAGAGAAAATAGAGGTAGTTGACAGCCAGGGAAATGGTTCGGCCGCGATGTTTGCGCTTGTTGATGTCCACGACGGCGATGGCCGAGAAGACGGCCGTTAACAGCAGCGCCACCGATCCCAAAGCCTGCACCCAAATGCTTTGCTCCGCGCCGCCGAACCATAAGTAGACAATCCCTCCCAGGCTGCTTAGTCCTAGAAACACATGCCAGATCAGCAGCAGACGCAGCCAAAAATCAACCCGTGACTCCGGCGCTTGCTTTTCGCTTAAACCAACAGTTGCAGCGGTCATGGGGAAACTCCACGGTACAAAAAGGGCGGGCTTGAGGCCCGCCCTTTCTCATTTTGTCAGATGTTACTGATTAAACGCTTTGTTGGCTTCGTTGCAAATGCTGGCGGCAAAGTCGTCTATGCTGGTTTGTCCGTTCAACACAGAGGCGACGGCCGGTCCCATCACCGCGTCAAATTCCGGCCAGCTTCCAGCCCACAACGGGCCTTCGGTGGCGGGATTGTTGGCCAGACCGTTCAAGAAAGCCTGGTTATTGGCCGGGGGGGTGAAGGTGACAAAAGCGTCCAACGCTTCCTGGCTGACGCGGCTGGGCACGTTGGCCCCCAGAGAGGCGATTTTGCCTTGCACTTCGGCGGCCGTTAGCGCCTGCACCAGCTTCCACGCTTCTTCGGGATGCTGCGTATTGGCGTTGACGACATAAGCGCCCCAGAAGAGCCAGTTGCTCGGTCCGGCCGGCCCATCTGGCAGTTCGACCACGTCCCAATTAAAGTTGGCGCTGGAACGAACGCCGGGGGTGGCCCAACGGCCGTTCTGGAACAAGCCCACTTTACCGGCCAGGAACGGCGGTTCGCTGTCTTCGCCATACGGCACAGCAATGTCAAATTCCTGGTAGATGCGCTGTTCAAATTCCAAACCGGCCAGCGATTCTGACGTGTCCAGGGCGCAAGCGGTGCGGTCCTCATTAAAGAAACCACCGCCGGCCGAATTGAGCCAATAACCATATGGACCCCACCACGCATTTTGGCCGTAACCAAAAATGTCATCGCCCAGGGCGTCAATCGCCGAAGCAACTTCAATGAAGCTGTCCCAATTCCATTCGCCGTTGGCCGCCAATTCACGCGGGTCGGGCGCGCCGGATTCGGCCAACAGGTCCAGGTTGATGTACAGGGCAAACGTAGACACGTCACGCGGCAGACCCCATAACGCCTCGCCCGTCATGCTGGTTTCCGGGTTGAAGGTCAGGTGGTACATTGGGCCAGGGTAGAAATCGGCGTCGCTGTAGCCGTCAGTGGCGTTCGCCAGATCACGCAGGTTCAGGATCAGGCCGCGTGTGGCAAAGTCGGCCACGTCGGTTCCGGGGATCCAGAAAACATCGGGAGCCGTGCCTGCGCCCAGTTCGGTCTTCAACACGTCCTGGTAGCTGGAGGTCTCGCTGCCGCCCGCTTCATACTTCAGGTCAATCCCTACCAGGCTGCCAGACAGCTCGTCGCTAACGGATTGATAGACATCAATTTCGGCCTGGTTGTCGGGCCGGGTGCGCCAGCGCAGGGTCACGTCGGCCATGGCTGGTTCTTCGGCGGGAGCCTCTACTACGGGAACTTCGGTGGCGGCGGGCGCTTCAACGGCCGTTTCCGTTGCGCCACCACCACAGGCTACCAGCATCAGGCCCAGAGCCAACAATAAGAGTATTAATAGTGAAAATCGTTTGTTCATGATTTAAATTCTCCTCCTAACAGAGATGTGGGTTAATGGGGAAATTGCTTGAACATATTGCGTTACCTATTGGGCGTCTATCTTATTGTGGTCTTCACCTCCTCGTTCATGATTTGGCAGATTGGGCAAATCTTTGAGATTTGCCCAATCTTGTTTTTACCCTTTGGGCGCGCCGGTGGAGCGGCGCACGATTAGTTCTGCCGGCAAGCGTAAATGCTGGCGTGGCGCGCCTGGCGTTTCCAGGCTGCGAATGAGCAGTTTGGCGGCTTCGCGGCCAATTTGCAGGAAATCTTGTTTGATGGTGGTCAGCGGCGGCTCCAGGTAAGCAGCCATGGGAATATCGTCCACGCCGATGACGGCCAACTGTTCCGGCACGCGCCGTCCCAGATCGTGGGCGGCGCGCAAGACCCCGGCGGCCATCAAATCATTTTGGGCAAAAATCGCGCTGGGGATGGCGCCGTTTTCGGCAAAAGCCATCAGCGCGTCATAGCCGGAGCGCGCCGACCAGTCGCCTTCGATGACCCAGGCGGGTTGTGGGGTGATGCCGGCCGTGTGCAGCGCCGTTTCGTAGCCCAGGCTGCGGTCTTGGGAGCAATCTTCGGCCAGCGGCCCGGTGATGAGGCCGATTTCACGATGGCCCAGCGCCAACAGGTGCTTGGTGGCGGCCAGGCCGACGGCTTCGTCGTTCAGGGCGACGGAGTTGGTGGCGTCTTCGCGGGGGCGCGCCCCGCCAAAAACGACGGGAAAATCGGCTGGCAGGTGGGTGTAACGGCCGTCGGCAAACGGGTTAATCACCATCACCGCTTCTGTGCGCCGGCTGGTAATCAGCTCGTCCATCAGGGCGACAAAGGTGCTTTCGTCTGGGGCGGAAGCCGAGAGCAAAAAGTAACCGTGCTGCCGCGCTTCGATTTCGGCGCCGTTGATCAGGCTGGCGAAGGTGTAGTCGGTGAGGTTGGGGGCGATGCAAGCCAGGATGCCGGATCGCCCTTTGGCCATGGATTGGGCGATGGCGTTGGGGCGGTAATCCAGTTGGGTGATGGCCGCTTCGACGCGGGTTCTGGTATGGGGCAAGACGCGCTCGCTGCCATTGATGACGCGGGAAACGGTTTGGTGCGAAACACCGGCCAGCGCGGCAACGTCGCGGATGGTTACGTGGGAACGGGAAGCCATTTTCTCTCCTCGCCAGGCATCTCCGGTGACGGGACGCCATGTTACCGGTCATGTGAACGGTAACATGATGATAAAACAGGAACGGCCGTTTGTCAAGCAGCAAATTACCGGACAAGGTGACATCTAACAGGGTGACAACAAGGGTGAAATCAGGACAATCGGTGGACCGATTTCCGCTTTCTTGTGCGCGGAACGGGCATTTCATACTATGGCCGGAGCGGGACACACCACACACGGGATCATGCCCCAGGAATCTGATAAACTTATATGGATGCAAACCTGCCTGACTGACAATTCTTATTGACATAGGCCGCAAAACACGGATTTCCTGGATTTGCGGAGAAGGTCAATCGAGGAAAGATAGCCGTCAATCCAGCCAATCCGTTGTCAATTGGACTGAGAGTTTTGTCGGTCAACCAGACAGAAAGGCTGTGTTGAAGCAAACTAAAGGGGCAAATAAGATGGCGCAATATCTGAGCATACTCTTGTATGTGGTTGGGTTGGTGGCCGGGCTGTGGCTGGCAGGCGGCACAATCTGGGTCAATCTGGAAACATCGCTGTTTGCTTCGGGCGTGCAGCGGGAGGCGAAGTTGACGCCGCTGGATTGCCCCAAGCTGTTGTCGGCCACGGAGACAGGGGTGGTGCGGACAAAGTTTAGCAATGAGACCGAACGGCCGTTAAACTTTGTAGTGCGCGCCAACATTAGCAATGGGTATCTGACATTGATACGCCAGGAGCGGGCCACGCTGCGGCTGCAACCGGGTGAGACGCAGGAATTGGCCTGGGAGGTAGCGGCGGCGGACGCGGTTTACGGCCGTGTGATTATGGTACGGGTCAATGTGCTGCGCAATCTGTCTAATCCGGCGCGCGATGCCACCTGTGGCATTTTGCTGATTCGTTCGCCGCTGACAGGCGGGCAGGCGGTGGCCCTGGCGCTGCTGTTGACTGTTGGCGGCATGGGCGGTGGGCTGGCGCTGTGGATATGGAGCAAACGGCCGTTAACCGGTCGAGCGCGGGAAATGACTTGGATCGCTGGCTGGCTGGCGCTGCTGGTGATGATGCTGGTGGCTGCCGGGCTGCTGCGTTATTGGATGATTGGGGTGCTGCTGCTGGCCTTTATGTTGTTGATGGCTGGTGTACTGCTGGAACGGTGGGGTCATCTGAAGTCAGTGACCAGTGTTCAATGACCAGTGTTCAGTCTGGATTACTTCTGGCAAACACCCACTTGAATACTGAACACTGAACACCGAATACTGAATACTGAATACTGAACACTCTTCCAACTCACCTCACGGAGTTGCCATGGCGATGATACGCGCATTTGTGGCGGTGCAGCTGCCCGCCGAGGTTCGGACAGAGTTGGGGCTGATGGTTGATGTGTTGGCCGGGCAAACAGCAGAACGCAGCGTTCGCTGGGTGAAGCCGGAGCTGATACACCTGACGCTGCGCTTTTTGGGCGATACGGCCGTCGCCAACCTACCGGGTATCACCATCGCCTTGGACAGGGCCGGCCAGCAGGCTGCGCCTTTTTCACTGCGGCTGGGCAGTCTGGGCTGTTTCCCTAACCCACAGCGGCCACGGGTGATTTGGGTAGGGCTGGATGGGGACAAACAACCGCTGTTGGCATTGAAGCAGGCCGTAGACACGGCGTTGCAGCCGTTGGGCTGGGCAGTGGAGACACGGCCGTTTCAGGCCCACCTTACTCTGGGGCGAGTCAATGACGGCCGTCAGGCGACCGGTTTGCATTGGCGTACAGAGGTGCGGCCGTTGGCGGTTCCGGTAACGGCCGTACATCTCATCGAAAGTCAGTTGCAGCGTGGCGGGCCGGTTTACACGGTACGCCACAGCAGCCATTTGCTGGGGTGAAGCGGCGGACAAATACGGCCGTGTCTGGCGCTATGCAGGGGTAGGCAAACAAACCATCAAACCGGTCAACGAACCAATTTTCTCGCAGCAGTCTGATAGTTCAGCGGATCGGCCAGAAAAAGGCGCATGTCGGTCCGTGAGCGCAGGTGAATGATACGTTTCTCTGCGCCTAACTGGACCAACCGGCGCTCCACATCAGGCCGGGCGCGGTCTGGATACTGCCAGATACGAATCAGAAAATCGGGGAAATCGGGACCAAACAACGTCTCCCGGCAGCCAGCGGCCATGTCTGGTCGCGGACGGTGGTGATATTGAATGCGCCGCCGCATGGCCTGCCAGGCGCACAGCCAACGCGGCATGTCCAAAAAAACGACCGTGTCGGCGGCTTGCAGACGGACGGTCAGGGTTTGGCGATAGTTGCCATCTATGATCCATCGCGGCTGCTGAATGAGTTCGTGGACGGTTTCTTGCCAGAGGGGAACGGCCGTTTCTATCCAGCCCGGCTGCCAGAAATATTGGTCCAGATGAATAACCGGCAGTCCGGTTCGGGTTCCTAACTTTCTCGCCAGCGTAGATTTGCCTGAACCGCTGGAACCGATGATCACCACCCGCTCCATATTAATCTTTGGTTTTCCACCAGGGAGCGCTAAATGACCAATCGGCCGCTCTATGGGATAATAGGCATTAGCCGCATGGTTGCGCTGTGATTGGTCACGAGAGCGGACTAAGTAGGGCGACTTACTCAGAATCATGCGTGTTCTTCCGTTACAAATGTGTGATTACTGGTAATGAATGTTGATGATTGTTCAATAATATCTCTCTGAGTTATGGTCAGAATTATCTGAATCGTAGCGGAAGGATTGGAAATTTGAGTGAATTTGCCGTAAATACTCCCTGGGCATCAGACCAAAGTACTACCTGGCGCTGGTTATATTCCCATTTACGGCGGCACGTTTGGCTGCTGCTGCTGATGTTTGTGGGCGCTTTTGGCAATGCGGCGCTGGCGGCCGTTGTGCCGGTGTTGGTGGGCATGGCCTTTAACGCGGTCCTGGCCGAGCCGATAGATACGCGGCTGATTGGACTGGCGGCGGTGGGCATTATTGTCAGCCAGACGGTGCGGGCTGTGCTGCAATTGGGGCGCAATTTTTCCAGCGCTGTCGTGGGTGAGCGGCTGGAGCGAGACATGCGGCAAGAGCTGTATATCAGTCTGCTGGGCAAAAGTATGACATTCCACGATTTGCAGCCCGTGGGCGACACAATGGCCCGCGCCACCAACGACGTTCATGAATTGAACTTGATGATGTACCCCGGCATCAACCTGGTGGTGGGATCGTTGAATTTTATGATGATGCCGCTGCTGTTTGCGCCGCGCTACGATTGGCAGCTGCTTTTGGCGCCAGCCTTTTTTGTCGTCACCTATGTGCTGGCTTTGGCGCGTTACATGGGCACGCTGGACCCGGTGACAGAGCGGGTGCGGCGGACGTTTGGCGAGATGAACAGCCGACTGGCCGAGGCGATTGACGGCATTGAGATGGTGAAAGGAGTGGCCCAAGAACCGGCCGAGATCGCCCGATTTGGCGTGAATGCCCAGGCGTATCGAGAAGCGGCGGTGGCCCAGGGGAGAATCGAGGCCCGCTTTTTGCCGCTGCTGCTGTTTGGCATCACCGAGGCCATCGGGCTGATCCATGCCCTGCTGCTTTTCCGCGCCGGCCGGATGGACGTGGGTGACGTGGTGGCCTACATGGGGCTGTTGGCGCTGTTTGGCTTCCCCACATTCATCTCGCTGACAGCTTATTCACGGGTTTCTCTGGGGGTGGCCGGCGCGCGCCGGGTGTTGGAACTGATGCGTCAGGAGACGCAGTTGGATGAAAATGTGGCCGGGTATGAAGGGGTGATGAACGGCCGTATCACCTTCGAGCGGGTCACATTTGGCTATCGGCCCGACATGCCCGTGCTGCAAGATGTGTCGTTTACAGTGGAGCCGGGGCAAACAGTGGCTGTGGTGGGGCAGACCGGCGCAGGCAAGAGCAGCCTGGCGAAGTTGGTAAACCGGACTTATGAAGTGGGCAGCGGCCGGATTCTCTAGATTTGCCGTGACGCGCGCGATTGGAACCTGGCTGCTCTGCGCCGCCAAATTTCCATCATCGAGCAAGACATCTTCCTTTTTTCGCGCACGGTGGCCGAAAACATCGCCTTTGGTTGTCCCCAGGCCACCCAGGCGATGATTGAAGCCGCCGCCAGAGCCGCTCAGGCCCACGACTTCATCATGCACTTCAAGGATGGCTACGAGACGCGCATTGGCGAACGGGGCGTCACCTTATCCGGCGGGCAGCGGCAGCGGCTGGCCCTGGCCCGCGCTTTTTTAACCCAACCACACATCCTCATCTTAGACGATTCCACCAGCGCTGTGGACAGCGCCACCGAGGACCAGATTCAACAGGCCATTGTGCAGGCAGCGCAGCGCCAGACGACGATTCTGATCACCCACCGGCTGTCGCAAATTCGCTGGGCCGACCTGGTGCTGGTTTTGCGCCGCGGTCGCCTGGAGGCCGCCGGCAACCACGAGACGCTGATGCAAACATCGCCCGCCTACCGGCGCATTTTTGCGCAATATGAGGCAAGCGCCAAACCAGGAGACGAACAACTCCCAACCAACAACTCCCAACTAACAACTCCTAACTAACAACTACTATGAAACCATTAGTCTATTACTGTCGGTGGCAGGGGGCAGTTTTGCGGCTGCGAGGACGCGATGATACGGCCGTGTGGGGCCATCTGGTCTTTGCCGCCAACGCCAACCCCGAACAAACCCAAGAATTCCACTTCGATTTGCGTACCAGCCAGCTCACCCTGAAAACCGCGGCCGGCGATGAACTGCTGCAACTGGACGAAATGGGCATCGTCCTAAGCCGTCAGTGATCAGCCAGAAATCACATCGCCCAGATTGGACCAATCTTAGAGATTGGTCCAATCTAAAAAACAGGGTAACTATACAGGTCTAAAACCTGTGGTATAAATGATAAGCATGGACGAAGTACAACAACTGCGAGCAGAAAACAAGCAACTTAAGCGAGAAGTCCAAGAACTCCGCGAAAAGTTGACCGTTGCTGAGGCAAATCAAGCATTTAGCCGAGTTGCTTGGTCAAAAGCCACTAACTCCAGTTGGCGTCCAGCCACGATAAGGCGACAAAAGCCTAAGCCCAAAAGTCTGCGGCCACAAACAGAGCGCAAAGCTGGTGGACAGGAAGGACATGAAGGGCATACGCTTGAGTTCAATCCAAAACCAGATCTCATTGAATCGCACGTCCAGCCCAATGTAGCCATGCCAAGCCCCATTGCCCGGGAAGAATTGCAGCCAGTAGTTACCAAACGGCAGGCCTTTGAATACCGCCTCTGCGCCAGGACCATCGAACACCAAGCCGAAACCCTCATATGTCCCTGTTGTGGTGAAGCAACAACAGGTGAATTTCCAGCGGATGTGAGCAATCCGGTGCAGTATGGTTCGCAAGTCGGTTGTCAGTTTATCTGCGCAATGAGCAGTTCATCCCGTATGAACGAGAGCGACAGATGTTGGCGACTTGTTTGAATTGCTGATTGTCTGTTTGTTAGCGGCCAAACAATTGGTTGCCGAAGCCTATCAGGCAGGTGAAACCGAATTGTCAGTCGAGCAACTGCAACGAATCCACCAGGTGTATGACACCATTGTTGCCTTCGGTTTAGAGAAAAACCCGTTACCCGATGAACATCCGCCCCCTGTCAAACGAGGGCGGCGCAAAAAAAAACAAAGGCGCGTAATTTGGTGGAACGATTTGACAAGCAGCAGGAGGCTATCTTACGTTTTGTCCATGATTTTAAGGTGCCGTTTGATAACAACTTGGCTGAACGAGACATCAGAATGATGAAGGTGCAGCAGAAAATCTCAGGCTCTTTTCGCAGTTGGGAAGGCGCTGAACAATTCTGTTCGCTGCGCACCTATATTTCCACGATTCGTAAACAGGGTCTCAATGTATGGGAAGCTTTAGGGTCTCTGTTTGACGATGATGTTCTCATGCCTCAACTCACACCTGTATAGTTACAAAACAGGAAGTTATTCTTAGACGAACCCTTAGCTAACAGCTTACGGCCTAGTCCCATATCACGTCCACCTTTGCCGGCGGGCTTCGATGACGTTGGGCAGGTTCTCGAATTTTTGCAGCAGCCAGTTTAACTGATCCAGAGTAACGATTTCCACCACCAGGTAAACAGTAAGCAAACTGCCGTTGGTGATGGTTTTGGTTTTAGGCGCGGTAATATGCTGCCCGCGCAAAATGCCGGCCATTTCGTCCACCAGGCCAGGGCGTCGGTATGCCTTAACGACGATGGGGATGGGGAATCGCTCTTCCTCGCCGCCCCAGTCCACTTCGATCAGCCGTTCGCGGTCGGTAATTACCTCTACCTGTTTGCAATCTTTACGATGGATGGTGACGCCCTGCCCGCGGGTAATGTAGCCGATAATCTCTTCCGGGGGGATGGGGTTACAGCAGCCAGCCATTTTGGTATACAGCCCGCTCAGCCCGCGCACCATGAGGCCCTTGGGTTTGCTGGGTTCCTGGAGTAACGGCCGTAACTCATCATCCGGCCGTAAACTTTGCTTCAGCATGGCTATCGCCCCGCTGATTTGCGTACTTTGAATGTCGCCAAACCAACCTTCGCCAGAAAAGAGTCTACGTCGTCATATTTTAGCGCTTCAGCAATATCCGCTACGCTGTACACGTCGCTCAGCCCCAGCCGCCGCAGTTCCCGCTCCACTACTTCGCGTCCTTGCAGGATGTTTTGTTCCCGTTCTTGCGCGCGGAACCATTGGCGAATTTTGCTGCGCGTGCGTGCGCTGCCCGTGTAGCCCAGGCTGGCGTTCATCCAATCGCGGCTGGGACCGCCCCGTTTGGCTGTAAGAATCTCCACGCGCTGCCCAGACTTTAGCTTATAATCCAGGCTGACCATCTTGCCGTTCACCCGCGCGCCGCGGCAGCGGTGGCCTACTTCGGTGTGAATCTGGTAGGCAAAATCGATGGGCGTCGAGCCGACAGGCAGATCGACCACGTCGCCGCGCGGCGTGAAGGCGTATATGCGTTCAGCCAGGAGTTCCGTTTCAAAGATTTCGCTGTCGGTGGTGGGGTCGCCTACCTCGCGCAGAGCTACCAGCAGTTCGCGCAGGTTTTGAATGCGCCGCTGCACGGAGGCGGTCACACGCGCGCCATCTTCCTTGTAAGCCCAGTGGGCGGCGATACCTTTTTCTGCCTCTTCGTGCATGCGCGCCGTGCGAATTTGCACTTCTAGCGTCTGGCCGGAGAGATTGTCGATAACGGCCGTGTGCAGCGACTTATATCCGTTAGCCTTTGGCGAAGCGATGTAGTCGTCAAACTCCTTCGGAATCGGCTGCCACAAGCTGTGTACCGCCCCCAGCACCTGATAACAGAGATTGCGGTCTGTTTCATCTTTTTCCTTGAGGCTCATCTTCGCGTAGGCGTCTTTGTCCGACGGCTCCAATATCACCCGCACGGCGTGTACGTCAAAAATCTGCTCAAACGAGATTTGCTTGCGCTTCATCTTGCGGGCGATGGAATAGATGTGCTTGGGCCTGCCGGTCACCGTCGCCTTCAGCCCCATTTCTTTCAGCCGGGTGGATAACCGTCCCGTGGCCTGATCAATACGTTCCGCCCGGCCAGTGCGTCGCTCTGCCAGTTTGCTGGCGATTTCGCGATACGCTTCAGGTTCCAGATAGCGGAAAGCCAGGTCTTCTAATTCCCATTTGAACTGCCACACCCCTAACCGGTTGGCCAGCGGCGCGTAAATGTTCATGGCCTCATTGGCGATGGCCAACTGCTGTTCACGAGGCAAACCGCTGGCCTTGCGCAAATCCTGCAAACAATCGGCCATGCGAATAAGGATCACCCGAATGTCGCCTTCGATAATGCTGAGAATGGCGCGCCGGGTGGCTTCCAGGCGCGCGCTGCCGCTTTCGTCCGTTTGCTGGTTCATGCGGGATTGTTGTTCCGCATAAGCGTAGAGCTTATTGACGCCCACCACCAGAGCGGTGATTTCTTCCCCAAACGCCTGGCGCAAATCTCCCTCACGTTTGGTTGTATGCGCGTACAGACAGTCGTGGAGCAGCCCGGCGACAATGGTGTGGGCATCCACGCCTAACTTAACCAGGACTTGCGCCACCCCCAAATCGTGTTCGAGATACGATTCGCCAGAAACACGTCGTTCTTCGGCGTGGGCCTCTTTGGCGAACAGGTAGGCTCGGGAAATCGAATCCGTGGTTTTGCCAGTTGCGCCTTCAGGTAATGCGGCCAGAAGTTCGGATATGGTCGTAATTTCGGATTGGGTCATGACAAACGTAAAAAAACAGGCGTCTTCGGGATGAAGAGTCGCCTGTTCATATGTTGGGATGAACTTCTAGCGGTAAACTGTCGGAACGCGCTGTTTTAGCTTTGGGCTGCATCCTCATTGGCAGAATCGGCGCCTGCTTCATTCGTAGCCTCCTTGTGGATGCCCGGCTCCAAAATGATTCGCGCCTGTTCCTGGATGCGCTCGCCGGTGGTCGTGGCTCGTTGGCGCGCCTCGGAGATGGCGCTGTCGGCGCGTTCCAAGTATTCCTGGGAATATGAATCGGCCAGTTCGCGATAATGTTGCATTCGTTCGCTGCTGACCTGACGTAGTTCTTGCCCTTTGTTAGCGATTTGACCGCGCATTTCTTGCCCGGACTGCGGGGCCAGGATAAGGGCCGTGGCGGCGCCCACCAGCCCGCCAATGACAAATCCGGCCAAAAAAGCGCCAAAATCGCTGTTGTTTTCGCTCATTGCGTTTACTCCTCAAACTATCTCTACTTTAAATTTTTGCGGGGATTGCCGAATAAAGTTTGCATCCCCCGGCGTATGCCGGCGGCATAACTGCTGGCAGTGGTCATGGGTTTGACGACGTTTTCGCTCATGAACACAGTGGTGCCGCGCACCATGCCGATGGTTTCGTTGGTTCGCTCTAAAATCGGCTTGATTTCAAATTCCAGCATGTTCACCAGTCGAATCACCATCACCAGCAGGATCATCAGGGCGATGCCGAAGATGCAGGATTCTAAAGCCAGCGCGATGATGAAGATGTCGCGCAGGGCTTCGATGGTGGTGGCATGGTATTGGGCGGCCCAGGCGACAAAGGCGATGAACAAGGCCATCAATATCAGGGTGACCACGACGCCAATCACCACGTATTTGGTGGGAATTAGCGGTTCGCGCGGCGATTCGATGACTGTTTGACCATAAGGGTCGTAGTTCACAGGTTGTGTCGATAAATCTGTTGGCGTTTCACTATTCATTGATGTCCCCTCATGGAACCAAGTATAACACCATTAAAAATTGTATTCAAAAGAAAGCGTAATCTCAGCTTTCTTGTCCGGCCAGCCACCAACTGGCGATGAGCGCCAGCCACGCGCCCAAGCTGGCGCTGAAAAGATGCAGTGCGCCAAGTTTGAGAAACTCGATGTTGAGCAGATCGCCCAGGAAATGACCAATGGCGAAGCCCATCCAGGCGGCGAGGAGGTAGAGGATGATGCGCCGCGCCGGGCCGCCTAGTATAAAATGGAAGCCGGCGCCATAGGCGGTGGAAAGCAGAAATCCGAGGACGAGGGCTGATGCTGTTCCGTTCACGTTGGCTCCTTGCCGTTGTTGTGGGCCTGGGTGGGTTGGGTTTCATCGTCGATAATGCCGCCGCCGAGGCATTCGTCGCCCTGGAAGAGGACTACGCCTTGCCCGGCGGTGATCCCTATAACCGGTTCAGGGAAGGTGACCCGGATACGGCCGTTTCCCCCCTCTTCCCTCACGTACCCAGCCACCGGCGCGGCCCGGTAACGTATCTTCACCTGCACTGGCCGGTCGGGAGGGGGCGGCGCGCCGGCGATCCAGTTCACCTGCCGCGCCGTCAGGCTGCGCTGCCCCAGCGCTGCGTGCGGGCCGACGATGAGGGCGTTGTGGGCGCCATCCTTGCGCAGCACAAACAGCGGCTCCGGCGCGGATAGGCCCAGGCCTTTGCGCTGGCCGACGGTGTAGAAAGGTAGGCCGTGGTGCTGGCCGAGGAGACGGCCGTCTTCATCCATAATCGGTCCCGGCTGCCCGGCGCGCTGGCTGTACTGGCGCAAAAAGCGACGATAGTCGCCATCGCCCAAGAAGCACAAATCCTGGCTCTCCGACTTGGCGGCCACCGGCAGGTTGAATCTGACCGCCAACTGGCGCACTTCGGCCTTGGTGTACTCGCCTACCGGCAGTTTGACGTGGGCCAGGTGTTCTTGCGTCAGCATGTGCAGCACATAAGCCTGGTCTTTGGCGGCGTCTACGCCCTGGTGCAGGCGGTAGCCGGCGGACGTAGGGTCGATGCGGGCGTAGTGGCCGGTGGCCAGGTAGTTGGCGTCCAGGGCCAGAGCCTGATTCAGCAGGAAGGTGAAGCGAATCTGGCGGTTGCATTCCAGGCAGGGATTGGGGGTACGGCCGTGTTCGTGCTCATCAATAAAAAACTGCACAATCGTGCGCCGGAAATGCTCTTGCACGTCCACCACATAAAACGGGATGCGCAGTTGGTCGGCCACGCGGCGGGCATCGGCCATCTGGTCAGGGGTGCAGCAGCGGTTGGTCGGGGCGTCGGCGCCAATGGCCGGCTCGCTCCAGAGGCGCATCATCATGCCCACCACATCGTAGCCCTGCTCCACCAGCAGCGCGGCGGCGACGGAGCTGTCTACTCCGCCGCTCATGGCGACCACAACGCGATTTTCGACGGTAGAATCTGGCTTGAAAAGAGTCACAAGGTTTCGTGTAGGTGAGATTGGTCCAATCTTTAAGATTGGACCAATCTTGTGCATATCAGGCAAGCATCGCGGCCAATTTTTGCAGTTTGGGCACGATGGCATGCAATTGTTCCAGAGTGTAATCCACGTCTTGCGCCGTGGTTTGCGTGCCGACAGTGAGGCGCAGCCCGCCTTTGGTCCAGCTTTCGTCCAGGCCGATGGCTTGCAGCGTGGCCGCCGGTTTGGGATTGCCCGTCTTGCAGGCCGAGCCGCTGCTGGCGGCGATACCGGCCATGTCCAGGTGCATCAGCAAATCGTTGCCGCTGAGATGGCGGAAGGCGAAGCTGGCGTTGTGGGGCAGCCGGTCGGTGGGATGGCCGGTCAGGCGGCAGTCTTCCGGGAAGGCGGCCAGCAGGCCGGTTGTCAGGCGGTTGGTAAGCGTGTGGTAATGGGCCGTGCGCGTTTCCAGTTCATCGTAAACCAGCTGTAGGGCGGTGGCGGCGCCAACGGCAAAGGCGACGTTCGATGTGCCGGCGCGACGGCCGTCTTCCTGCCCGCCGCCCGTTTGTGGCGATAATAGCTCAACGCCCTGGCGCACGTATAAAATACCTACGCCCTTCGGCCCGTAAAATTTATGCGGGGCCATACTTAGCAGGTCAATCTGCTCGCGGCGCATGTCCCAGCGGCGCACGGCCGCCGCCTGGATGGCGTCGGTGTGGAACAGCACGCCGTTGGCGCGGGCCAGCGCGCCAATCTCGGCGATGGGTTGGAAGCTGCCGATCTCGTTGTTGGCGGCTATGATGCTGATGAGCGTGGGGTCTGGTTGGATGGCGGTGGTCAGTTTGTTTGGGCGAATCTGGCCGTTTTCATCTACGGGCATGATGGTGAGGTCGAAGCCGAAGTGGTCGCGGAGCTGTACGGCCGTATGCAGCACTGCGCTGTGTTCGATGGCGCTGACGATGAGATGGCTGCCGGTTGCCTGGGCGCGGGCGGCGTGCATCACCCCGCGCAGGGCGATGTTGTCGCTTTCGGAGCCGCAGCCGGTGAAGACGATTTCGTCCGGTTGGGCGCGGATGAGGCCGGCGATGGCGGCGCGGGCTTCTTCCAGGGCGCGGGCAGCGGCACGGCCGTAAGCGTGCATCGACGACGGGTTGCCGTACACGTCGCTCCAAAAGGGCAGCATAGCCGCCAAAACTCGCGGGTCTACCGGGGTCGAAGCCCCATGATCCAGGTAAATCGATCGTTTGGCCATCATAGGTTATCCAGACATCAGGTATCGCCCACAGGGCGTGGAGGCCACGGCGCCTGAATCTCTTAAACATTATTCGCAATTCGCCCTGATCAGGGCGTGATTTGGGCAGCGTTAACGGCTTCCGATATGGGAATAAACTTCGATGATGGGGAAGCGCACGGTGAAGGTTGTGCCTTTGCCTTCGGTGCTGCTGACGTCGATGGTGCCTTTATAATGTTCCACGCTTTCTTTGACCATGTACAGCCCTAAACCGGTGCCGGCGATACCTCGTTCTACGGCCGTTTGCGCTCGGAAGAAACGCCCAAACAAATTGGGCAAACTCTCCTTCGGAATGCCGATGCCCTGGTCTTTAACAACCACATGAACCCAGCCCGCCTTGTGAAAAGCATCCACCCGGATCGTGCCAGACATGGTGAACTTGGTGGCGTTTTCAATCAGGTTCTTAAAAATCAAATAAAACGTGTCCCGGTTGCCCAGCACCGGCGGCAAATCCGCTTCAATACGCTGACTAAAGGCCAATCCCTTTTCTGTCGCCTGGTCAGCCAGCGGGGGCAGCATCTCATCAAACAAAGGATTTAGGTCCACCGGTTCCGGGCTGCGCTGGAGTTCGCGCGCTTCTAGTTTGGCTACTTGCAGCATTTGGCGCACCATTTTTTGCAGCCGGTCACTTTCCCGCTCAATCACGCCCAGGAAGCGGTCCGCTTTTTCTTTGTCTTGCGCTTTGCCTTCGCGCAGCAGGCGGGCATACATCAAAATGGTCGCCAGCGGGGTGCGCAGTTCATGGATGATGCCGTGGAAGAAGTCATCGCGCATCCGCTCCACTTCGCGCACCTGCCGCAAATCACTGAACACGTAAATAATTTCGTTCACCTGGCCGCTGTCGTCGGGCACAGACGCTCCACTGATGAGTACCGGAGCCGTTTCGCCGTCCGGCTGGTAAATGTCTGTGGCCAGTTGGGAAATTCGTGCTCGGCGGCCAGCACGTCCTGGCGGAAGGCTTCCAACGACCCGGAGCGCAGACGAATGGCCGTATTGGCCGGTTTGCCGATCAGGGCCTGGTCTTCAGCGTTGAGCAGCGTCAGTAAGGCGTCGTTGGTGCGGGTGATCAGGCCGTCGCTGTTTACCGTCAGCAGTCCTTCGGACATGCTGTTGATGATGGTTTCGATGCGCCGTTTTTCGGCGATGACGTCGCTGTGCAGGCGGGCGTTTTCAATGGCCGCCGCCAGCGGGCCGCCAATTGCCTGCAGCAGGCGCAAATCGTGCTCATTAAAGTCGCCGCTCTTTTTGTTGATGGCTTGCAGCACGCCGATCATGCGCTCTTCCACTTGCAGGGGGATGCACACCATCGAATTGGTGCGGAAGCCAGACTGCCGGTCTACACGGGCAAAGAAGCGCTGGTCGGATAAACGTCGTTGATGATAACCGCCTGTCCATGTTCGGCCACCCAACCGGCGATACCCTGCCCTTTTTTGATGTGTACCGGCGGTAAATTGGCAAACATTGGCCCCAGGAGAGTCTGAACAAAGGTGATGTCGCCGCTGGTGGCGTCTATCAGGCCAACAGAAATCGTTTCTACAATGAGGGTGCGGCGCACGGGGTCTATCAACTGCTCATAAATTTTTTGCAGGCTCAGCGTAGAGGTAAGGGCAAAACTGATGTCGGAGACGACGCTAAATTCGATGTTTTGCCGGTGGACTTGCTGGCGCAGGTAAGCGCGGTCCAGGAAAACGGTCATGTTGGCGACCAGGGGTTCGATATTGTCCAGGTTCAGAAAGCAATCGCCGCCGGGATCTATCAGGCAGAGGATGCCGGGGGGTGTAACGGGATCAGAATGGCCGGGTAAGGGCATGGGCACGGCCAGGATGCGTTCACGCGGCAGCTGCCATAGGGCGCTGCTGACGAGTTGGCCGGGTGGCAGGGTGAATTTGTCCTGGTAGGCAGCGCGCCCTTTATCCAGCAGGGGATCAAAAGTGGCCCGCTGTGGGTCCCAGCGGGACTGCTGCACGTTGCCTTGTGGATCACACACCCATACGTCGTAGTAATGGCGGCCGGGGTCGCTGATGCCGACGACGGTGGTGGTGTTGGTATGGCGGGCAACTTCGGTGGCGACGGTGGCGCAGACGTAGTGGGCATCGAAGATGCCGGTCAGTTCGGCCGTTAAGGTTTCCCACAGTTGGTGGATGTTGTTGGGCGTAAGGGTGATCGGATCTTGTTTCATCAAAGGGAAGTCTAATCATCTGCGAGGGAGTTGGCAAGAGCAGGTCGGTAAAAGACCGGCCAAGTTCATGACAAATTGAGAATTGATGGGCCGCCGCGCCGCGCATTGGCAACCGGCAAGTGAAGGGCTACAATCGCAGTTTGCGTATGATGACATTTATACCTGGATTGTTGATTGGCTTGCTTTTGCTGGGGGCCGCGTTGGTGGCCGCCGTGACTCGTTACCGTCCACGATGGGTGGGGGCAACGGCCGTTACCCCGCTCATTCTGGCGCTCCTCCTGTGGTTGGGGCTGCGCACGGCCGTACCTGTGCTGCCAGACCCAACCCTTGCCGCATCCGCCTGGCCGACGTTACGCGCCTGGCAGGTGGATGCGTGGACCTGGTCTCTGGGCGGCGTTTGGCTGGTGGTACTGTTGGCGGCTGCCTTGCTGGCGCATCATCCGGCCCGGCAAACGCCGCTTTCTTTCTTTCCTCAGCGTAGTCTCATGTTGCTCATTGGCGCGGTGACGCTGGCGACGCTGTGGGCCGGTACACCAGCGTTGTTGGTGACCGCCTGGTTGGCGTCGGTCTTGGTCTGGGCAGTCATGGCATTGTTCACCAGCCACAAGGCGGAAGATCGTCTTGGGCCGGGCGCAGCGCTGATTCTGCTGCCGGGGGCGTTGGGTCTCTGGTACGCCGCCGCGCTGGCGGCGGCGCCGAGTGGAACACGTGGTCGGCGGCGGCGCGAGCGGCGGCCTTGTTGGCTGGTGTGGCATACCTGACGGCCGTTCCCCTGTTCGGTTGGCGTGTTCTCATTGAAGGGGCGAAACGGGAAACGGCCGTGCTGCTGTTGTTGTCGCCGCTGTTGGCCGGGGCGGCTCTGCTGGCCCGGCTGTCGGCCACCGGACCAATGCCTGGCCTGCTGCTGTTCACCCTGGCGGGCCTGCTGCTCATTTTGGCCGGGTTGTGGCGCGCCTGGGAACATCGGACTGACCCGGCGCGTTTTGGCGCGGCGCTGGCGCTGGCAGCGGCTGGGTTTGTACTGCTGGCCGGTTTGTGGGCTGGTCCAGACGCCGCCGCCGCCGAAGCGCGGGCGTGGAGCCTGGCCGTGGCCGGGCTGTTCCTGGTCGCTCGCTGGCGGCGCGTGGCTCCGGCAGACCAGGCCGGTTGGCTGGCAAATGGACAGCGCCTGATCGGATTGGTTTTGGCGCTGGCGGCGCTGACCGGTCTGCCGCTGACGGCCGGGTTTAACGGCCGTGCCGCTCTGTTTGAGGCGTGGCTGGCAGCCGGTGGCTGGGTATTGGTTGCGGTGCTGGCGCTGCTGCAAGTGGGATTGGTGACGGCCGTTTGCCTCTTTGGTCTGGGGCAGCAAGAAACGTCTGACCAGGCAGGGCCGGCTGCGCCGGACCTGGCAGAAAGCGCGGCGCGGCTGCTGCTGGCGCTGGGGCTGCTGGCCTGGCCGGTTTTGGGCGGCGTGTCCTGGGTCGTTTGGACGGCACTGCTGCTGCCGCTGTTGGGTGGACTGCTGCTGGCTCGTTTATTACAGAATGCACCCCCTGCGCCGACGGCCGTGCGCTGGCCGGTTATTCTTGCCTCAGGCCACTGGGGCGGCGGGCTGCGGCTGCTAGTCAGCGCCGTGCGTGATGCCGCTGCCTTGTTAGAAGGCGAACGCGGCCTGTTATGGCTGCTGCTGTTGGCCGCCCTCATTTTGTTAACACCATGACAATAGACGATTAGCGTATGACAATTTTTGATTGGTTGCAGCGGTTGGAATTTTTGCGCGGTGAACCGGCGGCATGGTTGGTAGGGCTAACGGCCGTCATTGTTGTGGTCGTCCCCGATGCGCGGCTGGCGCTTTTGGCCATGGCCGGGCACTATTTTGCCGCGCTGCTGCTGTTTGTAGACGTGTTGGACCCGCGTTTAGCCATCGTCAAGCTGCTGGTAGGTTGGTTTGTCTGCCTCATTTTGTATCTGACCGGGCGGCAGGTGAATTGGGGCCACGCGCCGGACGACCTGACGGAAGCCGAGGCGGCTCAGTGGCGGCAGCCGCAGACGGTACGAGTGTGGCGGTACCGTTTGCCGCTGTGGGCGGTGCGCGTCCTGCTTGCCGGGTTGGCGCTGCCGCTGGTACTCTGGCTGTCTGGTCGGCCCAACGTCTATTTGCCGCTGCTCCCAGACAACCTGGCTTATCTGAATCTGGCGGTGATTGCGCTGTTGGTTTTAGGGCTGCTGCACATGGCCCTGGCCGTCCACCCGCTGGAGGCCGGTATGGGCGCGCTGTTGTTTCTGACCGGGTTTGAACTATTTTACAGCAGCCTGGACCAATCGTTGGCGGCGCTGACATTGTTGGCGGCCGTTAACCTGGCCGTCGCCCTGGCGACCGCTTATCTGGCGCAGGCACAGTATGAGAAAATTACTCTCGACAGGCTTATACCAGGAGACTCGCCTAAAGACATTTTTGGTATCTACTAAGGGTTCGTTTGCAATTAACTTTGGAGTTTCCAGATTGGACCAATCTCCAAGATTGGTCCAATCTCA
This sequence comes from Candidatus Leptovillus gracilis, assembly GCA_016716065.1. Taxonomy (NCBI): domain Bacteria; kingdom Bacillati; phylum Chloroflexota; class Ardenticatenia; order Promineifilales (SeqCode); family Promineifilaceae (SeqCode); genus Candidatus Leptovillus; species Candidatus Leptovillus gracilis. The sequence continues at coordinate 527,119 of JADJXA010000002.1, read as the reverse complement.
CCAGGTTAAAAACATATGAACCCTAAGCCCTCACCACGGAGGCGCAGAGAACACGGATTTACAAGATTTGCAGTTTAGCGTGGTCGAGGAGTAAATTCGTAAACCCTGCCAATCATGCTGTCCCTTTAACTGAGATGAAACAGACCCGTTGGCAAATCGCGTTACGACACCAGAAGTCGGCGTAATTTTGCATAGACTCCAGCAAACAAGAATTCGGCCAATGACCCAATTAGACACGCCACGTTTACGCCTGTTGGCTCTTTCGCTGGCTCAATTGCAGCTAATTGACCAAGATCCCGGCCTGCTAAACGTTGCTTTGTGTGTGGCGGTGCTGCCATCTGTGGTGACGCCTGTTGTGGCCCAGGCGATTCGGGCCAAGTTGTCTAAAATGCGTCTGGCCGACCCGCGCAGCCATGATTGGTACACCTATTGGCTTATTACGCGACCAGAGATCAACCTGGGGATTGGCCTGATTGGCTTTAAAGGGATGCCCAACGGCCGTGCCGAGGTCGAAATCGGCTATGGGCTGGCCCCGGAACAGCAGGGCCAGGGTTTGATGACCGAAGCCGCCGGGGCATTGGTCGCCTGGGCGCTGCGCCAACCGGGGTGTACGGCCGTCACCGCCTGGACCCAGGCACATAACGCGGCCTCGCAGCGCGTTCTGGAAAAAATCGGCATGGTGCGCGATGTGCAACAAAACAATCAATACCATTGGCGCACGCCGGAAGCCGCCGCGCATTCCTGATGGGCGAGTGGCGCATCACTAACGGAGTAATCATATGAAAATTGACCAAATTACCCCAGACGCCTGTACTCAGGCTGCCGGCCTCGTAGTCGTCATTGACGTGCTGCGCGCTTTTACCACAGCCGCCTTTGCCTTTGCCGCTGGCGCAGCCGAAATGATGTTGGTCAGCAGCGTGGATGAGGCGTTTGCCGGCCGCCAGCAGTGGCCGGATGCCTTGCTGATGGGCGAAGTAAACGGCCGTCACATCCCCGGTTTCGATTTCAGCAATTCCCCCACAGACCTGGTGGGCGTGGACCTGAACGGCCGTCGCCTCATCCAACGCACCAGCGCCGGGACACAGGGGGTGGTACGCAGCGTGAACGCCACCGCCGTTTTTAGCGCCAGTTTTGTGTGCGCCGGGGCCACCGTCCGCGCCGTCCAGGCCATGCAGCCGGAGCAAGTGACCTTTGTCAACACCGATGACCGCCCTGGTGGTTACGGCGAAGAAGATAGAGCCTGTTCCGATTATCTATCGGCGCTGCTGCGCGGCGAACAGCCCGACCCGGCGCCGTATCTGGACCGGGTACGTCATTCGATGAACGGCCGTTTCTTTGCCAATCCCGCTTTTACCCACGTGCCCATTACCGACCTGGAATACGCGCTGGACCTGGACCGGTTTTCTTTTGCCATGCGCGCCAGGCAGGAGAGCGGTGTGTGGTTGATGACGGCCGTTGCCATCTGAAAAATCCTATCATTGGACGAAAACCCGGCGTAGTGTCAAAATAGAGGCCAGCAAATACCACCCCAATGAGGAACAAATATGGCAAAAGCACAGTATTCTGGAAAGAGTCCGGCTGATCCCCAAAAGCCAGGTAAAAACAACAAACCCTATTCCAAGATAAATGGAACTGGCGCAAAAACGGCCGTCGCCAAACAACGCAAATCCTACCTCACGGCCATTATCCTGCTCATCCTGGTTGTCAACATCGTCTTGACCATCCTGCTGTTCAACGAAAAGCGGATACTGGGCATGAGCTTCGCCGATGTACCCTGGTATGCGTGGCTGATGATCGTCACCAGCGTTATCAACGCATCGCGGCTGCGACCGCTTTGTGGTATTGGAAAAAATGGGGCTTGTATCTCTACCTCGCCTCCGCCGCCGCCACCACCGTGATCATGGTTTTGGCCGGGATGGTCGGTGCGGGCTTCAGCGCCCTGGCCCCGGCAGCCATCGTCAGCTACCTGGTCGGCCTGAACTGGAAGCAGTTTGAGTAGTATCCTGAGATTGACAATTTTTTAGATTGGACCCATCTTGAAGATGGGTCCAACCTGTGCCACATAATTGTTAGACGGCTACTGAGACCTGAGGCCGGTCAGGTTTCCACTCTCAGGTCTCTCTATTTTAGCGAACCTTAAACCTATACCCCCTGTTCAGGCATAACCCCAAAATGGAACCTATTCGCCTCGAACTGCCAACCGGACTCGACGTAGGGCCGGTCAACGTCTACCTTTTTCGTCAGCCGGAACCGGTGCTAATAGACGCTGGCCTGAAGTCGCCGGCCAGTTGGGAGGCGCTGCAATTTGGTCTGGCCGAGCATAACCTGACGGTCATGGACATCTCGCGGGTGATCATCACCCATCCGCACATAGACCATTTTGGGCAGGCGGGAACCATCGCCGCCCACAGCGACGCCGATGTGTGGATTTGCGAATTGGGCGCGGATTGGCTGCGTGATACGGCCGTTATGTGGCAGCAGCGCATGGCTTACTTTCGTGATGCGTTCTTGCGTCGGGTGGGGTTGGATGATGATACGGCCGCATTGATTGTGCTCGGCATGACGGCCGTTGCCGCTCAACTCGACCCCATCCCGCCCGAACGCCTGCACACCTTCCCGGCCAATGGCCTGCTGCAATTGGGCGGCCTGCCCTGGCAGGTAATCCACACGCCGGGCCACGCCAGCGCCCAAACCTGCTTCTACCAGCCAGACACCAAACAGCTGCTTTCCGCCGACCATTTGCTGCAAACGACGCCGACGCCGGTGGTGGAACGGCCGTTATGCGATGAAGAGCGCATCCCCGCCCTGCCCCAATTTATGCAGTCGCTGGACCGGGTAGCGGCGTTGGATATTGAAGCGGTGTTTCCGGGGCATGGACGGCCGTTTGGCCCCCGCTTCAACCTCGACCACCACACTGTCATCCACAAACAGCGCCAGCGCATCCAGCAGCGCAAAGCCGAATGCCTGACCCACATCCAACAAGGCGCCCACACCCCCGCCGCCCTTGTAGACAAAATGTACGCCCATCATCCACCCCAGTTTCGCTTCGCCGGCCTCTGGATGCTCATCGGCTACCTGGACCTGCTTCTCGCCGATGGCGCTATCCACCAGGAAACCATTTCAGGAGTATGGCACTATTTCATAAGCGAGAGCTAGAGCGAGAGAGGGCATCTCTCGCTCATAAAGGACAATGAGACTAACCTTCCCCACCCCCACCGACCTGCAACCACTGCCCTGCTACCTGCGCCAGACCGTGCCGGATGATTATCTGGACGCGATGGGGCATATGAACGTGCGCTACTACCTGGCCTTGTTCGACACGGCCGCCTGGGACTTGTTCACCAGTTTTGGCATGGACCAGGCCTATTACGATTCCAAAGCTGGCGGCGCATTTGCCCTGCAACATTTCATCAACTACCTGGCCGAAGTTCACGAAGGCAACGAATTGACCATACGCGCCCGGCTCATCGGCCGTTCGGCCAAACGGATTCACTTTATGCTGTTCATGATCAATGAAACCCAGGGCAAACTGGCCGCCACCCTGGAATCCATGGGAGCGCACGCCGACCTGACCCAACGCCGCATCTCCCCCTTCCCACCCAACATCGCCGCCAACATAGACGCTCTGATGACCGAACACAGCCAACTTCATTGGCAAGCGCCCGTTTGTGGGGTGATAAGACCGTGATCCGTGTTCCGTAACCGGATTACGGATTACGATTCAGCACAATTTCACAAGGAGAGTATGACAATGCAAGGTTTGATGATGAATTACCAGTTGACGATGGACCGCATTTTGGAATATGCCAACCGCATGTTCCCCAAAAAGCAAATTTCTACCATGCTGCCCGATGGTTCCATGCACCGTTACACCTACGCCGACATGTACAAACGGGTCAAGCGCCTGTCCAAAGCGTTGGTTAAATTAGGCATCGAGCCGGGCGACCGGGTAGGGACCTTTGCCTGGAACCATTACCAACATATGGAACTGTATTACGCCATCCCCGGCGCAGGGGCCGTCTGCCATACCCTCAACATTCGCCTCTTCCCAGAGCAGCTCTCCTACATTGTGGACCACGCCGAAGACCAGATCGTCTTCATAGACGCCACCTTGCTGCCGCTTTATGAACGGGTCGCTCACCAGATTACCAGCGTCAAGCATTACGTTTTGCTCAACGCGCCCAAAGGCACGCCCACCAAATTGCGCAACGTCCTTTACTACGAAGACCTCATCGCCGATTCCGATGAAGACTTTGCCTGGCGCTCCACCGACGAAAACATGGCAATGGGCCTTTGTTACACCAGCGGCACCACCGGCCATCCCAAAGGTGCGCTGTACAGCCACCGCTCCATGTATCTGCACACCCTGGGTGAAAACCAGGCGGCTGCCCTGGGCATGTTGGAATCAGACGTGGTACTGCCTGTCGTGCCGCAGTTCCACGCGATGGCCTGGGGGCTGCCTTATGCCTGCGCTATGGCCGGCTCCGATGTGGTGATGCCTGGCCCACACCTGAAACCGGAACCATTGGCGATGCTTATCGAACAGGAAAAAGTGACCATTGCTGCTGGTGTGCCCACCATTTGGACGGCGCTGTATCACGAACTGAAACAAAACCCCCGCGACATTTCCAGCGTACGCGCCCTCATCGTCGGTGGATCGGCGATGCCGCGCCAACTCATCAAGGATTTTGAGAGCCAATTGGGCGTCAGTGTGCTGCACGCCTGGGGGATGACGGAACTATCGCCGCTGGGCACGGTTTCTATCTTGCAAGGCCATCATCAGGATTTATCCGACGAAGAGAAGTGGGATATCAAAGCCAAACAAGGGTATGCCATTTGCGGCGTGGAGATGCGCATTGTGGACGCCATCGGCCGGGAACTGCCCTGGGACGGCAAGCAAATGGGCGAACTGCAAGTACGCGGCCCGTGGATTATCAGCCAATACTTTAAGCGCGACATTACCGACGATTACATGACCGACGATGGTTGGTTCCGCACCGGCGACGTGTCTACGATTGATGAACACGGCATTATGAACATCACCGACCGCACGAAGGACCTGGTGAAGAGCGGCGGCGAGTGGATTTCGTCGGTGGAGTTGGAGAACGTGCTGATGGCCCATCCGAAAGTGATGGAAGCGGCCGTGATCGCCATCCCGGATGAGAAGTGGTCGGAACGGCCGTTAGCCGCCATCGTCCCCACCAAAGACGGTTACGACCTGACCGTTGACGACCTGAAAGAGTTCCTGGCCGCCCGCGTCGCCAAATTCTGGATTCCCGACGACTTCGTCTTCATCACCGAAATCCCCAAAACCAGCGTTGGCAAATTCAGCAAAGCCACCCTGCGGAAGTTGTACGCGGATGGGCAGCTTGTTCCATAGGCGGTAAGAAGTAAGCAGTGTTCAGTGTTCAGCAAACAGTTTAACGAACACTGAACACTGAACGCTGACCACTGAAAACTCCCATGACCACCCCCCTCACCTCCCTCAAACTCCTGGATTTCTCCACCCTGCTGCCTGGCCCGTTTGCCTCCATGTTGTTGGCCGACATAGGCGCAGACGTGGTGCGCGTGGAAGCGCCGCATCGCGCCGACCTGGTGCGCATGATGCCCCCCTTTGACGGCGCTATTTCCGGCTGGCATGGGGTACTGAATCGCAACAAGCGCTCCATCGGCCTGGATTTGAAACAGCCAGAAGCGGTAGAGGTCGTCAAACGACTGGTGGCCGCCGATGGCGGCGGCTACGACGTGGTGCTGGAGCAGTTTCGCCCCGGCGTCATGGCCCGGCTTGGCCTGGGGTACAACGACCTGAAGGCGGTAAATCCCGGCCTGATCTACTGCGCCATCACCGGTTACGGCCAGACCGGCCCCTACAAAGATCGCGCCGGTCACGACAACAACTATCTGGCCCTGTCCGGCCTGATGAGCCATTCCGGCCGCCAGAGCAGCGGCCCGCCGCCGCTGGGCGCGCAAATCGCCGACGTGGGCGGCGGCTCGTTGGGCGCGGTGATGGGGATTCTCACGGCCGTTATCCACCGCCACGTCACCGGCCAGGGGCAAATGGTAGACGTGAGCATGTTAGATATGGCCATCGCCTGGCAGGCCCACATCGCCAGCCATTTCCTGGTGGGCGGCGAGACGCCGCAGCGGGAAGGCTGGATGCTCAACGGCGGCAGTTTTTATGATTATTACCAGACGGCCGACGGCCGTTACCTCTCCGTGGGCAGCCTGGAACCCAAGTTCTGGCAGGGTTTCTGCCAGGCCATCGGCCGCCCCGACCTGATCGGGCGCGGCCTGGACCAGTCGCCGGCCAACCAGCAGGCGCTGAAGGCGGAGATTGCGGCGGAGATTGGGCAACGGCCGTTAGCGGCATGGACGGCCGTGTTTGCCGAACTGGACGTCTGCGTGGAACCGGTGCTGACCATCCCCAAAATGCTGGAGCATCCCCAGGTGCAGGCGCGCGGACTGGTGGTGGACGTGCCCAAGCCCGACGGCGGCACGCAAAAGCAAATCGGCAGCCCGCTCAAGTTTTCGGCGGGAGAAGCGGAATATAGGGGGGTGGGAACGGCCGTAGGCGCCCACACCGACGAAGTTCTGCAAAAATTGGGGTTTTCTGCTGACAGAATTGAGGATTTGCGCAACTCCGGCGCAATCGGATAATGAACAGCACGTAATAGCCGGGTTCACCCGGCGTCGTTCGGCTGCCGGGGTGTTTACGCCCCGGTTCAAAAGGAGGAGCAAATGAATTTTCAACCGTTTAACCAACCGGCCCCGGAACTGGGCAACCAGTACGACGACGACCGGGTGCTGCGCTCTTACCTGCGGCGCATGCTTCCAGAAGAAATTCGCCGCGACATCGAACCGGCCTTGCGCGAATTAGGTGACTTGTCCGGCGGCGAACTGTACCAGATGCAGCTTGCCGATTTACCCAACGAACCAATCCTTACCCAATGGGACCCCTGGGGCAACCGCATTGATCAGATCGAAATCACATCCCTCTGGAAGCGGGCGGAAAAGCTGGCGGCCGAATTTGGCGTGGTGGCGGCGGCGTATGAGGGACGATACGGCCGTTTCGACCGCCTCAACCAGTTCACCCGCGCTTATCTCTTCCACCCGTCCACCGATGTCTACACCTGCCCACTGGCGATGACCGACGGAGCCACCCGCACGCTGCTCAAATCGGGCAACCGGGCGCTGATTGACCAGGCGATCCCCCATCTCACCAGCCGCGATCCGGCCACCTTTTGGACCAGCGGCCAGTGGATGACCGAATCCACCGGCGGCTCGGACGTGGGCCTGAGCGAGACGGTGGCGCGGCAGGAAGATGGCGAATGGCGGCTGTACGGCCGTAAATGGTTCACCAGCGCCACCACCTCCCCCATGACCCTCACCCTGGCCCGCCCTGAAGGCAACCCCGGCGGCGGACGCGGGTTGGCCCTCTTTTACCTGGAACTGCGCGACGAGGCGGGAAAGCTGCAAAACATCGAAGTCGCCCGCCTGAAGGACAAACTGGGTACGCGCAAAGTGCCCACCGCCGAACTCTACATGCATGGAACCCCGGCCACGCCGGTGATGGAGTTGGCGAACGGCGTGCGCAACATCGTGCCGATGCTGCACCTGACGCGCACCTGGAACAGCGTGACGGCCGTTTCCTTCATGCGGCGCGGGTTGGCATTGGCGCGTGACTACGCGCAAAAGAGATGGGCCTTCGGCGCGCATCTGGCGCAAAAGCCGCTGCACCTGGACACCCTGGCGGCCATCCAGGCGGAATTTGAAGCCGCTTTTATGCTCAGTTTCTTTGTGGTCGAGCTGATCGGCAAAGAAGAAAATGGCGATCTGACGGAGGAAGAAGGCCACCTGCTGCGGCTGCTCACATCCATCAACAAACTGGTCACCGGCAAGCAGGCGGTGGCCGCCGCCAGCGAAGTGCTGGAGGCGTTTGGCGGCGCGGGCTATGTGGAAGATACTGGCCTGCCGCTGCTGCTGCGCGACAGCCAGGTCTTGCCCATCTGGGAGGGCACGACCAACGTGCTGGCGCTCGACGCCCTGCGTGCCCTGACCAGTGAAGAAGGCGAAGGGCTGCGGGCGCTAAAGAGCAAAATACACGCCTGCACCGCCAGCGCCCGGCAGCCGTCGCTGGCGCAAACGGGGCAGTTTGCCATCACGGCCGTCACCCACGCCGAACAATGGCTGCTCCAGGCGCTGAGCGCCGGACAACCGGCGGTGGAAGCCGGGGCGCGCCGTTTTGCGTTAACCCTGGGTAGGGCGTTAGAATTAGCCCTGCTGGCAGAACACGCGCAGTGGTCGTTGGCGGTGGAAAAAGACGGCCGTGCTCTGGCCGCCGCCCGCCGCTTTGCCCAAACCGGCATTGATCTGATTGGCGACATAGACCGGGACGACGCCGTGGCGCTGGCAAACGATTGGCCGCTGCCACTGCCTTAATAGTCTGACTGAGAATGGGATGCGGATAAACGCAGATACAGCGGATTTTCGCGGATAGACCACAAAAAATCCGCGTCCCATTCCCCAAAAGTTGGCCGGGAAACGGCCGTTTATTGGAAGTTGTGGCCCACTCTGACCGGTGACGCCGCCATACCCTCAGGAGGGAAGCGTGAAGTATCGCAAGTTCGCTCTTTTTGTTCTCATCGCCCTGGTGGCGCTGGCCGGCTGCCAGCGCAGCCAGGAAAGCGCCAGCCCACAAAACAATTACGCCGCCGGCTCTTTGGGGTTTCCGGTGCTGCTGAATGGCGTCGGTATTCAGGTGGAGCAGGCCGGTTTATTGTCTGTGCGTGATGAAGGCAACCCGGATTACGCCCACGTTGTCCTGGCGCTAACAATTACCAATCAGAGTGAGTATGACGTGGTGCCGCCAACGATGACGCTGGTGGACGCGCACGGCAACATTTACCCCGCCTGGCAATCTCCCCTGCCCTACGAAGAGCAGATTACCCGCCTGCCGTTATCTGTGCCTCAAGGGGGGTCGGGTATCGGCAATCTGGTGTTTATTGTGCCCAAAACGGCCGTGCAAGACAATTTACGCCTGCGTTGGGACTCAGCCATCCACGGCTCACGCATAGATGTCTACCTCGGCTCCATCGGCCAGCGGATGCAATAACATGCCTGACGACCTGACCATAAAAGAATGTCAGCGGGTTGTAGATGAGTGGGTGACAACCATTGGCGTGCGTTATTATTCGGAGCTGACGAATACGGCCGTTCTCATGGAAGAAGTCGGTGAAGTGGCCCGGCTGATGGCCCGGTTGTATGGCGACCAATCCTTCAAGAAATCAGACGAAGCCTATGACCTGGCCGACGAAATGGCCGACGTGCTGTTTGTTCTTATTTGCCTGGCAAACCAGACCGGCATAGACCTGACGGCCGCCTTCGTTAAAAATATGGCTAAAAAAACCAGCCGCGACCGCGACCGCCACGCCAACAATCCAAAACTAAGAACGATTGACGATTGACCATTCTCTTCAAGGAGTCCCCATGTCCATTGACCTCGAACAAGTCCTTAACCACGCATTCAAGTCTGCGCCGAGCGTTTACGACGAGGATGACGCCATTCTCTACGCCCTGTCCATTGGCATGGGCGCCAACCCGGTAGACCCGGCCGAACTGCCGTTTGTCTACGAACTGCACGGATCCGGCTTTCAAGCGCTTCCCACGCTGGCCGTCACGTTTCCGTTTACGTTGTTCTGGCAAATTGTGGACGTGCCCGGCCTGAGTTTTAACCCGATGATGCTGCTGCATGGCGAACAGAGCGTGGAATTGAAACGGCCGTTACCCCCCAGCGCCACCTTCACCAACCAGGCCCGCATCACCAACATCTACGACAAAGGCTCCGGCGCACTGGTCATCCTGGAAGTACAAACAGTGGACGAAACTGGCGCCGAAGTGGCCCTAAACCGCAGTTCCCTCTTCATCCGCGGGTTGGGCGGCTTCGGCGGCGACCGTGGCCCATCTGCCAGCAAGGCCAATCAGCCGCCCGATCGCGCCCCGGACGCCATTGTCCGCGAACAAACGCAGCCCAATCAAGCCCTGCTGTATCGCCTCTCGTCCAAAGACCGCAATCCGCTGCACGCCGATCCACAAATGGCCGCTTTTGGCGGCTTCGACCGGCCCATTTTGCATGGCCTGTGTACGTATGGCTTCGCCGCCCGCGCTGTGATGAAGACGTTTACTGGCTATGAAGTAAGCCGTTTCAAAGGAATGCAGGCGCGTTTTAGCAAACATGTCTTTCCCGGCGAGACGCTCATCACCGAAATGTGGCAGGAGTCGGCCAATCGGGTTGTTTTCCAATGCAAAGCGGCCGAACGAGACGAAATTGTCTTAGCAAATGCCGTGATAGACCTGCATTAACCCATAGCAATCATCTAAGAATAACTTCCTGTTTTTAGATTGGACCAATCTTGGAGATTGGTCCAATCTGGGCCATGTAATTTCTAGATGATCACATAGTGAGCGGCTGTGAACTGGCCGCTACCCTGCGCCAGGCGACATGGTTCATTTCAGGACACGCTTAGATTGGACAAATCGCAGAAGATTTGTCCAATCTTCCGTATAAACAAAGCGTCCCGTTATTCTGACTGGAGCGGGATGCTTCGCTCTGACTCTGTGCCTTCTGTGTCCCCGTGGTGAGTTGCTGTTGTATTTCTATTGCAGCGGCAGCGGTTCGCCCAACACCGGCGGCGGAACCTGCCGGATCACATCCCACAGAGCCACCAACGTCGCCACCGTTTCACGAAATTCATACCAACCCGCCCCACGATAACTGCGCAAATCGGCCGACACCCCGACGCTTGTCACCCCCAACTGGCGACAGGTGAACAACGCCCGCGGCAGGTGAAACGCCTGCGTCACCAAAACGGCCGTATCCACCTGAAAAATAGCCCGCGCCCGGTAGCAAGTATCATAGGTGCGCCGCCCGCCATAGTCGGGCTGCACGTCTTCGGGCGGCACGCCCTGGGCGATGGCGTAGGCCACCATGGCGCTCGGTTCGTCGTAGTCCAGCGTTTGATTGTCGCCAGACATGATTATTTTGTTGACCTGGCCGCTTTGATACAACTGCACGGCCGTTTGCACTCTGTCACGCAAAATAGGACTGAGACGGCCGTTGCCATACACCGCCGCGCCAAATACCACCGCCGCCCGCTGCGCCGGAACCGCCTCAGCCGTGTAGATGTGGCGCTGGTAATACCACTTAACGGCCGTGCGCCAAAAAAAGGGCAAACTCGCCATCAGCGCCAGACCCATCAGCAGCCAAAAACAGCCGCGATAGCCCAGGCGCACCTTAATAGATTCTTGGTTTTCATCGTTGTCTTGCATAACAGCGATCTTATCCCTACTCCTGAAAAAACGGTAATGTGGCCGTTGGCCCTGTCTCTGGCGGCTAATCCCCTTCTCATAAAGCCGGACAAATATTAGACATCATTGAGATAATGTCTAAATTAGATTGACAAAACATTGACAAACTCGTAAGATGTTGGACATAACCACGTGCTGCCCTTTCAGTGGCAGACAATTGTGCAGAACAATGTGCAAAACAACATGACAAATAGTTCAAGGAGAGATCATTTCATGAAACGCCTGACCCTTTTGAGTTTGTTAACGATTTTAGCCTTATTCATCGCCGCCTGTGGCTCAGCGGAGCCGACGCCCATGCCTACGGCCGTCCCCGCCCCCACTGAGGAACCGATGGCCGCAGCCAATACCATTGTAGACATTGCCGTGGCCGACGGCCGTTTTAACACCCTGGTCGCCGCCGTCACCGCCGCCGGGCTGGCCGAAACGCTGGCTGGCGAAGGCTCTTTCACCGTCTTCGCCCCGACCGATGATGCCTTTGCCGCCCTGCCGGCCGGCACCGTCGAAAGCCTGCTGCAAGACCCCGAAGGCGCGCTGAAAGACATTTTGCTCTACCATGTGGTGGATGGCAAAGTGATGGCCGCCGATGTGGTTAACCTGACATCCGCCACCACCATCCAGGGCGAAGACATCGCTATCAGCGTAGAAGGTGGTAACGTGATGCTGAATGGCAGCGCCACCGTCATTATCACCGACATCGAAGCCTCGAACGGCGTCATCCACGTCATTGACGCGGTGATTTTGCCCCCTACCATGACCACCGCCGCGGAAACGCTGCCCTCTATTGTAGACATTGCTGTGGCCGACGGCCGTTTTAACACCCTGGTCGCCGCCGTCACCGCCGCCGGGCTGGCCGAAACGCTGGCTGGCGAAGGCTCTTTCACCGTCTTCGCCCCGACCGATGATGCCTTTGCCGCCCTGCCGGCCGGCACCGTCGAAAGCCTGCTGCAAGACCCCGAAGGCGCGTTGAAAGACATTTTGCTCTACCACGTGGTAGATGGCAAAGTCATGGCCGCCGATGTGGTTAACCTGACATCCGCCACCACCATCCAGGGCGAAGACATCGCTGTCAGCGTAGAAGGTGGTAACGTGATGCTGAATGGCAGCGCCACCGTCATTATCACCGACATCGAAGCCTCGAACGGCGTCATCCACGTCATTGACGCGGTGATTTTGCCCCCTACCATGACTGCGGCCGCAACTGACACGATGGCCCTGCCTTCTATTGTAGACATTGCTGTGGCCGACGGCCGTTTTAACACCCTCGTCGCCGCCGTCACCGCCGCCGGGCTGGCCGAAACGCTGGCTGGCGAAGGCTCTTTCACCGTCTTCGCCCCGACCGATGATGCCTTTGCCGCCCTACCGGCCGGCACTGTCGAAAGCCTGCTGCAAGACCCCGAAGGCGCGCTGAAAGACATTTTGCTCTACCACGTGGTAGATGGCAAAGTGATGGCCGCCGATGTGGTTAACCTGACATCCGCCACCACCCTGTTGGGCCAGGACGTCGCCATTAGCATAGTTGGTGGCAGCGTTATACTCAACGGCAGCGCCACCGTCATCATCACCGACATCGAAGCCTCGAACGGGGTTATCCACGTGATTGACGCGGTCTTACTGCCCGCCAATTAGTTCAACTAAATCTCCTCCCAAAGCAAACTGAGCGGCCCATCTTTTGATGCTGTCCGCTCAGTTTGCTTTTCCGGCAACTTTCACGGCTGAGAGGGCACAAGCCGCCGCCCGTCTCGCCCTCTTCTTTGCCCGGCACAGGCGTTTATCGGGCAAGTTGGGCAAGATGGCGCGAGAATATGCCGTTCGCTGCGGCAAATACCATACCGCGCCATCTCGCCCCTACACAAGGCGTAACTCAAATGAAACACACCATTAAGAATTGTTGAAATTCTGTGCAATACATTGACGAATCTTTGTGTAATATGTACAATATCTGAAATGCAACGATTTGCACACGTTTAATTGAGACGATCCATGAATTCGAGCAAAACAGCCATGATTTGGGGGGCCAACGGCGGCATCGGCCGTGGCCTGGTTCAGCACCTTGTCGCGCACGATTGGACGGTTGCTGCCATCAACCGCCAACCAGAAAAAACCAGCGATCTCACCCCCCACAGTTTCGCTGCCGATGTCACCAACGACCTGGCAGTGCAAAGCGCTATCATAGATACCCATTATGCCCTGGGGGAAATTGCCTTGTGGGTGTATAGGAAATTGTATTATGCCCAGATTTGATTATGCCTTTATGGTGAATGCGCCACTCACGGCCGTTTCCGCCTTTCACCACAACACCCACGTCCTGAAGACCCTGACGCCGCCGCCCATCTTCGCCCAAATTCACCACTTCGATCCGCTGGCCGATGGGGCCATCGCCGAATTTACGCTCTGGTTTGGTCCGCTGCCGGTGCGCTGGAAGGCGATCCACAGCCAGGTCAGCGAAAACGGCTTCACCGATACCCAGGTTAGCGGGCCGCTGCAAAGCTGGCGGCACACCCATACGTTTGCCGCCGTCACCCCCACCACCACCCGCGTCCACGAGCACATCGAATACAGCCATTTTGACGGCCGTCGTGGACTGCTGAGCCGTCTACTCTTTGCCAAACCAGGGCTGTTTCTGCTCTTCACCGCCCGCCAGCTGATCACCCGCTGGCATCTGGAACTGACGCCGGCGCAGCGGCAAGACGCGCTGGGCGCGGCCGGGCTGCTGGCCGCGGCCAGCGGCCTGCTGCTGTGGCGACGCCGCCGATGATCCGCCTGCCCCACACCCTCATCATCGGCGCAGGCATTGGCGGGCTGACGGCCGCGGCGCTGCTGCTAGACGCCGGCCACCGCGTCACGGTGTTGGAAAGCCACACGTATCCTGGTGGCAGCGCCGGAACCTTTTACCACAAGGGCTTCCGCTTCGACGCCGGGGCGACCCTGGCCGGTGGATTTGCCCCCGGCGGCCCTCACGCCCGGCTGGCCGAAATCTTGCGGCTGGAATGGCCGGTCCATCCGGTAGACCCGGCCTGGGTGGTGCATTTGCCCGACGGCCGGGCCATCACCCAATGGGCCGATCCGCAGCAGTGGCAGGCCGAATGGCGCGCCGCTTTCCCACAAAGCGGCGGCTTTTGGCGCACCCAGGAAAAACTGGCCGACATCAGTTGGGACATTTCCAGCCGTCCCTTTCCCTGGCCGCCAGAATCGGCCGGCGACCTGTGGCGCCTGACCAAAGCGCTGCGGCCCCGCACCATGCAAGCCCTGCCTTATCTGTTTCACACGGTGGGCAGCGTCGCCAATGCCCAAGACCCCATGTTCAAAGCGTTCCTGGACGGCCAACTGCTCATTGCCGCCCAGACCACATCCGATTCGGCCCAGGCGCTGTATGGCAGCGCCGCGCTGGATTTGCCGCGGCGCGGCGTCAACCATGTGCAGGGCGGCATCGGCGCGTTGGCGCAAACATTGGTGGATTGGATTCGGGCGCACGGCGGCGAGGTGTTGTACCGCCAGCGGGTGACAAAAATAGAAGTGGAGAGGGGGCAGGCAACGGCCATTGTCACCCAAAAAGGGCAGCGCTTCAGCGGCGACGCCATCCTGGCGAACCTGACGCCCTGGGCGCTGGCCGACCTGCTGGGTGAACAGGTCCCGGCGAGGCTGCAAAAAGAAATCGCCCGGCGCGAGCCTACCTGGGGCGCCTTTACCCTGTACCTGGGATTGGACGCCGCCCGGCTGCCCGCTCTCAGCGCCGAACACCATCAGGTGATTGTGGACCACACCCAACCGCTGGGCGAGGGCAACTCCGTGTTTATCTCGTTGTCTGATGCGGCGGACAGCCGTCGTGGACCAACGGGCACGCGCACGGCGACATTGTCTACCCATACGGCCGTCGCCCCATGGTGGCGGCTGCGGCAGGGGAACGACGAGGCCGCCTATCGCCAACGGCGTGATGTTTATACCACAAAGCTGCTCAACGCCGCCGAGCAGGCTGTTCCCGGCATCGGCCAGGCCATCACGCTCTGCCTGCCTGGCACGCCGGTGACGTTCCAATTTTATACGGGACGGCCGTTGGGCATGGTGGGTGGTTTTGCCCAAACGTCGCTCTTCAAAGCACGTGGACCGGGCACAGGCGTGGGCAATTTGTGGCTGGTGGGCGATTCGATTTTCCCCGGCCAATCCACCGCCGGGGTGACGTTGGGCGGGATGCGCGTGGCTGCGGCCGTGTTGCAGGCCAACAACCCGACTAGATCGCGCCGGCCAAACGCATTATCTCCCGCCGGAGATTGAGGCGGGCGGGTGATTCCCAGACTGCATGGGCCGGCACGGCGCCGGCCAGCAATTGGTAGAGCGACGGCCGTGCCAGCAATTGTTCCAATACGGCTGTTCGCCCCTGGCGGTAAACCACTTCCGGCACATGGGCATACTCGCGGCGAATGGCCTGGGCATAGGCGTCGTAGCGGAGGGGTTTTGCCGCCAGGATAGCCAGGTCAGCGTCTAGCAGGATATGGCCATCGGTGTCGGTGACGGCCGTTTCGTGCCGTTCAGTTAGCGCAATCAGGCGGCTTACTTCGTCAATCAGGCCCACAGGCAGAGAAAACTGGCTTAAAACAGCGGCCGCGTAGGCGGCGCTTTGCGCTTCGTTGTCGTGGCGGCGCGGGTCATAAATGGCATCGTGGAACCAGGCGGCCAACTGCACGGCCAATGGTTGGCGCGCCTGGGGCAGATGGGGCTGTATGTGGTGGAGAACGTCGTCAATGTGGGCCAGGGTGTGGTGGAAACGGCCGTCGGCCGCATAACGCGCCTGTACGTCAACCCAAACAGCCTCTACCAGACGAAAATCGCCCGGAAGCAAGTCCGGCAAATGCCAGGCGCCAGCCTCAGGCGGCACGAACAGCCGCCGCTTGCCGCACAATCTCGGCAATTTGCTCCAGGTGGTTGGCGTCGTGGTACAGACCGAGGACAAAACGAGCGATGGCGTTAATGGGTCTGACTCCTGGACCTGGCGGCGTCAGGTCCAGGTGGGCCGGCTCCGGCCATACGTCCAGGCAGGCCAGGCGCATTCGGCGGCTTTCTTCCAGGCGTGCGCGGCATTGGGCGATGGTGGTGATGGTTTGCCAGGGGATTTCGTAACGCGAACGGCCGTCGCGCACCACCCCCCGCGCCATTTCCGCCGCCAAAAAGGCGCTCTCCTCGGCGGAAGCCGTAACGTGGACAATCACATGGGCCAGAGTCCAGGAAAGATGCACATCGGCGCTGTCGGTGGCGTAAGCGTCATAAGCGTTGGGGTCGGCAGGTTGAAAGGTGACGGCTGCATCGTCGCTGTCGGTAATCAGATCCACCATCCGGTCAATCATTTCGTTGGTCAGGTCACGCAAATCATCAGCGGTTAACGATTCTGTCAACTGGCTCAGGGTCGTTGTTTTGTTGCGCAGCGTGGTAAAGTCTAGCATGGTGGACGGATTTCGGATTTCGGATTAGGGTCTACGGACAAGTCGGCCAGTCTACGCCTTGCCAGGTATTGGCGTTATTGGACACGCCGTCCACAGGCCAGGTGGCTAATTCACCGGTGTACAAAACCTGAACCATCTGGCCGTAGGGATTGGTCAGGGCGGCCATTTCGGCGGCGATGTCTATGCTCATCTCCACCACCCATTGATTGCTGCCGGTTTCACCGATGACGGCCGTCCAGTTTCCACTGCTATACCCGGCATTCCAGAACTGCCCATCGGAATTGCTGCCAATGCCCGCCTGCACCGCCAGCGAGCCACTGCGCACGATCTGGAAGAACCGGTCAGACGTATCCGGGTCGCCCAGGTTGCGCGTCGTATCAAAGAACAGGCGCAAAGAATCGCTGGCGTCGTTGGTGGTGTCGTTGATTAGCCAGGCCATGTAAAGGGTACTGCCACTGCGCCCCAGAAAACCCTGCACCAGACCGGCCGGATTCCCATCTGGCTGGAATTGGATTTGTGGCAGGCCGGGCCATTCCACCGGGCTGTAACTACCGTCCAACACCGGCGGAACGACCAGACAGGCCACCACCGGATTGGGCTGCGGCGTATTGGTGGGGGTGGCGGTGATGGTCGGCGTGGCCGTCGGCGAACCGGTGGGCGTGGCCGTTGGCGTGCTAGATGGGGTGAAAGTGGCCGTCGGCGTCGGCGTGATAGAGGGTGTCGCCGTTGGCGTCCAGGTGGAGGTGGGTGTCCAAGTGGCTGTAGGCGGTCCTGGCGTGCCGGTGGGTGTGGGCGAGAAGATAGTTGTTACTGTGGGCGTCGGCGTGTGGAAAACCAGTGGGTTTAAGCCTCTGGCTACCGCTTCGCCATCGGAAATGCCATCGCCAGACGTATCACGCCGCAGTGGGTCTGTGCCCCAGGTCAGCACTTCATCGCCGTCAATCAAAATGTCCTTATCGGTGTCCCGGTCCAGGGGGTTGGTTCCATAACGCAGAACTTCTTCACCATCGCTCAGGCGGTCCAGGTCGGTATCCGGGTTGTTGGGGTCTGTGCCGATGATCAGTTCTTGCGCATCGCTCAGGCCATCGCCGTCGCTGTCCTGGCCGGGTGCGGGGGTGATGGTAACGGCCGTTAAATCAACTGTTGGCGTCAGGGCAACGGCCGTTTGTGTCAGGTCAATCGCCGCCACCAGCGTGGGGGTGGCCGTAGAGCGGCCACCGCCAAACAGGTCGTCGCCGACGTTAAACGCCAGCGCCAAGCCGCCCAACGCGCTGCAAAACACCACCACCGCCAGCACCGTGTACAGCAGCGCCACCGGAATAGCCGGTCCGGTCCGCGCCTCGCCGTTCAAGGTGACGCGGCCGCCAGCCTGCGACGCCACATCTACCTCAAAGGGGTACATCTCGCCGCCACCGAGCCAGCTTTGCTGCCGCGCTTCCAACTCCAGGTCAACGGCCGTCGCCTGACCGGCGGCCAAAGGAATACGGCCGCGCTCGCCACGAATTTTCAGGGCGCGCTGCGGATCACGGGTGGTGACGCTAAATTCACCGGCCTCGTTGCCGGTGTTCTCAATACGCACGCTCACGTTGTCGGGTAGGCGAATCTGGCTGCTGCTCATGCTGGCCTCAAACGAGACAAAGCCACCGACAATAAGCGACAGATTGACGCCCACTCTCAGGTGGCGCTGTCGCTGCGAAACCAATTCCAGGCGCACACGCTGCCGCCCAACTGGCGTGCTGCGATGGCGCGGCGGGCGCACAGCCAGGGAGATTTGCGTGGTCGCCCCGGCGGGCAAATCAATAAACTCGCCGGTCGTACTCACCCACTCCTGGGGAATGCCCTGCGCCCGCACCGTCACCCGGTCGTCTACAGCGCCCCGGTTTAAGATTTCCAGATTCACCGTCAGCCGCCGGCCCGGTTCCACTGTGAACGTCTCCTGGGGCAAAAAGATGGCTAACGGCTCTTCCCGGTCAATGGCTTCTGCCGAAGGGGTGGTGCGGCCCAAAGAAACGGCCGTTGCCCCCACCGACGTAACCACTCTGTCAGACTCATACGGTGTCTCTTCCGGCCCACGCAGCGAGAGGGCATAAGGGCCAATTCGCACCCGCATCCCCGGGGCCAACGCCGTGGGATCGTCGGCGCGGAGGCGGTGGTCGTTGAGAAACGTGCCGTTGATGCCGCCCAAATCCTGCACTTCCCAACCCAGGGGGGTCGCTTGCAGGCGCGCATGGTTGCGCGAGACGCCTTCGGCCGGCAGCACAATGTCGTTGTCGGCGCTGCGTCCTAGAGTGATGACTGCCTGGGTCAGCGGCACCTTGCTGGTGGGGTGGCCGGGGGTGTCTATGAGCAGTTCGTAGCCGGGCGGCGGGTCGTTCACCTGCGCCAGGATGTCTGATTCTGGCGTCATAATTTGGGTGGCTGCGCCGGAAAGGGAGAGCGACGCGCCTTGTAGGGCGGTGTCTAGCTCCAGGCCATTGGCGTAGCGGTTAGCCGGGTCTTTGTCCAGCAGTTTGCCCAGAATGGCGTCCAGGATGGGCGGGATGTCCGGGCGGACTTCATGAGCGGGCGGCGGCATCACCCCTTTGCTGTGGGCGGCTACAGCTTCCGACAGGTTTTGGAAGGAGAAAGGCAGGCGGTTGGTGAACAGTTCGTACAACACCACGCCCAGGCCGTAGAGGTCGGAACGGCCGTCTAGCGCCCCACCTTCACACTGTTCCGGCGACATGTAGGTCGGTGTGCCCAGGGTCATGCCCGTTTTGGTCATGTCGGAGCCTTCGGACAGTTTAACCAGGCCAAAATCGGTCAGCACGGCGCGGAAAGGTTGTTCGCCCGGTTTGTCGCCACGGGCCAGGCGCTTGAGGATGATGTTGCCCGGCTTCACGTCGCGGTGGACGATACCCCGGCGGTGGGCGTAATCCAAAGCCAAGGCAATGTGGCTGCCAATTTGCAGGCTCTGCGCCAGCGGCAGATATTTGCGGTCTTGCTGCAAACGGCGCAGGTGTGCCCGCAGGCTGCCGCCATCCACATACTCCATAGCAATAAACAAGCCTTCGTCGGACGAGCCAAAATCAAAGATGCGCACGATGGAGGGATGGTCCAATTGGGCGGCGGTCTGCGCTTCCTGAATAAGCCGGTTGCGAAATTCAGTCTGGCGCGCATATTGCTCGTGCATCAGCTTGATGGCAACTTGCCGGTTCAGGTTGCGGTCATGGGCGCGGTACACGGCTCCCATGCCGCCATCGCCTAACAATGATTCAAGCTGATACCGATTGTTGATGACACGACCCAATTTTGTGGTCATAACCACCTCTCTTTATGGCCGATTTCGGATTTTGGATTGTGGATTATGATGTGAATCGTCACTCGGTCACAATTTGCTGCAAGGTTGCCAGGAAGGTTTCGATATCCTGGTCGCTAATCCAGTAATGGGTGACGGCGCGAAAGCTGCGACGGCCGTTATCGCCCAACCACACATTAGCCCGCTGCCGCAAAGCGGCGATGACATCATCGGCCGTCAGGGGAACTTCATCGCTGAGGGCGAAGAAGACCATGTTGGTCTTCACCATCTCTGGCTGCACGCTGATGCCGGGGATTTGGGCCAATCCCTGGGCCAAATCCTGGGCGCGGCGGTGGTCATCGGCCAGACGTTCGACCATCTGGCGCAGGCTGACCAGCCCGGCGGCGGCCAGAATGCCCGCCTGCCGCATCCCGCCGCCGACTGTTTTGCGCATCCGGTGGGCCTGTTGCATAAATTCGGCCGAGCCGCACAGCACAGAACCAACCGGGGCGCACAACCCTTTGCTGAGGCAGAAGGTGACGGAATCTACGTATTGGGTAACGGCCGTCGCCGGGATATTCTGCGCCACGGCGGCGTTGAACAGGCGCGCCCCATCCATATGCACCGCCAATCCGTGCCGGTCGGCGATGGCGCGCACTTGGGCGAAATAGGCCGGTGGCAGGGGGTAGCCATGTTTGCTGCCATAGCTGTTTTCCACCAGGATGAGGCGGGTGCGGGGAAAATGGGAGTCTGGGGGAGATACGGCCGTCTCGATCCGCCCCAAGTCCATTTGCCCCATTTCGTCCGTCGGCAGCATCCGCGGAAACACACCGCCCAGCGCCGCCATGCCACCGGCTTCATACAGGCAGGTGTGGGAATCCTCGCCGACAATAGCCTCATCGCCGCGGCCGGCGTGGGCTAAAATAGCCACCAGGTTGCCCATCGTGCCGCTGGCGACAAACAAGGCGGCCTCTTTGCCGGTCATTTCGGCCGCCAGCGCTTCCAATTCACGTACAGTGGGGTCTTCCCCGTATACATCATCGCCCACTTTGGCCTGGGCCATCGCTTCACGCATAGTCGGCGTGGGCCAGGAAACGGTATCGGAACGAAAATCTATTCTATCCATGATTTAAGTTTACGTAATATCGGGTAGTTTGCAAGTATGTGGCAGCAATTCTCCATTTGGCGAAACGGTAAACAAAGAAGGCAAATTGGGCAGTTACTATGGTTTATGGTACAGAGATTTCCCTTACAAGCATTTTTCAAAGCGTGTCAAACCGCCTGAGTTGACTCGCCAGACCAGCGTCAACCAGGCCCCAACACAAAGTGTGCTTATACGGAAGATCGGACAAATCTTCGGAGATCTGGCATTGGCATTCGTGCCAGAGAACGGTTTGGAAAATCGTTCGACGCGGTTTACTCTGTCGCCACGCCCAGTTCCTCAGCCAACGCCGCCGCTTCCTGGCGCATGATATTGCTGCGCGAGGCAGCGCCCTGGGCTGCCTCATACTCTGCCCAGGCTTGCAGCGTGCGGATTTGCTCGCGGTAGGTGCGCGGGCTGGGTCCGCCGGCGCGGCGCAGCAGGCGCAGGCTTTCCTGGAAACAATCGCCCGGCTGATAGGCCCGGTCATTGAGCATCAGCGGCAGTTCCTCCGGCGACATTTGCCGGCTTGTCAGCCCCATGACATACCAGGTAATGCCCCGCAACCTATCGTCGGCCATGTGCAGGGCGAGAGTTTGGGCCTGGAGGACAGCTTGTTGGGCTGCGGCCGTTTTCCCCTGCCCCAACACCGCTTCCGCCAAAAACAGATACGCCGCGCCCGTGCCGCGCCATTGGCCGACAGCCTCTTTGCTTTCGGCGTACTGGATAATTCGCCGCAGCAGCCGCTCCGCCACAGCATGTTGCCCAACGCTGGCCAGCGCGCCGCCCAAATCGGTGCGGTAGGCCATTTCGCCATAGCGGTCGCCGACGGCGCTGGCAGTGGCTAACGCCTCGCGGTAGGCGGGAATGGCCGCGCGGGCATCGCCGCGCAAATAAGCCACATTGCCTAATCGGTGCAGCGCCTGGGCCACATCTTGCTGGCGTTCTAGCTGTCTGGCGCGGCGCAGCGCCAGCAGCAGGTC
This sequence comes from Candidatus Leptovillus gracilis, assembly GCA_016716065.1. Classification (NCBI taxonomy): domain Bacteria; kingdom Bacillati; phylum Chloroflexota; class Ardenticatenia; order Promineifilales (SeqCode); family Promineifilaceae (SeqCode); genus Candidatus Leptovillus; species Candidatus Leptovillus gracilis. The sequence goes on along the minus strand of JADJXA010000002.1, from coordinate 504,922 downwards.
CTGCTCGGCCGCTGCATATCGCCCCATTTTCAGGCGCAAGTCACCCAATGCCTGATACGCCAGAATTAGTGTTGGCCCGCTGCGCTTATCGGCTGCCCAATCGGCCGCCAACGTTTGCAGTCGCTCCAGGAAATGCAGCGCATGGGTCTGCCGTCCCCAATCAATATACAACGAAGACAACAAGTGCAGGCTGCGGATGATGGCCGGGGCATCGCCCAGCCGTTCACTGAATTCCAGGGCTTGCCGCGCCGAAGCCAACGCCAGCGAATTATCGCCCAGGCGGTGATAGGCTTCGCTTTTGAAACAGAGGGCCTGGGCCAACTGCCCATCGTCGCTGACCAGCCAGGCCACTTTTTCAGCGCGGGTGGCGTTTTCCAGCAGGTTGGCGTACTGCATTTGCTCCAGCATAATGTCCGACAAACCGTTTAGCGCCCGGGCCTGAGCCGATAAATCACCGTCTGTTTCGGCCGTCTGGCGCATGGAACGGTAGGTGGCGGCGGCCTCTACCAACTGCGCTTGCAGGCGCAGCAGACGCGCCTGGCGCTCTTGCACGCTCACCTGCCAGGCGGCGTGGACCGGACTATCGGCCAACAAGGCCAGGACACGGCCGTAATGCTGCAAAGCCAACGCCGGATTGGACATCTCCTGGGCGCGCATGGCCGCCATTTCGTGCATCTCGGCGGCGGGCACAGGTTCATCGGCCTGTTCGTAATGCTCGGCAATCAGGCTGGCATATTCGGCCACCCGGTCGCCGCTTTGCTCCGCCAGCCAACCGGCGACCTGTTTGTGGTATGCCGGTCGGGTGCGCAGCAGAACGCTTTCGTAGGTCACTTCGCGCAGCATCTCATGTTTGAACAAAAACGCCTGGCTGCCGGCAAAAACCGAGGCGTCACGGTGGAAGACCATCTCGCGCTTTTCCAGCGCTTGCAGCGCCACCACCGTCTCCGGCTCGCGGATGACGTTTTCGGCGGCCAGGGCATTCATCAGGATAACGGCCGTATCCCAAAATACCCGCCCAATCACCGCCGCCCGCTGCAACGTCACCCGTTCCAGCGAAGAGAGCCGGTCCAGGCGCGCTTGCAGCACGCCGGTCAACGTCAGCGGCACGCGCACATTGGTCAGATGTTTGGCTTGCACACGCCACGCCTGCTCGCCTGGGATGATGACGCCATCTTCGATCAACACCTTGACCAATTCCTCGACGTAAAAAGGATTGCCTTCCGCCCGGTCCACAATCAGGTTACACAAATCGGCCGGAATTTCCGGCAGGTGGCGCAAAATATCTTCCACCAACTGGCGGCTTTCGGCGCGGTTCAACGCCCGTAGGGTGATGGTAGACTGCGGCGTCTGCTCTGGCTGACGTCCACTTTCGCCGCCGCCGCCCCAACCCAGCCGCCGATCAAACAACGAAGGCCGGGTGACAGCCAGAATCAACAGCGGGGCATGGGCGCATAACTGCGCCAGGTGGTCCACCAGGTCCAACGACCCCTCATCGGCCCAATGGACATCTTCCAGGATCATCAGGGTAGCCCGGCTGTGGCTCATCATGGCCTGCAAATAAACGGCCGTATCCTCAAAAGCATGTTCCCGAACCCGTGTCACCTCGCTGCTGTTCAACGCCAACGGGGGGTATTCATCCTCCAGATTCAACCCCAAAAGCTGCGCCAGCGAATGAATGCGGCGCTGCCATTCGGCGGCGTTATGGTCGCTGAGCAGATCGCCCAATCCTTGCTGCAACTTTTCTCTCACCACCACCGCCGAATCGGTGTCTTGAATGCCCAGACTGGTCACCAGCAAGTCGCGCATCAGCGCATAGGGCAGTTGTTTCATGCTCTGGTCCATGCGCCCCTTCAACAGCAAAATCGTCGTCGGCAGCGTCTGCACCCATTGGGTAAACTCATACGTCAGGCGCGATTTGCCTACCCCGGCGTCACCGACGATGGTGATGGCTCGACCGACCTGATTTTGCACCACCCGACCCAGCGCTTTCTGCAAAGACCGCAGTTCGGCGTCGCGGCCTACCATCTGAGTTTCTACGCCTTCCACGCCACGCCCCTTGCGATAAAAACGGTGCGATTTGGCCCCCAACGCCAGATACACGGCGATGGGGTCACGTTTGCCTTTGATCTGAACCGGGCCAAGCGGCTCAAACTCAAAATCGCCGCGCACCAACTGGTAGGTCTCGTGGGAGATGAGGATGCCGCCGGCCGGGGCCAGGCGTTCCAGGCGGCTGGCGACGTTAACCGGATCGCCGATGACGGTGTATTCTTCGCTGGTTCCTACTTCGCCCAGCAGCACCGGCCCGGTGTTGATGCCGATGCGCAGGCGCAAATCGGCCAGGTTGGGAGATGCTGGCGCTTCGTCCGACGGCCGTTCCGCCATCACCTCATTGATAAAGTCACTGAGGACGGCGCGCATCGCCAGGGCGGCGCGAATGGCGTTGGCCGGGTCATCTTCGCCGGCCACCGGCACGCCAAAGAGACCCATCACCGCGTCGCCGATGTGTTTGTCTACCATGCCACCGTGGGCGGTAATGGCCTCGTCCAGCCGCCGCCAGAGCAGGTTGATGATGTTGAGCATACTGGTGTCGGGCACAGATTCGGCCACCCCAGAGAAGCCAAAGACGTTGGCAAAGAGGATGGTGACTTGTTTACGTTGGGTAGCGCGGGGCGGCGGTGGGGGAGGAACGGCCGTTTTCGCAGCCAACGCGGCCAATTTCTCCCGCAGCGCGGCGACGGTTACGTCCGTCACCTTGTCGCCCAGAGCAGCCCGCTGCGCTTCTAGCACCGTGATGGCGTACTGCAAATCCTCTTGTCTAGTCATCAATCTCGCCACCTGCCGAAAAATCTTCGGCCATCATGCGGCGTAAATCGGCCAACAATTCGTGGAAGAACGCCAGCCGCATTCCGGCAGCCCGCCCGGTCAACCAATCCACGATCTGCGCCTGAGCCGCGCGGCGGGTATCGGCCGCTATCGGTGCGGCCGCCACCTGGCGCAGCACATCGTGGGCCACCTGATATTCCAAGACGCCGGGCAGCGCCGAGGTATGGCGGCGGACGATAAAATCCTTTTGTTCCAGGCTGTCCAACGCGCCGGCCACCTGCTGTGGCGGGTGGCCCTGGGCGGCGACCAGCATCTGCACCGGGCCATCCCAAAATTGGTCACCAAACAGCACGGCCGTTTGCAGTATCGTCAGTTCCACCGGTGACAAACAGGCAACGCGGGCCTGAAACAAGGCGGCCAGACTGTCTGGCAGTGGCGCCTCTTCCAATTTACTCAGGTTCACCTGCCAATGGCCCTTCTGCCAGCCAATAACGCCATTGTCCAGAAACAGCCGGGCCAACTGCTCGGCAAACAGCGGGTTGCCTTGCGCGCCATAGGCTGCCAGGTCCAACAGCTTAACAGGCAGGTTGGGCACATCTTCCAAAATGTGGGCCAGCAGGTGCCGGGCGTCAATAGCACTCAGCGGCGGCAAAGCCAGGGTAGTGATAGGGTTGAAGGGATCGTTCGATTGCCAGGACGGCCGTTTCACTACCAGCTCTGGCCGCGTCAGGCAAACCACCAACAATGGCAGGTCGGCGCAGCGCGCCAGCAGCCATTCAATCAGGTCCAGCGAGGCCGCGTCGGCCCACTGCGCGTTTTCCACCAGCCAGACCACCGGCGGGCAGTTGTTCACCAGGTCGGTGAAAAAGCGGGCCAGGTCGTTGTGGGCGTAGGTTGAGAGTTTGACTGGGTCAGCCAACAGATTTTTCAGATAAGGGCTGTCGGCAAAATCGAGGCCAACAAAGTGGCCCATGACATGGGCCTGTTCACGGGCGCTCATCTGGTGCGCCCGCATGGTCTCTTCGACGCCACGCACAAACTTTTCCCGGCTAACGGCCGTGCTGCTGCGCGGATGAATCTCAAACAATTGGGTGAAGAGGTCACGCATCAGGGCATAAGGGGCGTCCTGGGTGCTTTCTCTGGCCTGGGCGCGTAAAACACAACCGCGCACCGGCAGCAAGTCCATGAGGCGTTCAAATTCATCAAACAGGCGCGATTTCCCAACGCCGGTTTCGCCGACCACGGTGATAACTTGCATGATGCTGTTGTTCATCGTCTCTTGCAAAGCAAATTGCAGCCGGTCCAATTCGGCCGTGCGGTCAATAAAGCGCGTTTTGAATTCTTGTCGGCCGCGCCCGTTGGTCTGAAACGCGCGCGCTTTTTCTTTTTGAACCACGTACACGGCCAGTGCGTCCGAACGGCCGGGGATATGCAGCAGTTCCGGGGTGTTGACCTCAAATTGACCATAAACCTGGCGATAGACGTCATAGGAAACAAGGGCACGACCCACCGGCGCGGCCTGCTGCAAGTATTCGGCAATGGTGATGGTTTCGCCAACGGCCGTTAATTCCTTGCTTGTCCCCACCTGAGCCAACACCACAGGGCCGGCATGTATGCCAATGCGCATTCGCAGTTCGCCATTGGCTTTGCGCCACTCTAGCGGACCCGTGTCCGGCCGGCTGCGCGTCGCTTCGTTAAAGAGAGCCATCTCCATTTGCATGTCCAGCGCCGCTAACACCGCCCGTTCGGTGTCATCCTGCCGCGCTGTCGGCGCGCCAAAGAGGGCTATCAGGCCATCGCCGGTATGTTTGTCTATGCTGCCACCCCAGGCGCGGACCACATTGTCCAGCCTGTCCCACAAGGCGTTGACCATGTCGCGCACCTGTTCAGCGTCCATCTCGGCCGACATCGCCGTAAAGCCAGACAAATCTGCCTGTAAAACGGCAACCATCTCATGGGTCTCGGCCACCTGGGTGGAGGATGGAGGCGCGGCCAATGTGTGCAATTTTTCCTGGAGGACAGCAACGGCCGTTGTCACCACCGCGTCGCCCAAAATGGCGCGATGGGTACGAATGGTGTCAATGGCATCCTCAAGAAATCGCTGATCAATCACGACATACCCTGTCAGTACAGACGAGACGCTTTAGTATGAGCGGGCAAAGCCACAAGATGGCAGAGCAAACAACGCCCACGATTATATAGCGAGAAGAAGCGGAAGGCGATTGTTTTACCCTTGCCGAGTTGCCAACTTCTTACTATACTGCCCGACGCGGTGTCGGAATTCCGAGTACAGTAGCCAGTGTACGGTAGCCAGTGTTCAGTATTCACTGTTCAGTTCAGCATCTGAATACAAAACGCGGAACGCGGAATACCGACCACGAAATACGGAATACCGACCACGGAATAGGGACCACGAAATACGGAATACGGAATACATGCGCCTAAAAAAACTAAGCCTGCAAGGGTACAAAACCTTCGCCAGCAAAACCGAGTTTCTCTTTGATGAAGGCATCACCTCCATTGTTGGGCCAAACGGCAGCGGCAAAAGCAACGTCGCCGACGCCATCCGCTGGGTATTGGGTGAGCAAAGCTACGGCGCGCTGCGCGGCAAACGCACCACCGACATGATCTTCGCCGGCAGCCAGACACGTCCGCGCGCCGGCATGGCCCAGGCCATCCTCACCCTGGACAACAGCGATGGCTGGCTGCCCATAGATTACACCGAAGTAGAAATCGGTCGTCGCGCTTACCGCTCCGGCGAAAATGAATACATTCTCAACGGCCAAAAAGTGCGTCTAAAGGACATCAGCGATCTGCTGGCGACCAGTGGGCTGGCCGAACGTACCTATACCATCATCGGCCAGGGGTTGGTAGACCAGGCGCTTTCGCTGCGCGCCGAAGAGCGGCGGGCTTTATTTGAGGAAGCCGCCGGTATCAACCATTACAAAAGCCGTCGCGCCGAAACCCTACGGCGGCTGACCGAAACACAGCATAACCTGGAGCGCGTCCACGACATTTTGGCCGAAATTGGGCCGCGAATGAACGCGCTGAAGCGGCAGGCGGCGCGAGCGCGCAACTACGAGCAGGTGGCCGCCGATTTGCGCCACCTGCTGCGCATTTGGTATGGCTACAAATGGGAACAGGCCAAACGAGAGATGCGCCAGGCGCGGGAAACGGCCGTAGCCGCCGAAAAGTTGTGGCAAAGCGCCCGCATAGACCTGCTGGCCCAACAAGACAAAATAGACGCCGCCCGCCGTCGCATCAACCAACTGCAAGAGCAAACGGCCGTCACCCGCAGCCAACGCGACGACCTCCGCGACCAGCTCGAAAAAGCCCGCCGCCAGGTCGCCATCCTGCAAGAACGGCAAGAATCGCTGCAACGCCAACTGGCCGACGTAGATCAGGAACTGCCAGACCTGGAGCAGCAGCGCCAGCGGGCGCAAGATGATCTGGCCGCCGCCACCGCCGAACTGGGAACGGCCCAGGCCAGCTTGCAGCAAAACCAGGCCGAACTGCGCCAGTTCAACGCCAGTTTCCAGCAGCAGCAGGCGGAAATCAGCCATTGGCAGCAGCAGCTAGGCCAGACCGAGCAGCAGCAGCGGGCCGCGCAGACCCGGCTGGCCCAGGCCGAAGGGCAGCTTAGCCAACTGCAAGAGCGCCTGAAAGAGCAAACGGCCGTCATCCCCACCAACGCCCCCGACGAATGGAGCAGCCTGGAGGCGCGGTCGGAAAAGTTAACGGCCGTCCTCACCTCCGCCCAAAAACAGGCCGACGAACTGGCCCAAAGCCGCAGCGCCGCCCTCGACGAACGGCAGGTGTTGGTAGCCGAACTGAAAAAACTGCGCGCCGCCGCCCACGACCAGCAGCAGCAGCTTAACCGGCGGCGCAACGACCTGGCCCGCCTGGAAGCCCGCGCCGACATGCTGGACCAGATGCGCCACAAAGAAGCCCAACTCGGCGGCGGCGCGCGCGCTCTCGGCCAACTGGCTTCGCTGATGACCATTCCGGCGGCGTATGAAACGGCCGTTGCCGCCGCCCTGGCCCATCATCTGGCCGCCCTGGTGCTGCCCGACAGCGCCAATTTGTGGCGGCTGCTCAACAGCGACGGCCGTCAGGCAGTGACGGCCGTCGCCCTGGACCACCTGCAAGCGCCGCCGCAGCCAGATATGAAGGGAGACACGGCCGTCATCGGCTGGGCCAATCAACTGGTCAGCGGCAACCCGGTGGTGAAACCGGTGATTGATGTGCTGCTGGGGCCAATTTTGCTGGTGAAAGATGCCGCCGCAGCCTACCGGCTGGCGCTCAGTCTGCCGCCGGGCGCACTGGCTGTGGCCCCCGATGGCTTCATCGCCCACGCCGGTGGGTTGGTGGAGACGGGCGGCGCCGACAAGCAGAACAGCCTGCTGGCGCGGGAAGCGGAATGGCGCGCCGCCAAAGCCGACGGCGACAAACTGCGCGCCGAATTGGACCAGCTAGAAAACGACCTGGCCGCCGCCCAGGTGACCATTGAGACCAAACAAACCGCCGCCGACGCCCTGCAAAACGAAGAACGCCGCCTGGCGCGTCTGCAAAATGAAGCCGGGCAGCGGCTGTCCCAGGCGCAGCGCGACCAGGACCGGGTGAAGCAGCAGCAGACCTTTTGGCAGCGGCAGCAGGCCGGGCGGCAGCAGGAAGCGGAACGGCTGCAAACGCGCATTGCAGCGGTGCAGCAGGAGATGGCGCTGGGGCGGGAAACGGCCGTTACCCTGCAACAAGCCGTCGCCACCGCCCGCGCCCACCTGGACGCCCTGCCCATCGCCGAGGCGCAGCAGCAGCGCCAAACCATCCAGCAGCAAATGAACGCCGCCAGCACCATCCTGGCCGGGCGACAGGCGGTGGTAGACAGCCGCCGCGCCACGTTGCAGCAGGTGGAGCGGCAGTTGGCCCGCGTGCAGGAGCGGCAGGCATCGCTGCGCCGCCAGCAGGCGCAAAACATCCTCAGTGACGAGGAACAGGCGTTGTTGGCGCAGCAGAAGCAGTTGGCCGAATTGGATGCGGCGCTGGCGCCGTTACAACAGCAGTTGGCCGACGGCCGTAAAGCGATGATGGCTCTGGAAGAGGCAGCGGCCGTCATCCAAAAACAGGCCCACGACAAAGAAACCCAATACACCCAGGCCAGAATCGCCCTCAGCCAGCAGCAAAACGGCATCGAAGGGCTGCAAGAGCGCATCAAGGCCGACGTTGGCCTGGTAGCCCTGACCTATGATGAAGACCAGACCGGCCCGACGCCGCTGCCCATCGGCGAGGTGGTGGAAGAACTGCCGTTGGTGGATGAACTGCCGGGCGACATCGCCGAGACCATTCAGACCTACCGGGCGCAGATGCAGCGCATGGGGGCCATCAACCCAGACGCCCCGGCTGAATACGACGAAGTCAGCACCCGCTATGAGTTTTTGACGCAGCAGGTAGAAGACCTGGCAGAAACCGACAAACAACTGCGCCGGGTGATTGAGGAATTGGACGAGTTGACCTCGCGGGCATTTGGCGAGACGGTAGACAAAGTGAACGCCGTTTTTGGCGACATTTTCACCCAATTGTTTGGCGGTGGCGCGGCGCGGCTGATTCTGACCGACCCCGACGACCTGACCATCAGCGGCGTGGACATCATCGCCCGGCTGCCCAACCGGCGCGAACAAGGGCTGGGGCTGCTATCCGGCGGCGAACGCTCGCTGACGGCCGCTGCCCTCATTTTCTCGCTGCTCAAGGTATCGCCCACCCCGTTCTGCGTGATGGACGAGGTAGACGCGGCGCTGGACGAGGCCAATATCAACCGTTTCCGTGAGCTGCTGCGCGAATTGAGCCTAAAAAGTCAGTTTGTGGTGATCACCCACAACCGGGGCACGGTGCAGGCGGCGCAGACCATCTACGGCATCAGCATGGGCACAGACAGCGCCAGCCAGGTGATTTCCATCAAGCCAGAAGATTATATCAAGCAGGCAGCGCTGGTTTAGACAAAAAACCTCCGCGGCCTGAGAGGCCGCGGAGGTTTTTTTGAGTGTCCGTTTTAGGTTGTCTGAGCGCTTTCCTGTGGCTGCCCCCGTTTTATTGCGCCTAACGACGGTGAACGGCCGTGCCTTCATCCGTCAACGCGCCAGCCCCATCTTTGAACCGGGTCAAATCAATCTCCAGCGTGGCATACTGCCCATCTGGTTTGCGCGTGATGACATAAGGCAGCTTTTGCAAAACAGTCAAAATGGCGACGTTGTTGTTCATCACATCGGCCACCAATTTCTGAATACCACGGGCGCGCGCTTCTTCGGTAAGCAGTTGCAGCAGCTTTGTGGCAATTCCCTTGCCCTGCATGTCGTCGCGCACGGAAACGGCCGTTTCCGCCCGGCCCTCCCCCAGACAAACGTAACGCGCCGCGCCAACGGGGGTATTGGGCTGGCCTGGTAGATCGGCAAAGGCCAACAGCCCCCCTTGTTTCGCCTGGTCTAGATGAGCGATGCTTTCCGCTTCGCGCCAGATACGCTCCGGCTGCAAGTTATCGGCCGTTTGGTGAAAGCGACGATAGCGGCTTTCTGAACTCATATGCTCAAAAATGTCTACCAGATTGGGGGCATCCGTATAGCGCAGAGGCCGCGCGCCAATCTCTTGTCCATCTTTGGTCTTAAACACGTACTCCATCTCTTTTCTGTTCATTTTTCAACCCTCAATTCGGTTGCGTTTGGCAGTGGCTAAAACCCATCTGGGTTTCACCATGGCATTGTGAATGTTTCACCGATTAGAATCCTTCGGGTTTCTCGGCAGGCTTTACAGCTGCTGAGTTTGGCGTTTACCCAAGGCCGTTTATGACGTCATCGTCAGTTTAACGGTGTGGGATGAAAGGGGTGCAGATTGATTTTAGCTCCCGTGACGCAATGCGTCATAAACGAGAATAACACATATCACCAACGAACGCAAGACAGACAACTGTCCTACTGAGCCAGTCAGAGGAAGGCGCTGCCGGCAACGGCCATTGGCAGCTTGTCATCTGCAAAAGGTGACAAGTGTAACTGGTGGAAACGGCCGTTTCCGCCTACACTGGCATCATCACAACCAAGCGTTTTATTCACCATCATCGTCTACACCGCAATTGCAAGTCGGCCGGCGCTGATCCACCCACCGGCCTATGGAGGTGAAATCATGGCGCAAGTGACAAACGGCAGCAACCACGCCACACAACATTCCCCCGATAAACTCAACGAAATGCGCTTTTTAGCCCGGTCTGTCGGCCTGTTAGCCCTGCTTACCGGCCTCATTTATTTGCGCGTTATCGGCTCCGAGAGCTTCTTGACCACCAGTTCCAGACCAGGAAATGATCATGGCCTTCTCCTATTTGCTCTGGTGGCCGCAGCCACTTTGGGCATTTTGTGCGCCTGGCGTTGGGAAGCGGTCGGCGGCATTGTCGCCAGCGTGAGCGCTTTGGGCATCGCTTTGCTGGCCTACTTTACATTTCCAGAGCAGCGCTGGTTTGCCGCCTTTGCTTACAGTTCGCCCTTTCTGGTGACGGGCTTATTGTTCCTGGGCTGCTGGCAGAGCAACCGCCACCCCGCCTGAATAATAAGAAGTTCAATTTCTGCGGAGAAGTTGAACTTCTCTTATCCCCTCTATCATTCATCATTTGTGCAATAATTCACAAAGAGTACATCCGTCACGCCTTTCGGGTGACACTTGTCACTGTGTGCAAAACGCCCAATAAAGTAATGTATGTTTTTGGAGGTATTGCCTAATGCTGACCGAGCTAATCTTGGTAATTGCCGTTGTTTTGTGCGCGTTTCAGGCGCTGCGAACCAGACAACTCCTGGTAGCGGCCATCTGGTTAGCCTGCAGCAGCGCATTTGTCGCCGCCCTGCTCTATGCGCTTGGCGCGCACGAAGTCGCCGTGATTGAATTAAGCGTAGGCGCGGGATTGGTGACCATCTTGTTTGTGTTTGGCATCACCATTGCCGGTGAAGACGCCATGGAGATGGGGCGGCTGGTCCCGTGGGCATTGGGCGGAGGATTGGCCCTGGCCTTTATTGGATTGGTCGGCTGGTTTGTTTTGCCGTTGAAAGATGCGGCAACGGCCGTTACCGAACCCACCTTCTCCACCATGCTTTGGGAAAACCGGGGCCTGGACATGCTGGTGCAAATCGGTCTGATTTTCGCCGGGGTCATGGGTATTCTGGGTATCCTGGCCGAACGAGAAACAGCCGAAGAACGGGCCAGAGCCAACTTCAAAGCGCGCCAGATACAACCACTGCTGCCGCCAATCCCGGCCAAAACCATAGACCCATCCCCCGAAACCCACATCCAGGAGGCCCACATATGAGTACAGAACTGAACATCATTGCTGGCGGCGTTCTCTGTCTGCTCGGCGTTGCGCTGTATGCCTGTTGATGGTGCGCAACCTGTTCCAGATCATCATCGCCTTGCAGCTGCTGGTCAAAGGGGCGCTCATCGCCCTGGTACTGGCCGGGAAGATCAGCGGGCAGGTGAATTTGGGCCAAAGCCTGGCCGTCACCGTCATCGTCGCCGATACCATTGTGGCTGTGATCGGCCTGGCTCTAGCCGTCCAGGTGAAGCGCCACACCGGCTCGCTGGACGTTAAAGATTTGTCTACCCTGCGGAGGTAAGCCATGAGCGCCTGGTTGATTATGTTAACAATTGGACTGGCCTGGCTGGGCGCGCTGGTGGTCTGGCTGGTCAGCGACAAACGGCCGCGCGCCCAACACGCCCTGGCCGTTGTTTTCTCCGCCGCCGCCGGTCTGGCCGCTCTGTCCCTTATCCCCAACACCAACGCGCAGGCGGTGATCCGCCTGGACATGGGCGGCGTGTTTGGGGTCTTCACGTTCGTACCGGATGGATTGGCGGTATTCCTGGCCATCGTAGCTACGGTGATTGGCAGTCTGGCGGTGATTTTTTCGGTGGAATATATGCGCGGCGAGGCGCAGTTGGGGCGTTATTACGCCCTGGTGCTGCTCTTCATCGGTTCGATGGCCGGGCTGGTGCTGGCCGGCAGCCTGTTCTTGATGTTTATCTTTTGGGAGATGACGGCGCTCTGTTCCTATGCCCTCATCTCATTTTACAACGACGATCCGAAGGCGGTGCGCGGCGGCATGAAGGCGCTAATCATCACCCAGTTGGGCGGCATTGGCCTGCTGCTGGGCACGTTGGCGGCTTACGTTTATCTGGGCGACTACCAGATCGGCACGCTGCTGGCGAACGCCCACACACTGCCGCCGGGCGTACTGAGCTTCATTGCCTTCACCTTCCTCTTTGCGGCGATGGCCAAATCGGCGCAGGTTCCGTTCCACACCTGGCTGCCGGACGCCATGGAAGCGCCGACACCGGTTAGTGCGCTCATCCATGCGGCGACGATGGTGAACGCGGGCGTCTATTTGCTGGCGCGGTTTTATCCGGCGTTTGCCGAGGTGGCGGGCTGGGGCACGGCCGTTCTCATCATCGGTCTTGTCACGGCGCTGTTAGCCGCCCTCATGGCCGTCGTCGCCACCGACCTGAAGCGGGTGCTGGCCTACTCCACCGTCAGCCAGCTTGGCTATATGGTGTACGCCATTGGCGTGGGCGGCGTCTTTGCCAGCCAGTTCCATCTGTTCAGCCACGCTGTTTTTAAGGCGCTGCTCTTCCTGGGCGCAGGCGCGGTCATCCATGCCGCGGGCACGCGCGATATGCGCCAGATGGGCGGCCTGCGCCGACAGATGCCTTTGGTCAGCACTGTTTTCATCATTGGCGCGGCGGCGCTGGCCGGGCTGCCCATCTTGAACGGCTTTTGGAGCAAGGAGCTGATTTTGGAAAGCGGCCTGGAGCATGGACCGCTGTGGGCTTATATTGGCATGGTTTTAGGCGCGGGCATCACCGCCTTTTACACCTTCCGCATGGTGTGGCTGGTCTTCTTCGGCCGGCCGCAGAGCGAGAAACAGGTTCACGACGTGGGCACGCCGATGAAAACGGCGCTTATCCCGCTGGCGCTGGGCACGCTGACGACCTGGCTGCTGATTGGGTTGTTTGGCGAATGGCTGCAAGCGACGCTGCCTTACCACGACCTGCACGTCGAAACCAGCAGCGAGATGCTGCTGGCAATTCTGACGGCGCCGGCCACCTGGCTGGCGCTGGTGGTGGTGGCTTTAGGATTGGCGACCTGGTGGCAGCGCGACCATTTGGGCGGCACAGCCCAGGCGCTGCAGGGGTTGGGGCGCGCCGCTGCCAACGGTTTTGGCTTTGAAGCGCTCAATCGCGGCGCTGTGAACCTGACGCAGAAAACGGCCGTCGCCCTCCAGGTGACCCAAACGGGCCAATTAAACTGGAACGTGCTGGGCATCGTCCTGGCGCTGGTGGTGGTGTTGGTCCTGTTGGCTGGCGCAGCCTGACCGGGAGATATGTTTATGGACATTCTAGCTTTCACCCAACTTCCCGTTTTTCTATGGCTGATCTGGCTGCCACTGTTGTGGTCGCCGCTGATTTATTTGATTGGCCGCCTGGTGCAGCGGCAGACGGTGGCCGACACAGGCGCCGGCCGGTGGGTGGCCCTGTTGGCCGTTCTCAGCACCTGGCTGCCGTTTGGCCTGACATGGCAGGCCTTTCAGGCCAATGGCGCACTCAGCTATACGCTGGGCACGATTACACTGCGGCTGGATGGGATGAGTTTGCTGCTGGCAACGGCCGTCCTCACCCTCTCCACCCTGGTCATTCTGTACTCCGCCATGTACGTGCGCGGCGATTTGGGCGAGACCAAATATTACGCCATGCTCGTCGCCATGTCTGGCGTAATGATTGGCCTGGGCTGCGCCGCCGACCTGTTTAATCTGTGGCTGTGGTTCGAGGCCATGGCCATCACCTCCTACTTGCTAGTCGCTTTTTACCGCGATCAACCCGCCTCTTTGGAAGCGGGCGTGAAATACCTGGTGCAAAGCGCGGTTGGTTCGGTGTTGGTGCTGTTGGGCATCGCCCTGGTATTAGCCCAGACCGGTACGTTGGATATTTTGCAGATCCAGGCTTACGTCGCCGGGCAGCCCACTTCGCTGGCGCTGCTAGCCGCCGGTGGGTTATTCATCATTGGCTTTGGCGTGAAGGTGGCCATTGTGCCCATGCACACCTGGCTGCCAGACGCCCATTCGCAGGCGCCCAGCGGCATCAGCGCCATGTTGTCTGGCGTGGTGATCGAGGCAGGGCTGATTGCCTTGCTGCGCGGGCTGGGACCATTGGCGGGCACAACGGCCGTTTGGGGCACGCTGCTCATCTTCTTCGGCGTGTTGAACATGATTTTTGGCAATTTGCTGGCGCTGCGGCAGCAGCAGGTGAAGCGCCTGCTCGCCTTTTCCAGCATCGCCCATGTGGGCTACATGCTCATTGGCCTGGGCATCGCCATTTCTGTGGGCCAAGCGGCCGGGGCGGAAGGCAGCTTCTTCCACCTGCTCAGCCATGGCCTGATGAAGGGCCTGGCATTCCTCTCGGCCGGGGCGCTGTTGTATGCGCTGCACACGGCGCGCGGCGACCACGACCCACTGCTGATTGGCGACCTGGCCGGGGCGGCGCAGAAGTACCCGTTGATTGCCCTGGTGTTTAGTCTGGCGCTGTTGGGTCTGGGCGGGCTGCCGCCGCTGGTGGGGTTTATGTCCAAATGGCAAATTCTGGTGGCCGGTTTTGCCACGCAGAACCTGGTCATGTATGCGGTGATTGCGTTGGTGGCTTTTAACAGTGTGCTGTCGCTGGCCTATTATGCGCCGCTGGTGAACGCGGTGTACCGAAAACGGCCGTCTACGGCCGTGCAAACCGGATTATCTGTACCAGTTTTGATGAATGTGCCGCTGGTGGTGCTGGCGACGGCCGTGCTCATCATTGGTTTGTGGCCGAGTCTGGTGAGTGGGCTGGTGCAGCCGGCCGGCGCAGCGTTGATGGCCGCGTTCGGCGGCTAATTTCATCGTGGAGTCATCTTATGAGTTTTCTTCTCATCCCACCGATTGCTTTTGTGCTTTATCTGCTGTTGGTAGGCATTTTGTCTGGCCTGGGCAAACTATTGGCCGGCAAGGAACATCCCAACCCGATCAAATCAAGCAGTTACACCGGCGGTGAAGCGATGTCTGGCAAAATTGGCGTACCGGGGTATCGGCCGTTTTTTGTCATTGCCCTGTTTTTTGCCATCCTGCACCTGGGCGTGTTGATGTTGGGCAGCAGCACAGCCTCGCCCATTTCCATCTTATATCTGGCCGGGTTGATGATGGCCCTGGTCGCCTTGATTTTGGGCTAAGTAATCGTCTAAGAATAACTTCCTGTTTTTTAGATTGGACCAATCTTGAAGACTGGTCCAATCGGGGCCATTTAATTATTAGATGATCACTGAGGATCGCCCATGAAATAGCCTACGGAACTGCTGTGGGTGAAAGAGAGCAAATCCATGACGAACTTTAATCTGACCGATGAATGGGACAACATTTTAATCAAGCTCAGAAAATGGGCGCGGGTGAACTCGCCCTGGGCCATTCATTACAACAGCGGCTCGTGCAATGGCTGCGATATTGAGATTTTAGCCACGCTGACGCCGCGTTATGACGTGGAACGACTAGGCGTGAAGTTGCAAGGCAGCCCACGCCACGCCGATGTGTTGATCTGCACCGGGCCGGTGACGCTGCAATCACGAGACCGGCTGCGGCTGATCTACGAACAGATGCCCGACCCCAAGTTTGTGGTGGCGGTGGGTTCGTGCGCCATTTCCGGCGGCGTATTCCAGGGCTGCTACAACGTAGTGGGGCACATTGACGAGGTGATTCCGGTGGATGCTTATATTCCGGGTTGCCCACCCCGCCCTGAAGCAATTATTGATGGGCTGGTGAAGCTGTTGACGATGATTAAGCAAGGCGTCCCGCCAGAAACCGTCGCTGTGCCGCAGTTGGCAACGGAGGTACATGATGCAATCTGAGATTCACGATGCGGTGCAGGCGCAGGTGACGATGGCGCTGCTGGCGGCGCAAAAGCTGTTAGCCCCGTGGGCGACGCAGGCGGCCGAAGCACGACATATGCGGGTAGCCGGCAACGGCCGTGCCGATTCCCTCACCCTCACTATCCAGCCCGACCAACTGCTGGCCGCCGTCCAGAGTTTGATAAACGCCGGTTGGGGCTACCTGATCACCATCACCGGGCTGGATTTGGGGCCGGAGGCCGGGGAAATTGAGGTCTTGTATCATTTTGCGGCTGGCGCGGCCGTGGTGACATTGTGCGTGAAGGTGAAGCGAGAGACGGCCGTTGTGCCCAGCGTTTGCCCCATCATCCCTTCGGCCAGCTTCTTCGAGCGCGAACTCAGCGAAATGTTGGGCGTTACCGTGCAAAACACGCCCAACACCGACCGCCTCTTTCTGCCCGACAACTGGCCGGCCGGCGTTTATCCGCTGCGCAAGGAATTTAAAACCGAAGGCCCACAACCCAGCGACTCTTGAACAACAGGAAGGAAAAGCATATGACGGCCGTTACCACACCTAAAAAAGAAAAATTCATCGTCCCCATTGGTCCGCAGCATCCGGCGCTCAAAGAACCGGGCCACTTTGAATTTGCTGTAGATGGCGAAGTTGTCACCGACGCCACCGTGCGCCTGGGCTACGTCCATCGCGGCATCGAAAAAGGAGCCGAAAACCGCAACTGGACGCAAAACCTTTACCTGGTCGAGCGGATTTGTGGCATCTGTTCCCACATCCACGCCCTTACCTACGCCCTCGGCGTGGAGGCCCTGGCCGAAGTCGAAGCGCCGCCGCGCGCCCAGGCTATCCGCGTGCTGGTTGCCGAATTGGAGCGTGTCCACAGCCACCTGCTCTGGTTTGGCATCGCCGCCCACGAAGCCGGGTTCGACACCCTGTTCATGTACTCCTGGCGCGACCGCGAAACCATCATGGACATTCTGGAAGCGCTAACCGGCAACCGGGTCAATTACTCGGCCAACCTGCTTGGCGGCGTCAAATTCGACGTCACCGACGCGCAGCGCGCTATCATCCTCGAAGGCATCAATTTTCTGGAAGAACGCACCCACCATTATCTCAACGTCGCCACCAGTGATGGCATGTTCTTACAGCGCACCCGCGGCATCGGCGTCACCCGGCTGCAAGACGCGCAGCGATTGGGCATTGTCGGGCCAACCGCCCGCGCCTCCGGCGTGATGCGCGATGTGCGCGTGGACGCCCCCTATGCCGCCTACGACGCCTTTCCCATCAACATCGTCATCGAAACCAGCGGCGACCTGGAAGCCCGCTTTGTCGTCCGCCTGAAAGAGTTGTTTGAGAGTTTTCGGCTCATTCGGGAAATTTTAGACAACTTGCCGCCTGGCGATCTGCAAGTCAAGCGTTTTCCACGGCGCATCAAGCCCGGCGAGGTCATCAGCCGCGTCGAAGCGCCGCGCGGTGAAGTGTTTTATTACATTCGCAGCAACGGCTCCGAGCAGCCAGACCGGGTAAAAGTCCGCACGCCAACCCTATGCAACATGGCCTCCGTCCTCTCCCTATCCATCGGCCACCACCTGGCCGACGTGCCGATGCTGCTGGTGGGCATTGACCCGTGCTTCTCCTGCAATGATCGCGGCGTGGTGGTTTGCTCGTCCGAAGGCAGCCACGACCAATGGACCTGGGAGCGTCTGCGCCAATATGGCATTGAGTATTACGCGAAGAAGGTGTAACGATGGAAAGCGTCATAAACGTAGCTGCCCTGCTTGTCTTTCCTGGGGGATTATTTGTCATTGTCACCGGTCTGTTTTACCAGTGGATTGACCGGAAAATCATCGCCCGGCTGCAAAACCGGTTGGGACCCCGCTGGTTCCAACCCTTTGCCGACACGGTAAAATCGTTGGCGAAAGAAGAAGTTGTGCCCGACCATGTAAACCCTTTTTTGTTTGTGGCTTTGCCCATCGCCGCTCTGGCCGGGGCGTTAACGGCCGCGCTCTACGTGCCCATGGCCGGTCTGCGGCCGGCGTTTAGCTTCCCCGGCGACCTCATCGTCACCGTTTACATGCTCAGTCTGCTGACGCTTTGCACTGGCCTGGCCGGGGCCAATACCCGTGACCGGTTCTCCCTGGTGGGGGCGACACGGGCCTTAACCCAGCTGTTTGCCTACGAAGCCCCCTTCCTGCTGGCTTTGCTTGGGCCGGCCATCGTGGCCGGAAGCTGGCAGATCAGCGAGATTACGGCATACGCGCAAGCCCATACCTGGATGTTGGTGATGCAGCCTATCGGTTTCATCGTGGCGCTGATTGGCTTGATGGGCAAGTTGGAACTGCCGCCCTTCGATTCACCGGAAGCGGAGACGGAAATTGTGGCCGGGGCGATGACCGAATACAGCGGCCGGGGTCTGGCTGTTTTTCACCTGGGGCAGGCCGTGGAATTGGTGATTGGTCTGACGCTGATTACCTCTTTTTACATGGGCGGCTTTAGCAACCCGTTAGAATTTTTGCTGAAAACGATTGGCGTGCTGGTGGTGTTGGCCGGGCTGCAATCGCTGATGACCCGCCTGCGGATTGACCAGACGGTGGGCATGTGGTGGCGCTATGGCGCTCTGCTGGTCCTGGCGCAGTGGTTGGTCTTGTTTGTCGTTGAGCTGCTGTATACCTGAGAAGTATAACGCTTGGCTATTTCGCTTGATTTACGGAGCAAGGTATGAAAATCGCAACAATGTTTAGCGATATCTGGCGTTCAATCTGGCAGCCGCCGGTGACGCAGAAGTACCCGTTTGAACGCCGGGAAGCGCCGGAGCGCCTGCGCGGCAAACTTCATTGGAATTCTGAAAACTGCACTGGCTGCGCGCTGTGCAGCAAAGATTGCCCGGCGAACGCGATTGAACTGATTACGATTGACAAAAAAGAGAAACGCTTCGTCATGAAATATCACATGGACCGCTGCACGTATTGCGCCCAGTGTGTGGAAAGCTGCCGCTTCAACTGCATTGAGATGTCTGACAAAGAGTGGGAATTGGCGGCTGCCACCAAGGAGCCGTTTACGGTTTATTACGGCACGGACGATGATTTACAACAACTCATGGCAAAGCTCGCTGGCGCAGACCCTGAAGCAGCTACGCCAGCAGCGTGAATCTGTGGAACGGCCGTTGCGTCTGGTAATTATGGGCATCGGCCATGAACTGCGGGGGGATGACGCGGCCGGATTGGTTGTCGTTCGGCAGATAGCAGAGAAGTTGGGCACGGCCGTTCCCCCCAACCTGCTCCTCATTGCAGGCGGCCATGCGCCGGAAAACCACACCGGCCCCATTCGCCGCTTTGCCCCGGACCTGGTGCTGCTGATTGACGTGGCGTTGATGGGCCGGGAACCGGGCGAGATTGGCTGGCTGCCCTGGCAGGCCACGTCCGGGTTAAGCGCTTCCAGCCATACGATGCCGTTGTATATGCTGGCGTGGTTTTTAACGGCCGATTTACACTGCGAAGTAGCGCTGATTGGTATTCAACCGCAAGATACCAGCCTGACCAACACACTGACGCCCACTGTACAGGCGTCAGTTGCCGCCATCGCAGCTGGAATAATTGACATAACGCATGGAATCTCCCGGAGGTTGTAAACCTCCGGGAGATTCTAGACTGACCTCTTTTACGGTGACTGCACAAACTGCGGCGGCACAGCCTGGACAAAGATTTCAATCACTTCGTTGGCGTCGGTGAAACCGCGGAAGCGCCACGCCGGTTGGACCACAAACTGGCTCAGTTGAAAGTCCTCAGCAAAAATCGGCGTGAAAATGTACACCAGATCAATACTGTCTATCGTCGCCTCATTGATGCGATACGGCTCAAAGGGCAGGGGTTCAACCATTGGCTCTTCGATGACCGGCTCGTATTCAATGATACGGTCCATGTTTTGCCAGCTAAAACCCGTCTGACCATCGGCCATCGTGGTACGCCAGCCATACAGATACACCCGTTCGCCATCGGCGATGTCTGTCGGTGGCTGTTCCAGCACAAACACCTCGCCGCCATCGGCATTGAACTGCACCCCATCGCCCACGCGCTGAATCGTGCCGGGTAAACCGGGCAGGTATTGGAATGCGTCCTGATCCACCGGCTCCCAGGCTGCCAGTTCAATCGCCTTCTGGGTGGCCGATTGGCGCACCGTGCCGCTGACGCGAATTTGCTGGTAGGCGTATTCGGCAATGGCGCGCAAATCGGCGTCGCTGCCCAGCAGCAGGTATTGGTCCACCTGGATGCGCGGCGGCGCCTGCCCATCTACCGCAACGTGGACCGTGGGGTACGGATAGATGGTGATGGCGTCGCCATCATTGTACTGCCGCTGCCAGCTTTTGTAGAGGTCGGCGTAAGGGTCCACATAAGGTTCCGGCACCGGCGGCGTCCAGTTAGGACCGGGATAGGTGATGAAGGTGGCGCTCTGGTAATCTATGCCATCCGCCAACACCTGCCGCCAGGCATCCTCGGCCGTGCGCAGCGGGTAGAGGCCAATGTTGCTGAGCTGAGTTAAGGGCTGGTAAGAGACGGATATGACCTGACCTTCATCGTTGACACTGACAAAAAATTCGGCCAGCATGACAGGACGGCCGTCTACCAACCGCCGGAATTCCACATCGCTGCCGCCCGCTGTGGGGCGCATCTCATACGGAAAGTCCAACAAACCACGCTCCAACAAGAACGCCTCGGCGATGGGCGCGGACTGTTCATAGCTGCCGGCCTGGGCAAAATAGTCCGGCGCGGCGCTCTGATCAAAGTAATACAGGCCATCGGTGCGCACGGCCAGCGTGCGTGGACCATCAAAGACAAAGTACACCGGTGACATAACGTAATCGGCCGGCATGTCGGGCCAGGGTACATCGGTGAAAATAGGGCCGGCAAGGCCAAAGAGGTCGGCGTAACGCCGCGCGTCTGCCTGGGTTAGCATGTTTTGGCCGGGTTGGCTGTACACCGGCTGCGCCACCGGTTCAGTGGGGAAACCGGCGTTCATGATGTAAGTTGTACCGCTCAAGGGGTTCCAGGGCGCGGGAATGATGTCTACCGGCATTGCTTCGCCGGATAGATCGCCGGTCAGGCTGGCGTCGCCGCCGCCGCCCATGCCCATGCTAATGCCGCTGGCGCTGCCCAGGCCAGGCAAGGGCAGCGCCGAGGCGGGGTCGGCGGTGGGTTGAGACACGGCCGTTGCCGGCGGCGTTATGCGGACCACTTCGGTTGCAGGCCTAAATAAAAGGTCATTGACCAGCGACTCGTCGGTGGGGTAGACTTCGATGACAGCCTCGGTGGGGGCGACGGCCGTTGCCCCCGTATCAGCAATCGCACCCAGTCCAGGCACGACGCTGCTTTGCCAGGCAGACCAGGCAAAGTAGCCGATGATTAGCAGGGTGGCAAGCGCACCTATAGCAAGCGTCATTCGTTTCATGGTAAATCCTTCCTTTATCGTTTCGATAACCTGCTGCCAGACCGAAGGTGGCCTGACAGTCGGTTTGTCGAGCCGGGTTGGGGAGGCAGCAGCGTTTAACCGCGCCTCCAGGTTGGTAAAAAAAGCCGGCTCCAGAGATTGGTTTGCCGCCAATTCCAGCAGCGCCCCGGCCAGACGCGCCTCTTCTTGCACGTCGGCAGCGGGGGTGAACGGCCGTCCCTCTAACTGCGCCGTCAAAAAATCATCCAGTTCCTGCGCCAATCGTTCCTCATTCTTCATCATGATTTCGTCTCCTCCACCAGCCCAGACTGCGCTTGTAAGTCGCGCAAACCGCGAAAGACCAACATGCGCACGGCCGCCTCATTCTTCGCCATCATCCGGGCAATTTCGGCCACTTCCAGGCCGGCAAACAGGCGCAAGGCCACCGCTTCGGCCCGGTCTGGGCTGATGGTATGCAGCTTGCGCGTGACCATTTCCATTTGCAGCGTTCGCCCCACCACTTCGTCCAACGATTCGCTGTGGTCTGCCAGGGCTACGGCCGTTTGCAAATCTTGTTCCGGCCGGCGCGCCCGAAAATGGTCGGCCGCTTTGTGGCGGGCAATGCCCAACAGCCAGGCCACAAAGGGCGTTTGCTGGCGAAAACGGGGCAATCCTTCCATCGCCGCCATAAAGGTCTGCGAAGTCAGGTCTTGCGCGTCGTCCACGTTGCCCACCCGCACCAGCAAATAGCGATATACACGGACAGCGTGCCGCCGATACAGTTCGGCAAAAGCGTCTTTGTTGTGTTGGGCCTGCTGCACCAACACCAGGTCGTCATCCAGACCCACTGACAATCGGTCCGGCGCGCCCATAAGTTGAGTCGTTATCATCTCTTACCCTCCCAGGAAGGTGGTTGTTCGGATTGTCTATGATGTATTCGGGGATGGAACGATTTTTATAACAGACAATTTTAAATGAATTCAGATAGAGAAGAAACTATCTCCCCGATAGGCAAAATTCGGTTACAATACAGGCTGAAAATGGGAGATTTATGCCATGCAAAAAATGACCGCCAACGAAGCAAAAGCCTTTTTGTTAACCGGCACACGAACGGGCAAGTTTGCCTCGGTGCGACCAGACGGCCGGGCGCACGTTGCGCCGGTCTGGTTTTTACTGGATGGTGAAGACCTGCTCTTCACCACCTGGCATGAATCGGTGAAGGCCAAAAACATCCGCCACAATCCTCAGGTGAGCCTGTGCGTAGACGACGAGACGCCGCCGTTTGCCTTTGTGCTGGTGGAAGGAACGGCCGTACTGGAAGACAACCCCACCGCCCTGGCCTATTGGGCTGCCCAAATCGGCGGCCGGTACATGGGCCAGGAGCAGGCCGAGGCCTTTGGCAGGCGCAACAGCGTGCCCGGCGAACTGCTGGTGCGGCTGACGCCAGGCAAAATCATCGCCCAAAAAGACGTAGCCGGCTGGTAAACGTCACACGTCATAGGCAAACCTGGCAGGTTTATGACCTGCACCATGCAAAAGGAAACAAATGGCACGAAAAACAGTTGGTTACACAGAACTCGAATGGACCTGCCCGTTTTGCGGCACGCGCAACCCCGGCTCGGCCAAACTATGCACCGGCTGCCATGCCCCCATGCCCGCCGATACCCAGTTTGAACAGGCCGCCGAAGAAAAGCTGATCACCGACGCGGCCAGAATTGCCGAAGTGCAGGCAGGCCCGGATGTCCACTGCCCCTTCTGCGGGGCGCGCAACCCGGCCGGAGCCACCACTTGCGTGCAGTGTCTGGCCGAACTAAGCGAAGCGACGCTGCGCGAAAAGGGCAAAGTGATCGGCGCGCATCGGGATAAACCGGCCGACGACGTCGCCTGCCGTTACTGCGGCGCGATGAACCCGGCCGCAGCCATGAGCTGCCACCAATGCGGCGCAAGTCTGGCCGAAACCAGAGAAAAACCACCGGTAACGGCCGTGCCCGCCCCCCCCAACCGCAGCGTCATTTATGCCATCATTGGCGTGGTTGCTGTGCTGCTGCTGCTGTGCGGCGCGTTTTTCTTCTTCACCAACCGCACCGACGATGTGGTCGGCACAGTGTCCGATGTGCAGTGGGTGCGCACCGTGTCCATCGAGGCGCTGCAGCCAGTGGAGAAGCAGAACTGGGAGGACCAGATTCCCGCCGGGGCCAAAGTTCTCTCCTGCGAGCAGGAGGTTCGCTCCACGCAGCCCGACCCCGCGCCCAACTCCGTAGAAGTTTGTGGCACGCCTTACACGGTGGATACGGGCACAGGCGCCGGCGAAGTGGTCCAGGACTGTGAGTATCAGATATATGACGATTTCTGCCGCTACACGGCCGAAGAGTGGCAGGTGATAGACCAGGTTCGGCTGCAAGGTAACGATCTGAACCCGCGCTGGCCGGAGTTTCAACCGGCGGCCGGGCAGCGGGCCGGCGCGCAAGACGCCCGCTATGTCATCATCTTCCGCACCGACGGCAATACCTATGAATACAGCACCAACGAAACGGAGTTCTTGCAGGCGCAGCCGGGCAGCGAGTGGATTTTGAAAATCAACACATTTAACAACGTGAATGATATTGAACCGGCGAATTGAGCTGTAGACTGCCGGCTGTCAGCGTATAAGCTAACAGTCGGCAGCTTCATCAATGGCAGCGCGAATTTTGGCGGCCATTACGCTGACATTGGGTTCTTCGAGCAGCATGGCGTGGGTTCCGGGAACCACTTCATGATGCAGTTCCCCGGTGATCAGTTCGGACCAGCGTAAATGCCAGGTTTTGTCGGCCATCAGGGCCGATTCCTGGCTGCGAATGAACAAGACATCCCCGGCAACCACCCCCTCAGCCTGGTACTGCTTGAACGCTTCCCGATGGGCCTTGCGCACATTCACGGCATGGCGAATTTCTGACGACCCGATGCGGTAGGCGATAAACTGCTGGTAAGCCAGCCCTAGCTTCCACTGGAGCGCCGGCCATAAACGGCCGTCTCGCCAATAAAACGCCAACCGATTGAGATAATAACGCCACGCCGGGATAGGGGGCGGCGCGATGTTGGGCGGTTCCGAATCCACCAGGACCAACAAACTCACCTCCTCCCCCTGCATTTGCAGTTGGCGCGCCATTTCAAATGCCACCCAGTTACCGGCGCAGTGCCCGCCAATCATGTAGGGTCCCGTTGGTTGGAGCGTTTGTATTTCCTTGATGTAGTGGGTGGCCATCTCTTCGATGCGCTCATGGGCGGGGTGGACGCCATCTAACCCCTGCGGCTGCAAACCATAAAACGGTTGGTCTGGACCAATATCTTGGGCTAACTGCGAAAAGCTCAGCACGCTAATCAAAAACGGGGCAACGTGGTAAAACGGCGGACGGCTGCCCTTTTCCTGGATAGGAACCAACGATTTCCAGTCGGGCTGCCAACCGGCGCTGCGCAAGACCGCGGCCAATTTGGCCGGTGTGGGGGCGCGAAACAGGGTGGTCAGCGGCAGGTCAACGTTGCTAAACGCCTGAATACCGGCAAATACCCGAATGCCCAACAGCGAATGGCCACCCAGATCAAAAAAATTGTCGTCGCGGCCGATGCCCGACAAGCCTAATACTTTCTCCCAGATGACGATAATCTGGCGTTCCAGAGCGTCTTGGGGCACGGCCGTTGGCCCAGGCGCGCTCCCACCATCCAGGCCGGTTGGCAAGGGCAAGGCGCGGCGGTCAATCTTGCGATTGGGGGTCAGCGGGAAGGCGTCCAGCGGCAGCAGCGCCACCGGGACCATATAATCTGGCAAGAGGCCGCGCAAATAGCTGCGCAAATCATGGGGCGTCACCGCGGCCACGGCTTCGTTGGGGATGTAGTAGCCCACCAACCGCCAGTCGTCGGGACCAAACGAATGCACCGTAACGACTGCTTCACGCACGGCCGTATGCTCCGCCAGGTGCGCCTCAATTTCGCCCAACTCAATCCGGTAGCCGCGCACCTTCACCTGGTTGTCCATACGGCAATAATATTCAACACGGCCGTCGGCTAAAAAGAAGGCCAGATCACCCGTGCGATACACTCGGCTTTTGGCGGCTGCCGGTTGGCGCGCCGGGAGCGCCACATCGTCCAGCGGCACAAATTTCTCCGCCGTCAGTTCTGGGCGGTTCAGGTAGCCGCGCGCCAGACCCGCGCCGCCAATCAGCAGTTCGCCGGGCACGCCGATGGGCAGCGGCCGCTGCGCCTTGTCTACAATGGTAAACGTGGTGTTGTCAATTGGGCGGCCAATGGTGATGGGACCAGCGTCGGCCAACACGCGCTGCACCGATGACCAGACTGTCGTTTCGGTTGGGCCATACATGTTCCACAGCTCGCCGCAGCGCGGCAGCAGCCGGTCGGCCAGTTCGCGGCTCATTGCTTCGCCGCCGCAGAGGACTTTGAGGCGCGGGTCGCCGGGCCAGTCGGCTTCCAGCAACATGCGCCAGGTGGTGGGGGTAGCCTGCATAAGGGTGGCCCGTGATTGCTGCAAAGCGGCCATGAGCGCCTGGGCGTTCACGGCCGTTTCCCGGCTCACCAACTCCACCCGCGCCCCATTCAGCAGCGGCAGAAAAATCTCCAACACGGCAATGTCAAAGGAGAGGGTGGTCACAGACAGCAGCACATCGTCCTGGGTCAGGCCTGGCTGGCGGCGCATAGCGTTGAGGAAGTTGACGGCGCTGCGATGCTCAATTTGCACCCCTTTGGGCTTGCCGGTGGAACCGGAGGTGTAGATGACGTAGGCCAGGTCAGTGGCAACGGCCGTGTGCGGCAGGTTGTGGTCGTCGGTTGGCGAGAATACGGCCGTGTCCCCATCCACACACACAACGGCCAGCCCCGTAACCTCCCGCCGGTCGGCCAGCAGGCTGGTTTGGCTGATGAGGACGCGGGCCTGGGAATCGGCCAGCATGAAGTCCAGGCGCTCCTGCGGGAAGGCAGGGTCCAGCGGAACGTAGGCTGCGCCCGCTTTGTGGACGGCAAAAAGGGCCACCACCATCGCCAGCGACCGCTCCAGGTTGATGCCCACCAGGTCGCCGGGGCCGACGACGCCCAGGCTTTGCAGGTGGCGGGCAAGCTGGTTGGCCTGCCGATTGAGTTGGTCGTAAGTGAGGGAGTGGTCGGCGAATGTGACGGCCGCTGCTTGCGGCATCCGGGCTGCCTGTTCTTCAAAGAGGTGGTGCAGGCAGGCGTTATCAGGATAAGTAACGGCCGTGTTGTTCCACTCGTTTAGCTGCTGGATTTCGGCCTCGGTTAGCAGGGGCAGATCGGCAATCGGGCGGTCGGGGTGGGCGACGGCGGTGGTCAACAAGGTCCATAAATGGCCCAGCAGCCGCTCCATCCGATCGGCGTCGAACAAATCGGTGTTGTATTCCAGAACGGCCGTGTGGCTGACAATCATATCCACCGACAATGACAGATCGAACTGCGCCGCCGCCCGATCAATCAGCAACACCTCCATACCGGTGACGCCGGGTAAAACCGGGAACGCAAAAGGCGCGTTTTGCACGTTGAAAAACGTCTGGAAAAGCGGTGACCGACTCGTGTCGCGGGTCGGCTGCAGCGCTTCCACCAACTGCTCAAACGGGGCATCCTGGTGGGCATAGGCGTCCAACGCCATGGTTTGCACGCGCTGGAGAAGCTGGCGAAACGTAGGATTGCCGGACAAATCGGTGCGCAGCACCAGCGTATTGACCAATGTGGTGATGAGGGTTTCGCTGTCCAGGTGGTGACGATTGGCGATGGGCGAGCCAACAGCAATATCTTCCATGCCGGTGTAGCGATATAGCAGCAGCTTAAACCCCGCCAGCAAGATCATAAATGGCGATACGCTTGCCTGATGGCTCAACCGTTGCAGCCCGTCGAGCAATCCGGGCGGCAGCGGAGCCGTCAAAATCGCGCCGCTGCTGGTCTGTATGGCCGGGCGCGGGCGGTCCGTTGGCAGGTCCAACGGCGTCAGGTCGGCAAGCTGCCGCTGCCAGTAAACCAACTGGTCGGCGAAGGCGCCGTCGGCGGCCAGTTGGCGCTGCCAGACAGCGTGGTCGGCCGCCTGAATGGGCATCGCCGGCAAATCGGGCGGCTGGCCCAGCACAAACGCCCGGTAATAGCTGCCCAGGTCGCGGGTAAAGACGCCCAACGACCACTGGTCGGAGATAATGTGGTGCATGGCGATGAGCAGGATATATTCCTCGTCGTCTAGCTGGAACAGTTTGATCTGGAACAGCGGCAGTTGGTCCAGCCGGAAGGGGGTGCGGGCGGCCTGCTGCGCTGCACCGAGGGCCTGGGGCAAGCGCTGCGCGGGCGGCAGCGCCCGGTAATCGGCCACAGGCAGGGTGAAGTGGTAGGTGGGTTCAATGGTGGTGGTGGGTTGGCCGTCAACGGCCGTAAACCGGGTGCGCAAACTCTCGTGCCGGGCGATGATCTGATTGATGCTCCACTCCAGCGCCCCACTGTCCAGCGCGCCCCGCAGGCGAACCGCGCCGGGGATGTTGTAGGCCGTGCTGTCGGGGTCGAGCTGGTAGAAGAACCACATCCGCTCCTGAGAGAAAGAGAGTGGCAGGGGCGCGGTGCGGCCGGCGGGAAGCAGCGGCCGTGCCGCGCCGGGCGATTGGCTGGCCTGCAAGTCGGCCAATCGTTCAGCCAATTCACCCACAGTGGGCGCTTCAAAAATGGCGCGGATGGGCAGTTCTACCTGGGTCATTTTGCGAATGCGGGAGACGATTTGCGTCGCCAGCAGAGAATGGCCGCCCAGCTCAAAAAAGTTGTCGTGGAGGCCAACTGGCTGTACGTGCAACACCTGCGCCCACAGGTCGGCCAGCAGTTTTTCCTGCATGGTTTGGGGCGGCGCATAGGCCCTGGCCGGGTCCGGCGCCAAGACATCGGGTGGCGGCAGCGCTTTGCGGTCCACTTTGCCGTTAGGTGATAAGGGCAGCGTCGGTAGGGTAACAAAAGCGGCCGGGATCATGAAGTGGGGCAGTTTTTGCAGCAAAAATTGGCGCAGGTCGGTGGGGGTGAGTATCAGGTTTTCATTGGGGACCAGATAGGCGATGAGGCGGTTGTGGCCGTTGGCTTCCGTGTGGGCGGTAACGGCCGTTGCCCGTATCGCCGGATGCAATCCCAATGCAGCCTCAATCTCGCCCAGTTCCACGCGGAATCCGCGCACCTTTACCTGCGAGTCCACCCGTCCCAGATATTCGATGCTGCCATCTGGCAAAAAACGGGCCAGGTCGCCGGTGCGATACAATTTCAGATTTTGGCTTGCGGACTGCGGATTCGGCGCAAACGCGGCCATTCCAGAGCCAACATCGGCCATTGGGACGAATTTCTCGGCCGTCAATTCCGGCCGATTCAGGTAGCCGCGCGCCAGTCCCATGCCGCCGATCCACAATTCGCCGGGCACGCCGATGGGCGCGGGCTGTCGTTGTTCGTTCAGGATGTAAGTCTGGACGTTGGCGATGGGCTGACCGATGGGCACTTTGGCGGCGGGGCTGGCCGGGGCAGTGGTCAGGTCGTGGATGGTGGAGATGATGCTGGCTTCGGTGGCGCCGTAGGTGTTCAGCAGGCGTACACGCTGCCCCACAATCTTTTGCCAGGCAGCGACTCGTTCGGCCAATGCCGCTTCGCCGCCGATGATGACCAATCGTAATGGGGCGGGTAGCGCCGATTGTTCGGCGAGAACGGCCGTAACCTCATGCCAATACGCGGTGGGCAAATCCACCACTGTCACGCCTAGACCGTCGCAGCGCTGCCAGAACAGGGCGGGGTCGTCTATCATCGCCTCGTCGCGCAGCGCCAGCGCCGCCCCAGACGCCAAGCAGGGCAAAATCTCCTCGGCCGAGGTGTCGAAGCTGAAAGAGGCGAACTGCAATACGCGGTCTTGCGGCGTCAGGGCAAACGACTCGATGGCCGCCACGGTGTAATTAACCAGGGAACGATGAGCCACCATCACCCCTTTGGGCGCGCCGGTGGAACCAGACGTGTAAATGACGTAAGCCAGACTGTCAGCGGTGGGTTGGGGTAGATTCTGGTGGCTGTGTTGGGCAATATCGGCCCAGTCGCGGTCCAGACAGATGGGGGATGGTCCGCCCGGTGTCAGGTTCGCCGGTAAGCGAGGCAGCAGGGTTTGCTGCGTCAGCAGCAGCGTTGGCTGCGCGTCGGCCAGCATGAAAGCCAGGCGTTCCGGCGGGTAGGCGGGGTCCAGCGGCAGGTATGCGCCGCCAGCCTTCCACACACCCAACAGGGCGATGATCATTTCTGGCGATCGTTCGAGGAAGATGCCGACGAAGGTTTCTGGGCCAACGCCGCTGGCGCGGAGGTAGTGGGCCAGTTGGTTGGCGCGCCGGTTGAGTTCGGCGTAGGTGAGCTGCTGGCTGCCGGAGATAACGGCCGTCGCCTCTGGCCTCAGTTCTGCCTGCTGCTCAAATAGCTGATGGATGGAGTGAATTGGGGGCAGGGAAACGGCCGTGTCGTTCCAATCCGCCAACAACCGCCGCTCTGCTTCCGGCAGCAGCGACAGGTCGGCCAGAGGGCTGTCGGGATCGGCCAGGATGTTTGCCAACAAGACCTGGAACTGCTCCGCCATACGCACAATGGTTTCCCGCTGGTATAAATTGGCGCTGTATTTCAGGTCGCCAATCAGTCTGTCATCCAGGTCCAAAACGTCCAGATTCAGGCCAAAGTCTTCCACCTGTTGGCCGGTTTCAATATCCAGGCCGCACGCGGTAAACGCCCCCAGCGTTACCTGGCGTCCGCCCGTTGGTTCCAGGGACATGATGACCAACTCTTGCAAATGCTTTGGTGGGCGCAGGAGATTGAACAACACCTGGGTCAAGGGCATGTGCGACGTTTCACGCACTGGCTGCAAGCGTTCCACCAGCAAGGAAAAAGGGAAATCGGCATGAGCCAGGGCTGCCAGAACCCGGTCGTTGGTCGCCCGTAAATGTTGGCGGAAGGATTTTTGGGGGGTGATTTGACCGCGCATCACGGCCGTGTTCACAAAATAGCCAATCTGCTGCAAAAACCGCTTGTCGCTGCGCCCCAAAACCGGCGTGCCAATCAGAATATCTTCCTGACCTGAATAGCGCCACAAGAAAACCTGAAAAGCAGCCAACAGAATCCGGTAAAGCGTGGCCTCTTCGGCGTGCGCCAACTGCCGTAGCTGCCCGGCCATCTCTTGGGGGAAGATAAATTGATGCGAAGCCCCGGCAAAGCGCTGCTTCTGGACCAAGTTAAAATCCGTTGCCATGTTTAAGGCGGTCAGCCCGCCAGCAAGCGTTTCGCGCCAGAACGACCACAACTGCTCCCCTTTTTCGGCGAGCATGTCTGACTGCCACTGCACAAAATCGCTGTATTGATGTTCCAACGGCGCCAGCGGGATGGGCTGATTTGCCAGACGCGCCGCGTACCCCTGTTGTATATCCCCAATTAATATCCAGGCCGACCAACCATCGGCCGAAATGTGGTGAGTCACCATTTGCAGCGCGAATTTGTTCTCGGCACGAACGTAAAGACGGGACCGAAATATTTTGTCGTTGGTGAGATCAAATGACTGGTTCTGATTGCTTTGCAGACTTTGTAAAAAGTCGGCTTCCGTCCAGTTTGTGGCGTCTAATACGGCAAAATCGGCCTCTTGTCTGTCAAAAACGATTTGAAATGGCTGTCCATCAATCGAATCGTAACAAGTCCGAAAGTTAGAATGACGATCCACAACCGCTTGTAGGGCATCGCGCATTGCCTGAATGTCAATGGCTGAAGCAATGTGTAAGGTGACGCCAATATTGTATGAGACGTTGTCTGGCTCAATTTGCTGTATCAACCACAATGCGCGCTGATTATGTGACAGAGGTTGAACCTGATTGTCTGAAACCTGGTACTTTTTTTGCAGTTGGGCAAGTAGACTTTGCTGGTCTATGCTGCCTGGTTTTTCAGTTTGTGCCGCATTCATTTGGATGAAAGTCCTTTCTCTGTTCGCCACAGGAAACGCAAAGCGTGCATGTAGATTTTGGGAAGCCGCCCGGCCAAGACATAAGATATAGTCCAATTGGCTCTTGGTACTACTTGTTGCGGTGAGAGATTCTGGCACGCGAACATAATTCATTTCTTATCTGGTCAGTTCGTTGTTTGCTGCTCAGTGTGCTTCGACCAGAGTGCAACCGTATTATAAGACAATAACTCTTAAATCTAAAGTTAAGCGTTTAGATCAATTGTTTTTGTGCTGGTAAGATGATGTTATGAATAGATGAACGCGACAGTGGGCAACGGCCGTTGGGCGCAATTCGCATTGGCAAAGGCAGCCGCATTGGGTCGAACGCGGTGGTGGTGAAAGACGTGGAACCGAATTACTATTTGTAAAACAAAAGCGGCGCACCTCAAAAAAGTGCGCCGCTTTTACGAACACTTATGGTCCGGCGAAAGTTTCCACCGGGTCATACCGCTCAAAGTAATGGTTAGGGTCGGAGGTGTGGACCCAGACCCACAAGTCGTTGGGGGCGTTTTTGGACCAGTTGAAGACCCATTCGGCGTCGCGGGGGGGCATGTTGATACAGCCGTGACTGTGTTTGTAGCCAAAGCGGTCGTGCCAGAATGCGCCATGCAGCGCAATTTCGGTGACACGATCAATGTACATGGTGTGGGGCACGTCTTCAATAAAGTAATAATCAATTTTGCCTTCCGCGCCAGACATTTTGGTCTTCTCAAAACGGTCCCATACCTGGAAAATCCCTTCATAAGTCGGCCAACGGTTCAGGCCAGTAGAAACCAAACCAGCGTAGACCATGCGGTCGCCCACGTAGGCAGCCATGCGCTGCTCATAAATGTCCACTTCCACCCAATACTCATCCGGGCCAATTTCCTCCGGCCGTTGGTGGATTTCCGTAATGCTGACATAGGTTTGTTTCATCCAATAACCGCTGCCGATGTTGTACCAAATCCAGCCCTGATCATCTATCTGCGCGTCGTAGACTTCAAAGAAGGTGTAGCGGGGCAGTTTGGGATCACCGGGCGTAGGTTCCGCACCCGGTTCGCGGCTGGGCCAATAGTCTACCAGCATCCAGCCAAACGGCCGTACCGGCTGCTGATGAATCTCGACACCGGAAAATTCGGAATCTTCGTGGACACGTAAGTCTTCGGCGCGAACATATTCACCAGGGTTAATCACATACCAGCGGTTGCCGTCGTCACCGGTCACCCACCAGGTGAATGTCACAAACAGGTAGCCATCCCCCACGTTGCGAACCTGCGGGGAAGAAAGACTCGCCTCCGAATAGACCCAAATGTTGTCATTCAGGCGGGCGTATTGCTGCGTGGGGATAAAGCTGCCAATGGGCGACTGCGGTTCCACAAAAGTCGGCTGCGACGGTTCTGCCTCACAAACCAGTCCGATACTACTGGTATATGTGTAGCAGTTGGCGGCCAGAACCGGCTGCAACATAAAAAACCAGGTGGCTGCCATTACCCCCAGAACAACAAAGATACGCATCAATCGAGTCATAAGCTATCCATACTCCTTCGAAAATGTTCCACAGATTTCGCAGATTGCACAGATTAAACAGATTTAGTCCGCATCATCCGCGTTTATCTACTTCCTATTTTCTTTCATACATCGTGGTGCGCTGCCGCCCAGGTGAACTCCTTTGCAATGGACGTCACACGAGCATAAAGCGGTTGAATACAAATTAAGCCAATCATAGTTTACCCGAAATCCGCCTTAACGTCTAATTGCAGGTAAACAGCAATTCCAATGATGAACCTGTTCGTTGAAGGCGGGACAGGCGGGCTAAGGTCTCGGCCATTCTCCAACACCTCTGCGGCCGCCTGCCTCGCCCGGTTGAAGCGAAAATGGGGGACAGGGCGTGGGAAAATACTGTCCCTATCGCCCAGTGAACGATTTGGAAAATCGTTCTACACATTGCGCGAAGATTTCACGGAAGATTTACATGAATCGGAAAAACACCTGATTGCTCAAAAAATAGGCCTTAGGCGTCAGGAATAAACGACCGTTCTCCACCACCACCAACCCCCACTCCGCCAACTGCGCCAAAACCCCCGGATACGCCTCGTCCAATGTCTGGCCGAAGCGGGCAGCGAAGGCGTCCAGGTCCAGCCCTTCTTGCAGCAGGCGCAGTTGGGTGATGATGGCGTCAGTCATGGCCTCTTCGCGGCTGATGGTATGGTGATCGACAACGGCCGTAGACAACGGATACCCCCCAGCCTGACCCGCTTGCAGCCGCCGAATGTACACCCTGGGCTGCTTCACCACCTGATAACGTGTCCCTCCGGCGTGGCCGTGCGCCCCTGCCCCCAGGCCCAGATACTCGCCATCACGCCAATAGGTCAGGTTATGGGCGCATTCGCCGCCCGGTTTAGCCCAATTAGAAATCTCGTAATGGCTGTAACCGCGCTGCGCCAGTAAGGCGCAAGCCAGGTCATATTGGTCGGCGGCCAGGTCGGGGTCGGGAGGCTGGATACGGCCGTTTTGCAGCCAGCGCTGCATCGGCGTGCCCGGCTCAATGGTCAGACAGTAAAGGCTGAGATGGGGCGGTTCCAGGGCCAGTACCGCCTCCAGGCTTTCGCGCCAGGAGGCCAGCGTTTGCCCTGGCACGCCGTAAATCAAGTCCAGGTTAAAGTTGGGCAGTCCGGCGGCGCGGGCCATTTGCACGGCGGCAACGGCCGTCGCAAAATCGTGAGTGCGCTCCAAAAGGGCCAGTTCACCAGCCACCGCGCTCTGCACGCCAAAACTCAGCCGGTTCACACCGGCGGCGGCCACCGCCGCCAGATAAGCGCCATCTACCGTGCCCGGATTGGCCTCCAGGGTAATTTCTGGCGCGCCCAGCGGCATAAAATGGGCGTCTACGGTCTGCAAAATTTGGCGAATGGTCTCCGGCGGCATCAGGGAGGGCGTGCCGCCGCCGAAAAAAAGGGTGTGATACGGCCGTTTCACCTGCCCCGCCACCTGCGCCAACTCCACACACACCGCATCGGCATACACCGCCTTCAAATCACCCAGGCTGGTGTAGGTATTAAAATCGCAGTAAGCACAGCGATGGCTGCAAAATGGAATATGGATATAGAGACTGAGAGTCATGACGATTGGTCCTGAGCTTGCCGAAGGATTGACGATTGATTAAACTCGCTTGTCTGTGCTGCCAGCATACTTTATCATACACACAAGTCAATGCTTGCTCACGGTCAATTCAGGTCCGGCGCAGTGACACCGGCGCGCCACCTGACCAGGAGACAGAATCCATGCCCACGCAGACGCCAAAGCAGCAGTCCTCGTCACACCCCACTGCACAGCCAACCATAGACGCCCCACGCCTGGCCCGTTTGGTGGAGATTAGCCGGGTCCTCAATTCGGCCACCAACGTGGATGAGCTGCTCCATTATATCATCACCCAGGCCGCCGACCTGACCGGTTCGGAGGCGGCGTCCATTATGCTGCTCGACCCACATACCCGCGAGCTTTTTTTCAAAGCCTCCTCGAACGCCCGCGACGCGCTGCCGGCCAACATGCCTATTCCTCTGGATAACAGCATCGCCGGTTCCATTTTGCTGCAAAATCGCCCTCTGCTCGTCGCCGATGTGACACAGGACCCACGCTGGAACCGCGATGTATCACAGGCCATTAATTTCCAGACCCATTCCATTCTGGGCGTGCCCCTGCATGACGCCGAGCGCCAGGCCATTGGCGTGTTGGAGGCGTTGAACAAGCAGCACGGCCGTTTCACCCGCCAGGATGCCGAAACACTCACCATTCTGGCCGACATTGCCGGGGTGGCCGTGGCTCGCGCCCAATTGACGGAAGATTTACAGCGGGCTTACCGCGAACTGAACGAACTGGACCAGGTAAAAACGGATTTCATCGCCGTCGCCTCGCATGAATTGCGCACGCCGCTGTCGGTGATCATGGGCTACGTCTCATTTTTGCGCGAGGAAGCGGGGCCGGAGATGGCCGGGCAGCTGGACAGCGTCATGGACGCGGCCGTTCACCTGCGTAACCTGATCCAGAATATGCTGAATTTGCGTTACGTAGATGCCGGGGAAGCGACGCTGGATTTGCAGACGGTGGATTTGGGCGAACTGGTGGCCGAACTGACGGCCGTTCCCGACGAAACGGCCATCTCCCGCCACCAGACCATCACCTGCCACATCCCGCCGCACCCCCTGCCCATCCACGCTGACCGCGACGTGATGCTGACCGCCCTGAATAACCTGCTGCACAACGCCATCAGATTTACCCCCGATGGCGGTCAGATTGACCTGCGCCTGGTGCGGCGCGGCGACGAAGCCTGGTTCCGCATTCGTGATACCGGCATCGGCATCCCCGCCGATAAGCTGGAATGGATCTTCAAGCGCTTTGGCCAGGTGGAGCCGGCGCTGCGCCGCCGCTACGAGGGGCTGGGATTAGGCCTT
Organism: Candidatus Leptovillus gracilis; assembly: GCA_016716065.1. Taxonomy (NCBI): domain Bacteria; kingdom Bacillati; phylum Chloroflexota; class Ardenticatenia; order Promineifilales (SeqCode); family Promineifilaceae (SeqCode); genus Candidatus Leptovillus; species Candidatus Leptovillus gracilis. The sequence goes on along the minus strand of JADJXA010000002.1, from coordinate 469,319 downwards.
TCGATTGCCAAAGATTTGGTGGAACTGCACAACGGCCGTATCTGGGCCGAAAGTGTCCCCCAACAAGGCAGCACCTTCACCATCGCCCTCCCCCTCCTGTTAGAGGCTTAAATGATGCAAAAACTAACCCTCGTTCTTCTGCTTCTGGCTCTACTGCTCACCGGCCTGAGCCAGGCATTCGCCCAAAACAGCAGCGTCCTGCTGCTGGAAATTGAAGGCCCCGTCACCCCGGCCATGGCCGAATATTTCGCCCGTGGCATCCGCGCCGCCGAAAGAGAGGAGGCGACGGCCCTGGTCATCCAACTCAATACGCCTGGCGGGGCCATTGACACCACGCAAAAGATTGTGCAGAGCATCCGCGCCGCCCGCGTGCCGGTCATCGTCTTTATTGCGCCACGCGGGGCGCAGGCCGCTTCGGCCGGCAGCATCATCACCATCGCCGCCCACGCCGCCGGCATGGCCCCGGAAACAGTCATCGGCGCGGCTTCGCCGGTGGGCCAGGATGGCGCGGAACTGGACGAAACCCTTTTCCGCAAAATCACCGAAGATCTAAAAGCCTCCATTCGCAGCCTGGCCGCCCGCCGCGGGCCAGAGGTCGTGGAACTGGCCGAGGCGATGATAGACGAAGCCCGCGCCGTCCACGCCGAAGAAGCGCTGGACGCTGGCCTGATTGACGCCATCGCCAACGACGTGCCCGACCTGCTGCGCCAGTTGGACGGCCTGACGGTCATCGTCGCCGACCAACCGACCACTTTGCATACCGCCGACGCCCCCATACGGCCGGTTCGCATGAATCTGGTAGAAGGCGTCTTGCACGCCCTTTCTAATCCGGTCTTAATCGGACTCTTGCTGGCGATTGGGGTGCAGGCCATTTTAATCGAGATTTCCAACCCTGGCGGCTGGGTGGCCGGGTTCATTGGTGTGGTCCTCTTGTCGCTGGCCTTGTACGGCTTGGGGCAGTTGCCCGCCAATTGGTTTGGCCTGGGGCTGATTATTATCGCCTTTGTGTTATTCTTGTTAGAAGTGAAGGCTCCCGTGCATGGCGCGTTAGCCGTTACTGGAGTAATTACGATGTTTGCCGGCTTCATGGTACTGTTTAACTCACCCGGCACGCCGGAATTTGCCCGAATTTCCATCGTCAGCGCCCTGCTGATCACCCTGCCAACGGCCGCTTTTTTCATCTTTTTGGTCTATATGGTGGTGCGTGGGCAGCGGCGCAAGCCGATCACCGGCCAGCAGGGACTCATCGGCCAACAAGGGCCGGTGCGTAAGGCCATTGTTTTGCAGCCCGGAGCCGAGCAGTTTGCCGGTATGGCGCTGGTTCAGGGCGAATTGTGGCGCGCTGAGGCAGAAGAGGCGATTTATGAAGGGGAAGAGGTGGAGGTAACGGCCGTTCACGGCTTTACATTACAAGTCAAACGAGTATAACCGGTGGGCGGAGCCTGAAAAGTGGCGACTCATAAGCAGCATCACCTGTATCCATGAAGGAGGCTTGTATCATGAATACGATCAACCAGCTTTTACAAAACAAAGGCTACCAGGTGTGGACCATCAGCCCGGACGAAACTGTTCTGGCTGCCCTGGAATTGATGGCTGAGAAGGACATTGGCGCGCTGCCGGTGGTGGAAAACGGCCGTGTCTGCGGCCTCTTCTCCGAACGGGATTATGCGCGTAAAGTGATTTTGCACGGCCGTGCCTCCCACAGCACCCCCGTTCGCGCCATCATGACCACCCAGGTCATCTTCATGCGGCCCACAGAAAGTATCCACCGCTGCATGACCCTGATGACCGACAAACACGTCCGCCATCTGCCCGTCTTAGACGAAGAGGAGCATCTGCTGGGCATTATTTCCATCGGCGATGTGGTCAAAACGATCATTACCGAGCAACAAGCGCTCATTGACCACCTGCAAAACTACATCACCGGCGTCCACAGCTGACGCACATTCATCGTTCATCGTTCACTTATGGCAAAATTCACCATTCATCTTAACAACCAGGACATAGACCTGGAAGTCACCCGGCAGGGCAATTTGCTGTCTGTAACCCATCATGGCCAGACAGCCGCATTAGAGATCGTCTACCGCGAAGGCCCCGCCCTGCTGCTGGAGCTGATTCGGCCCGATGGCACGCGTCAGCGTATTCGCGCCGCCGGGCACATGGAGCAAGGGGATCAACGGCAGGTGTGGGTAAACGGCCGTACCCTCACCTACCAACGGGTGCGGCAGCGCGGCAGCAGCGGCAGCGCGGTTGACAACGCTCTGGCGGCCACCATCCCGGCCGTCGTCACCCAAATCCTCGTCCAACCCGGCGACAGGGTAGACGAAGGCGACAAACTCATCCTGCTGGAATCCATGAAAATGGTGATCCCCATCCTGGCCCCCTACAGCGGCGTTATCGCCGCCCTGAAATGCCAGCCAGGCGAATCTGTCCCCGCCGGCGTGCCCCTGGTCGAAATGGAACGCGCAAGGTGACAAAAATGTCAGACAGATACATATGACCATTGCGCGTATGAACCCATAACGCCAGAATCCCTTCCCCCAACGAGTAAAAAATATGAACCAAATCCGTATTGAACGCTTACAACAAGAAATGACCCGGCGCGGGCTGGATGGTATTGCCCTGATGCCCGGCCCGAATCAAGTGTATTTTAGCCACATCCATACCCACGTCAGCGAACGGCCGATTTTGCTTTTCTTGCCGGCCGCCGCCCCGCCGGCCATCATCATCCCCACCCTGGAAGCGATGAAAGCCCAGGCGGTGGGCATTCCTGAAGAGCGCATCTTTGCCTGGAGCGACGAGGAGTGGTTTGCCGGCGCTTTTGCCCGCGCCGCCGCCGCGCTGAAGTTGGCCGGGGCGCATTGGGGCGTGGAGGCCCTGGCGCTGCGGTTGCTGGAACTGGAAGCGCTGCATCAGGTGGCCCCTGGTCTGCGCACGTCGCACGCCGAACCGGCCGTCATGGCCCTGCGCGCCGTCAAAGACGCCGCGGAAATTGCGGCTATGGAAAAAGCGGTGGCGGTGGCCGAGCGAGCCATCGAGAGGCTGCTGCCGCAAATTAAAATCGGCCAGACAGAAAAGCAGGTGGCCGCCATGCTGAACAACCTGCTCATGGCCGAAGGAGCCGAGACGGTCGCCTTTTCGCCCATCGTCTCCACCGGACCCAACAGCGCCTCGCCCCACGCCGTGCCCACGGAACGGCCGTTAGCCGCCGGTGATTTTCTAGTGATTGACTGGGGTGTATACGTAGACGGCTATCCGTCGGACATTACGCGCACTTTTGCTGTGGGGCATGTAGACCATGAGATGGCCCGCATCTATGACATCGTGCGCCAGGCCAACGAGCAGGGCAAACTGGCCGCCCGTCCCGGCGCAACCGGCGCCGAGGTGGACCGCGCCGCCCGCAATGTAATTGAAGCTGCCGGCTATGGCAGCTATTTTATCCATCGCACCGGGCATGGTCTGGGGCTGGAAGTGCATGAAGTGCCTTCGATGGTCGCGGGGAACCGGGAGCCGCTGGCGGCGGGTAATGTGTTTACGGTGGAACCGGGCATCTATCTGCCGGGGCGCGGCGGCGTGCGCATTGAGGATGATGTGGTCGTGACAGAAACGGGCCACCGCTCGCTGACCAGTTTCACGCGGGAGCTGCTCACGGTTGGGTAAACAACAGCACAACAGCCGCCAATTGTGGATTGTGTGGTGGATGGTAACGGCCGTACTCCTGACGGCCGTTTCCGCCTGCCGCCCCACCGCCCCCACCGCCACACCCATCGTCTTGCCGACGAATACGGCCGCTGCCCTGGTAACGCCGGCCGCGCTGCCAACGGCCTACCCTGCCCCGGAAACGGCCGTGCCCATGGCTCCTCCTTACCCGGCGCCAGTAACGGCCGTGCCATCTGCCCCTTATCCTGCACCCCCTCTCCAACCCGGCAGCGAAGAGACCTACCTGCCCTACGTCGGGCAGGATGGCGCGGCGACTGCCACCCCGCTGCCCTCGCCCAGTCCATCGGCGATGGCGTCGGCGATGCCATCGCCAACGCCTTCACCTACACCCATCCCCACAGTTGACTTCGCCGCCGTTCGCGCCGACTTGCAAGCCCAGGGGCAAGACCTGGCTTTTGTCAAAATCGGCTTCCACGTGGGCGTAGGCGGCAATACCGATGGTCTGGATGAATGGATGGACCAGTTGGACGCTGCCGGTGTGCCCTTTTTCTTGAAAAGTGTGGACAACGCCCAACCTCTCTACATCGCGCAGGAGATGATGCGCCAGAGCGGCGTGCCTCACATCCTGGTGTTTCGTAAGGTGGCCGGCGGCAACCATGTCAGCGTGCCCAATTACAACCTGCCCCCAGAAGCAGCCGCGCAGCAGCATTGGCGGCTGCACACCGACGATTTCCCGCCGGAACTGGACCCCAGCCTGGTGTGGATGGAGACGATGAACGAGGTAGATAAGAACCGGTCTGAGTGGCTGGCCCAATTTGCCCTGACAACAGCGGAATTGGCTTTGCGCGACGGCCGTAAGTGGGCGGCGTTTGGCTGGTCGGCCGGCGAACCGGAACCGGCCGACTGGGAAAGCCCAGTGATGCTGCAATTCCTACGGCTGCTGGGCGACCACCCCGACCAACTGGCAATTGCCGTCCACGAATACAGCTATAACCGGGACGACATTGGCGATGGGTTTCCGTATAAAATCGGCCGTTTTTTGGAAATCTTCCGCGTAGCGGATAAATACGGCATCCCCCGCCCCACCATCCTCATCACCGAATGGGGCTGGACCTACGAACACGTGCCTGAACCGGCGCCAGCCATCGCCGACATTGCTTGGGCCGCCCGCTTTTACGCCCCCTACCCGCAAATTAAGGGCGCGGCCATCTGGTATCTAGGCAGCGGCGATACCTTCGCCGAAATTGCCGAGGAAACCCAGCGCCTCATCACCCCCCTGCGCATCTACGCCCTCACCACCTATTTTGCCATCCCCCAATCCCCCGAGCAGGCCGCGCTAGACGCGGAAGCGTATCGGCCGTAAAGGCCGTTAGCCATTAACCGTATACGTTTAGATTGGACCAATCTTCTGAATCGGTCCAATCTAAACGTCCAGATTATCGGTTTCCGCCCTTCTTCTACACGATTACCGGGCGGAGGCTTGTTTTTTGCCGGTAATGGATACAATTGCAGGCCATATGACGACTTTATCGAACCAGGCCACAAAGCAGGCAGCCTGGCGTCTGTTGACTGTCTGGCTGCTGTTGGCCGTTGGCAGCCTGGCGCTGACGCGGATTTTGTTTGAAGGCTTTTTCCCCTGGCTGCAATGGCTGGCACGGCCGTTTCCGGCCATCACACTTTCTCTGGGAACGGCCGTTCTTCTCACCTGGGCCATGAATAGGCCGCCGATAAACGCGGCTGAACGCGGATTGTTTTGGCTGCCGTTGCTTTTGAATCTGTTGTGGCTGTTTGATCCGGCGGTGGATTTAGTGGGCAGTCGGTTGATTTTTGCCGCGTCCTTGTGGCTGGCGGCGCTGCTGCTGGCCCGCCAGATGGCCGCACCGCAAACGTGGCGCTGGTTGGGCGTGCTGTTTGTGCTGGCCGCTCTGCTGCCCATCTACCTGCTGACCATGCCCCATGCCGTCGGTCAGGCGGATACTTTTGAGTTTCAGGTGGTCGCGCCACAGTTGGGCATCGCCCACCCCACCGGCTACCCGCTGTTTTTGCTGCTGGGCAAGTTATTCACCCTGGTTCCCATCCATACCGTCGCCTGGCGGCTGAATGTTGGCGTGATGGTCTATGGACTGGCGGCGCTTAGTTTGTTGTTTGGCTTGGGGTATCGGTTGAGGGCCAGGGGGGAAGTGGCGGTATTAACGGCCGTTGCCCTCGGCCTCACCCCCACCTTCTGGAGTCAGGCCATCGAGGCCGAAGTCTACACCCTGCACGCCCTCATCGTGGTGGCGGCCTTGTTTGTGATGCGGGAGATTGGCGGTTGGGCATTTGACAAGGAGACAGGGAGACAGGGAGAGGGGGAGACGGGAAGAACAGGCGGCAAGAGGACAATCACTCTCGCACTCCTCTTCTTCCTCCTCGGCCTGGGCCTCACCAATCATCTCACCACCATCTTCCTCCTCCCCGCCGCCTTCCTGACCCTTTTATTCAAGCGTCACGCCGCAAAAATTCACAATTCACAATTCACAATTCACAATTCACAATTTCTCCTCCTCCTCCCTCTCGCCTTCCTCCTACCCCTCCTCCTCTATGCCTACCTGCCCATCCGTTGGGCGGCCATCCATGGCGAACCGATTGGGTTGAGCCGTTTTGTGGATTGGGTGCTGGGCGGCCGTTTTCAGGGAGCGCTGCAATGGCGGGCCTGGTTGGACGACCCCACCCGCTACGAAGTCGTCGGGCGCATCTTCCTGGCGAATTGGGGCTGGGCAAATCTGGCGCTGGTCGGCGTCGGTCTGTTCTATTTGCTGCTGCGCCACCGGCAGCTCGCCGCCATCCTGCTCGTCACCTGGCTTGGCGTCACCTTCTACGCCCTCAACTACTACGTGCCCGACCTGGCCGTCTTTCTGATGGGCGCACAAATCATCACTGCCGTCTGGTGGCTGGCCGGTGCGGAGACAATTGTCAATCACCCATTCACCATTCACCATTCACCATTCACCATTCACAATTCTCTTCTCCTTCTCCTCGCCCTCCCAACCATCCTCCTCGCCGCAGCCAACTGGCGCACCATTGACCAAGCCAACGACGACGGACTGCTGCCCTGGGGCCAGGGCGTGCTGGCGCTGCCGCTGGCCGATGGCGCGGCGATTCTGGCCGACAGCGAAAAAATCGCCCCACTCTATTACTTGCAGCAGGCGGAAGACGCCCGCCCCGACCTGGACATCATGGTGCTGCCCGATGAGGCTGCCTACCGCGCCGAACTCGACCAACGCATCGCCGCCGGACAAACCGTTTATCTGGCCCGTTTTTTGCCAGGCTTGGAAGGCATCTACCACCTGCGCTCAATGGGACCGCTGACCGAAGTGAGCGCCGAACCGCTGACCGACCTGCCAGACACGGCCGTTCCCAGCCAACTCGCTGTCAATTCCATCCAACTGCGCGCCTACGACTGGCAGTCGGAAGCCGCCACAGACCCCACCCAATCAGCCATCACCCTTTACTGGCAAACCAACCAACCAACCAACCAAGCCCTCCAGGTCTATTTGCGCCTGGGCGGTTACACGAGCAGCGGCCGTTTCCCCGCCAACAACTTCTACCCCACCAACGCCTGGAAGGGGGCTGAAATCGTGGCCGATTTCCACCTGCTGCCCCGCCCGATTTTAGACCACCCACAAACGATGAACCTGCAAGTCGCCCTGGCCCCGCCCTTCACCCCGCCCGACGAATTGGACTGGCAGACGGTGACGGCCGTTACCCTGCCCGCCACGCCAACAATGGAATTGACACGGCCGATTCGCGCCCAGATCGGCCCGGCTGCTTTGCTGTCCGCCGACTTCCCGGCGCAAATTCGGCCGCAGCAGCCCTTTACCGTGCTGCTTTCCGGTTATGGCGATCCGTCCGGCATCCAGGTTGTCCTGTTGGGCGCCGGGCAAACCCTGCCGGAAACCACACAGTATCGGACCATCTATCGTCAATCATGGCGTGAGTGGCCGTTTACGGCTGCCAGAATGGTGGAGGGCGCCGGGGAAAACGGCCGTTACCAGCTCCTCCTCACCCGCCCCGACCAAACCATCATTTGCGGCTGGCTCCAGCCGGTCAGCGCCCACTGCGTACTGGGCGAGGTCGTTGTCAGCGGCGCACCGCTGCCGGAAGGGGTTAGCAACTACGACGACAAAATCGCCTTGTTGGACGTAGCCATCGCCGACAAAACGCTGCAACCCGGCGGACAACTTCATCTGACCCTACAATGGCAAGGGCTGGCCCCCATGGCCGACAATTACACCCTCTTTCTGCAAGTGCTAGACGCCCAAGACCGCATTGTCGGGCAGGTGGACGCCTGGCCGCTGCAAGGCACGCTGCCCACCAGCGGCTGGACTCCCGGCCAGACCCTCACCGACCCCCACACCATCCAGCTTTCGGGCGACATGCCACCCGGCAATTACCGCCTGCTCATCGGCTGGTATCGCCTGGCCGACCTGCGCCGCCTGCCCCTCCTCAACGCCGACGGTACGCCGGTGGATGACAAGTTGGTTGTGCCGGGTCTATTGGTGGAATAAACGGCCGTCAGTTGAGCGATCAACGGTTCTTCGCAAATTCATGCAAATATGAGTAATCCTTCCACATAATTGTTGCTTTACAAGAGTATCTGCCTGTTTTAGAATATGATTTACCTTCTGCTGAAGAGGGTTACAAGCAGGCGGCATTAGGATGCATTTTCATATTTAGAATGTGCCGGGAAGCCATTCCCGTGATGGGTGCAATACAGACGTCATATATCCACCTCGAAAGGCCAGATCCATCCGGGTTGGTGAAAAATAAAGTCGTTCCTTAAGTCAATATCCCTTACCATCATGCCATTCTGGCCGGCTCGTCTTACACTCTACTTTCTTTTGTAGCAACAACCTGCAAACCGGCAACCTCTAACAAACACTCAAGGGCATCCAAGAAATTTACCAGAATTAGAGAATTCACCTACGAAAACCGGTAAGTCTCATAATGACTTTCAGAGGAGATTCGTGGCATTATGTCATCAAAGGAAAGTTTCTTGGACTTTCGGAATTTTACCCCAACCTGTGAGTCTCATAATATCAGAGCTTTCTGTTCAACGTACAGGTAGACCCTTCCATAAAGCCACCTGCTACACCGGTCAGCTATGGTGAATGCGTGGAAATGGCTGTAAACGTGTGGCAATAGTGCCTGTTTCATATCTGAGGTGGGCCAGGAGCCATCTCCTGTGGGGGAAAGCAATGGACAAGCTATATATCACCCTGATGGGTCAATTTCAGATGCGCTGGCAGGAAACGGCAGTTATCCCCCTTGCCCCTCCCCGCCATCAAGTGTTGCTCGCCTACCTGGTCCTGCACGCCAACCAGGTACATACACGTCAACATCTAGCCTTCACCTTCTGGCCTGACTCTAACGAGGATCAGGCCCGCACCAATTTGCGTAAAGCCTTGCACCATCTACGGCATGTGCTACCACAAGCTAACCAATTCCTTCTAGCGGATTGGCATGTGGTGAGATGGTGCGAGGATGCGCCTTATAGCCTTGATGTGGCGGAGTTCGCAACGGCCGTTGCCCACGTCCACCAGTCCACCACTCCCGCCGACCGACGGCATTATCTGGAAACAGCCATTCACCTCTACCAGGGCGATCTGCTCCCCGGCCATTACGACGACTGGGTTCTGGCTCACCGCGAAGTACTGCGGCAGCAATATCTTGAATGCCTGATGCAGCAAATTCAACTCCTTGAAGCAGCACGAGAGTATGCGGCAGCAGCCAATTTTGCCCGGCTGCTGCTGCAAGCCGATCCGCTGCACGAGACCGCCTATCGTCGCCTGATGCGCTTGCAGGCGCTTGGCGGCGACCGGGTCGGGGCGCTGCGCACCTATAACGCCTGCGCCGCTGCCTTGCAGCAGGAGCTGAGCGTCCTTCCCAGCGCTTCTACTCAGAAGGCGTACCAGCTATTGCTGACGCCGGTAGCGTCGGCAGATGGTCAGGCAGCGCGGCTCCCACTTGTTGGGCGGACGCGGGCCTGGTCGGCTTTGCAGGCAAGCTGGCGGCGGGTGATGGGGGAACGGCCGTTGTTCACCTTGATTCGCGGTGAGGCGGGCGTTGGCAAAACACGCCTGGCCGAAGAGATGCTGGATTGGACGGCGCGGCAGGGCATCCCGGCACTACACGCTGCCGGGCACGCGCTCACTCACAACCTCCCCTACGCTCCCATCGCCGATTGGCTGCGGGGCGCGGCTTTGCGCCAGCCGTTGCGCAGCCTGGCCGATGTCTGGCTGCGCGAAATTAGCCGCCTGCTGCCAGAATTGCTGGTGGAACGGCCCGACCTGACTCCGCCCGGTCCCATCAGCGAGACGTGGCAGCGAGAGCGCTTCTTCACTGCTTTGGCCCAGGTGGTTTTGCAGCTTCCTCAGCCCTTTTTGCTATTCATGGATGATCTGCAGTGGTGCGATGTAGACACGCTGGAATGGTTCTGCTTTCTGCTGTACTTTGCGCCAGAAGCGCGTTTTTTACTCCTGGGCGCGATCCGGGAGGAAGAGGTGTCCCCCCACCACCCGCTCAGCCCGCTGTGCCACGACTTGCAGCACGGCAGCAGTTTTGTGCAGATTGAATTGGGGCGTCTGGAGGAAATGGCCGTTGCCGAGTTGGCGATGCACGTGACCGGACGGCCGTTGGATGCCGTGCAAACGGCGCAGTTGTATGCGGAAACGGAAGGCGTGCCGCTGTTTGTGGTGGAGATGGCCGGGAGTTGGGCTAATAATGGGGAGTGGGAGTGTGAGCGATTGCCGGATAAGGTACAGGCGCTGCTTGAGGAAAGGCTGGCGGATTTGTCGCCAATGGCGCGCGAAGTGGTGGATCTGGCAGCGACGATTGGTCGTTCTTTTCGTTTCGACCTGCTGGCGGCGGCCAGCGACGCGCCGGAGACAATGCTGGTGGAGGCGCTGGACGAACTGTGCCAGCGGCGCATTCTGCTGGAGCAGGGGGCGGACGCCTATATCTTCAGCCACGACAAGCTGCGCCAGGCAGCTTATGCTTCTTTGAGCTGTGCCAGACGACGGCTGCTGCGCGACCGGGTCAGCGCGGCCCTTGCCAGGTGATCTTTCCTCTTTTCGCCAACAATCGAGCGGTTGCGCCTGCCAGAGAACGATTTGGGAACGGAACGGCCGTTATACTCAGGAAGAATAGTGGTCTAAATGTCCCACACCTTATACGAATTTTCAGGGATTGATAAGCGAATGACTGAAACAGGTAAATTCATTTCGCGAACATTATTGGCAAGGGGCTCGCGTCGCATCCAAAAGAGTAAAAGTGGAGGTTTGAAATGGAACCCAATTTGTTACCAACTGGAGAATTTACTTTTACGATCCCGGCCGATTTGTTGAAGGAGTTCAAAAATGAGGTGCGGATTGTCATCAGACACCCCTGGGTCATTGGTATTCCCGCGCCTGACTTCTTGTTCAAAGACCCATCAATGCTGGCACGGTTGGAGCAGTTTGAGGTTATGCTTGTGCCAAAAGACATGAGGAGACTCTGATTCTTGTTGGGAATGTGAACCGGTTTGCTTTTTGAGAGGTAATCAGTTCACACTCCCATTAGGCCAGAAAAACAAGTGCAACAAAAAGCATTGAGAACAGATCGTTGAAGGCTGGTCATATCGCTATTGGTCACACAATGTCACTCAGCGTATGAGAGGTGATGTTCCATGGAAGATAAGCCATTGGAAATGCCTTTTCTAAAAAACATCGGACTACTGATGACATATAAGTGTCAAGTAGCCTGTCCTCACTGCATTATTGAGGCCGGACCAGACCGGACAGAAGAAATGCCATGCAGTGATCTACTTGACTGGATTCGGCAAATTGCTGATTATCGTGATGGATATATCAAGGTTCTTTCACTGACAGGTGGTGAGCCATTCTTCAATATAGAAGTCTTGAAAAGTGTCTCTGAGTATGGTGCAGCTCAGGGGCTGTTTGTTTCTGTTGTCACAAATGCTTATTGGGCAACAACAGAAAGAGAGGCTGTCCGCTTACTTGGAGACCTGCCAGCCATTCGGATGATCTCCATCAGCACTGATATGTATCATCAAAAATTCATCCCTTTTGCCAGGGTCAGGAATGCTATTGCGGCCGCAGAAACTCATAATATTCCTTATACGATAGCTGTATGCACCGAAAATGAGACAGACCGTGCATATCAGGGCATTATCAAGAAGTTAAAGCAAGTTACCGATGAAGGGAGAATTTTAACGGCCGTTACCTTCCGTGCGGGTCGCGCTCTACACAAAACCGGCAGTAACTATGAAACATTAGCTACTCCGCCAAAATCTGCTTGTGCGGCTGGAAGCTCGCCAATAATTTTCCCTGATGGTCGCATCACAGCGTGTATTGGCCCAATCATAGATCTGACCTCTGATCATCCTTTAGTCTTAGGTGATCTGCGGAAAGAGAGTTTGGCGACTATTTTGGACTGTGCCGAGCTTAATCCTATCTTACATGCTATTCGCATTTGGGGGCCACGTCGGCTGATTTCTCTTGCCGAAGACGCTGGTTTAGGCAAGGAACTGCCCACAGAATATATAAAAGATAGCACATGTCACGCATGTTATGATTTGATGGCTAATGATAGGCTGAGGCAATTCTATGCTGATTTAAAGGACGACGAAGAATTCGTTAGAAAAGTTGCTTATGGACGAGCCTATTATCTGTGTGAGACAGCAATGATTCAGTCTGTTCATGACAGAGAGTAGGATGATCGCGAGAAAAACAAAACTTTTCCTCCCTGGTGCACACTCGCTATTTTCGTCAAGGAGTTGACGTGACCGTTGCAGACGTAGCAGTCTTGATCCCCGGTTTTCTCAGATTCGACCAGATTGGTCAGTCTCCCATACTGAACGCTCGGTCAATCGGCGAATTGCCCTGTTACATGCCCTAAAACAGCTAAAGGAAATCGCGCAAAATCTTAATGAATGAACCTCTTTGCAGGTTCTGGTTTGTATATCCTGACAGATGTCATCTGTCAGGTTAAAGGAGGTTTACATGAAGATCAAGGACCTTAGAAAAGAGCTTAAGGCTCGCAATGCCCGGTGGGAGGTGCCGGCCGATATCTCGGATGATGCCACCGTAGAAGACATAGCCACAAAGTTTCCTCTGGGTGCACTGACACCCAGCCCAGGCGCACCAACTACTCGTTTCCCCAGAATGCGCCGGGTTTCCGATAATGCATTCTTTCTCTGGCAGCCCAATGTGAATCGGCTGGCGCTGGCAGCGGCTAATGCCTTACCGCAATCATGGGATTGGCGCAACGTGGCCGGGAAAAATTGGGTTTCGCCTCCTAAAAGTCAGGGCGGCTGCGGTTCGTGCGTTGCCTTTGGGGTCGCCGCAGCGCTTGAATCGCACCAGCGCATTGAGACGAACGATGCCTCCCTGAACATTGACGTTTCCGAAGCGGCTTTGTTTTTCATCAATGAGCGCCAGTGTAATCAGGGCGACCCTCGTTATGGTTGGTCTACCCCGCCTGCGCTGGATTTTTTGGTTGACGAGGGTGTTTGTTTTGAAGAAAACTACCCATATCGCGGCGTTAATCAAAATGCAGAACTGGTTGAGGGAACTGTATTAACCCTGAAAATCACCGGTTACGATTCGACGACCCAAACCAGTTTGATGAAACGCTGGTTGTGTGAAGAAGGCCCGCTGGTTGCCGGATACACGGTGTATCGGGATTTCGATACGTATTGGGCCACCGGAGCGAACGGCATTTATACCTATGATAGGGTTTCGGCCGTCCGCGGCGGGCACGCGATTGCCGTCATCGGCTATGACGATGGTCAATCGTGCTGGATTTGTAAAAACAGTTGGGGGCCGACCCGCGGCAACGACGGCTGTTTCCGCATTGGATATGGGGAGTGCGGGATTGACGGCCGTATGTACCTGATTCAAGACGTTTACGAAGTCTATACCCGCGACGAACTACCCTACAATCCCAGAAACCTGCGCATTGTTGATGAAGGAGCGCGCGGCTGGTTGCTAACCGACGGCGTCAGTCGCATGAAAATGCTGGACAACAAAGAAGATGCTCGCAACGCCCTGAGAGTTGCCCGACGGCACAACCGGCATGGATTCGTAGGCCGAGACAATCCCCGTGGGAATCGCATTGATTACATTACAGAATATTGGACGGGCAATAGCGGCCTACCGCACGAACCGTTGACCAAAGTTGATTGCATCCCCTATAACCCAACCAAAGTTGTCGCCGAAGACCTGGATGAAAAAGGTTGGCGCTTGAAAGAAGGAAACCACTGGATGCTGCTGGCAGATGATCTCAATGACGCCCTCGCCATCTTGAGACTGGTAGAACGGCATACTAGAATGTGCTTTATTGGCCGAGATAATCACCGCCCCAACCGCAAGTCATATATCATGACCTATTGGGAATAACCATACTAAATAGCGGTTACTTGTATTTTCGGCAGGGCGATGTTGAAGATCGCCCTGCCGTACACCCGATAATGGAGGAGCCAATGATTCGTTACCGCATTTTATCTTTAGATGGCGGTGGTATTCGTGGCTTGCTTACTTTAGTACTCTTGCAAAAACTCGACAAGCTGGTCGCCGACTGGCTTTCGCGCGTGGATTTAATTGCCGGTACCTCTACCGGCGGCATCATCGCTCTGGCTCTGGCCCATGGATTGCCACCTGGCGAAATCCGCAAACTGTATGAGGAGAAGTGTGGCGTCATTTTCGACGATTCCTGGTTGGACGACTTGCTGGATGTGGGCAACCTGAGAGGCGCGGCGTACGACAATAAAGGGTTACGGCGAGAAGTCAGGCGCATCCTGGGTGATACGAAATTGAAAGACCTGGGGAAAAATGTGTTGATTTCCACGTTTGACCTGGACAATGAGGCTGAAGAACCCGCCCAAAGACACTGGAAAGCCAAATACTTCCACAATTTTGCTGGCGCAGATTCCGATGGCGAAGCGTTGACCTATCAAGTGGCACTCTACACCAGCGCCGCTCCCAGTTACTTTCCGGCCGTTGACGGGTACGTGGATGGCGGCGTGGTGACGAACAACCCAAGCATGGCCGCCCTGGCCCAGACCCAGGATTCGCGCGCGCATATTGAAAATCGGCCGGCGCTGGACGAGATTGCCTTGCTGTCCATTGGCACGGGCCAGCAGTTATATCGAATTGAAGGAAAACGACTCGATTGGGGTTGGGGCAATGGGCGCGGCCGATCATCAATGTGATGTTGGATGGCGGGATGCGCGTTGTTGATTATCAGTGCCAGCAAATCCTGAAAGCCCATTACCACCGGGTATGCCCGGTCACGACCCCCCCAATTGCCCTAGATGATTACCGCAAAACGGCCGTTCTCGTCGCTCTGGGTGAAACAACCCCGCTGGACGAAACCGCGCAGTGGTTGCAGACATACTGGATGTAAACAACTCACTTGGCTGGATTCGTCTCTGTCTGATTCTTGCTGTGAAGGAGGTGGGCAATGCGACTAGCAGCTTATAACGTGGAAAACTTATTTGATCGCGCCAGGGTAATGAACCTGGATAGTTGGGATGATGGAAGGCCGATTCTCGAGCGGTTCGCCGCGCTCAATTCGCTGCTTGGGCAGGCTGTCTATAGTTCGGAGCAAAAGCACGAGATGGTCAGGCTCCTCATCGAACTGGGCCTGGAAAAATACGATCAGTCACACTTTGTAATGCTCCGTCGTAACAGAGGGAAGCTGCTAAAGCGTCCGCGAAATGGCGGAATTGAAATCATCGCCAACGGCCGCGCAGACTGGGCTGGTTCATTAGAACTTCGCGATGAGCCAATAGACGTAGACGCCATGCGCAATACGGCTCGCGTTATGAGCGACATTCAAGCAGATGTCCTGGGGGTGGTTGAAGCCGAAGACCGGCCTGGTCTGGCTCTGTTCAATGCCCGGATTCTCCCAGCTATCGGTGGAGTTCCGTTTCGCCATATCATGCTCATAGACGGGAACGACGAAAGAGGCATTGACGTGGGCATCATGACGCGAGAAGGCTTCCCTATTGGTGAGCTTCACAGTCATGTGGATGATCGCCTCCCTAATGGTTCTCCTATGTTCTCTCGCGATTGTCCAGAATTTACAGTAACGACACCGACGGGCAATAAAGTTATCGTCATGGTCAATCACTTCAAAAGCAAGGGGTATGGTGGGCAAGCGGCGTCTGACGCACGTCGTAAAGCACAGGCCGAGCGAGTTAAAGCGATTTATCAGGGTTTAATCGCAGACGGATGGGAATTTGTCGCTGTTATTGGCGATCTCAATGACACGCCAGGCAGCGGCCCACTACAACCCCTTATCGCTAACAGCGACCTGAAAGACGCTTTTGACCATCCTACCTTCGACAATGGCGGATATCCTGGCACGTTTGGTTTGTGCAATGCGGAGAACAAGATTGACTACTTGCTTCTTTCACCAGCGCTGTTTGAGCATGTTCAAGGCGGAGGGGTATTTCGCAAAGGCATGTGGCCTGGAGTTAAGCCAAAGCGGTGGGACACGTATCCCGAACTTTGCAAGCGGAATGATGCGGCGTCCGATCACGCTGCTATCTGGGTGGATATTGATGTGTAACTGAAGGCACCCTCAGACAACTGTCTATCGAAATAAAGCCAAAATCGAATATTAATCCCAAAAAGGAGGCCTCTAAAAAGATACCAGAGTTCAAGTTCCCACACGGCTAAGTAGACAATGAATCTTATGACAAGGAAAACTACCATGAAGAGAATTCTTGTTGTTGGTTCCCTTCACGAAAAAGACCCTAGCAAAAATCCCATCAAAGAGAACCAGCCGTATGACGAAAAGATAAATAGGTTTAAGGCAGCCTGCCTTGCTCTTGGTTGGGCGTTAGCCAAGACCGACCATGTGATAATGGTGGCGATACCTGAATGGAAAATGCTGAAAGACTGTGACACCGCTTGCAATTTTGTCATGGTGGGTGCCGACCAGGCATCTTCTGAAGTTGGGAAAAAGACCAACGTTATTTTCTATGGGCCAAGGGAAATCGCACCAGAAGAGAATCTAACTCCGGATACTGTGGACAGTTTTCAGGAATTAAAGTCCCTGGAACACGTTGATATAACACCTGGATACCTTAGCCATGGAGCATTCAAAGCCAAGCTAATCACCAATGTAAATGATGCAGACGGTGTCATCATCATCGGCGGAACTGACGGAACTGCCACCATAGGGTACGCTGCCTGTTCCATGCATAAACCGATTGTAGCCTTACCCTCATTGGGTGGTGCGGCTCAACAAGTTCACATGGATGTTTTGCAAGATGAATACGATCAACTTATTAGTACAACTGATGTACGCGGTCTGGAAGTCTACTGGGAACCCACGATGGAGGACAACAAGGAAAATGCGTTGAACGTTGTCACCATAATCGACAAGTTAATCGCCGCCAAAAATAAAAGTAGTAAAAAAGTTCGAAATGCCCTGATGATTACTTTGGGCTTTCAGTTGTGTTTCTTATTAGCTTGGATGGTATTTTTTTTGGCCGCATCGCGTTGCACTGCAGAACAAGCATTATGTGGATTAATAGTAAATGTCGCATTCTTTGCACTGCTCTTTATCTCGGCATTGCTAGGAACCGGATTGCGTACTTTGATAGCCTATCATGAAGAAAAGCTGACACAACTCACAATGTCAGGATTTTTTCTAGAATCGGTCATTTCTCTAATACTGGCATTTGCGTTGTCGCTCTTCTACCTGATCGGAGGAATATCGTTCACGGGCGGAGTAGTCGTATTGGACACCTATGGTTCAGATTCAAATACATTCAACGCATTCGCAACGATCTCAATTAGCATGTCACTTATTGGCCTAGCTGCGGGATACTTGGTGCCACTTACGCAACTTCAAGAACGTCTTAATAATATTATTTCGCAAGAGCAGAAGTAACAGAACCTCTGTGCGCTATGGCGATACTCGAGTGCCGAGGAGTCAAACTAAAGGTATTCTTAGACAACCGTCTATTGAAATAGAGCCAAAATCAAATGTTCAATCTCAAAAGGAGGTAAATGGTATGGCAAGGTTAATCGTAAATGCATTCTCTGAAGACACTATGGCAGCTCCTGGAAACCGACAACCCAACTACATCATTGTGTCCGTTACAAATGCTAACGGAACGCCGGTCACAGGGCTTGTAGTGTCCGACTTCAAAGTGGATCCGATGATCGTTGGGCCTGGTGGAGCATTGGTGAATATGACTGGTGTCACAGCGGGAAGACTTCCCGGCTTCTACCACGTCAATGTGGTGCCCATTATAACAGAGACCTGGAAGAGCGGTGTTCATATTTTTGCCATCGCTGTTGAAAAAGGGGCAAATAAGGGCCAGACGCTGGCAACTGTGTTGATGGATTGAAGTAGTCTACACGATTGCTTGCTGGAGTACGAAGGGATAACCACCTGGGGAAACGGCCGTTTCCTGCCGTCACCGCTGCCTAATGAATTTGGGCGGGCAGATGGGGAAACGGCCGTTCCTGATTTTTTTGTTGTGGCGGGAAGCGGTACGCTGGGGAGGCCGCTGCCTGATGGACCAGGTTAAAGGGAGGAAAACATGCAAAAAAAACTTTCATTTCTACTGCGTCGCTGTTTTGGCCAGAGCGGCTGGCTTCAACCCGGCAGACGCACTGACCATCGCCTACGCGTCGCAATATACGGATAACGCCACGGAGAGCGAACAGATCCGGCTGGCGGGTGACGTCAATTTTGATCCGGTTTGCACGACCTATGATAAATTAGAGGATTTGGGCCGGGCTGTTTTGAACTGGTCGGCACAGAAGCGCGTGTATATTCCTTTTCATTTCATTCCACCCCAGCGATTTAACCCTTCCCAAAACGGCTCATATTCCTTTGTCACAAACCAAGATTCAAAATTTGCCAATTGGCTCTTAAACGAGGCTGCCAGAGAGCCATTGAAAAACAATAAGCATCGCCTGTGTCGCATCGGCATCGCTCTACACATGTTTGCCGACACCTGGGCGCACAAGGGTTTTTCGGGGCGTCTAAACCGGGTCGAAAATGATATTGACGGTATCAAGGTTTTTGATCCAGATACCAATCAGTACCAGGCAGTAACGCCGGGCGAGCGAATCCTGTTAAACATTCTCCCAGAAATTGGCCACGCTGAAGCTTGTTATTTTCCTGATTTGTCCTATGCAAAATGGCAGTATGCTTATGAGCGGCAAAACACTCCCCCGGTCCTACGTGACAACGTCACCGATTATTTGCAAGCGGCGCAAAAAATTTACGGCTATCTGAGCCAGGTCAAAAAACAGAATCCGGCGTCCCCTATCCCCTGGGAAGACTTAAAGCCTGACTTCCAGCGCTTGTTTGCTTACAGACCGGCGGACTCGCTGGGCCTGAAAGATTTGTTCTCGCGCGCAGCTTATGACGCTTACCATGCATTTCAGGAAAATGAACGTTGCGAACTATGGCGCACCACATTCGAGCATCTCTTTGCGCCACACGCGCTGACTTATAACAAAGAGGATTGGCGCCGGCAGGCTTTTGCGGGGGATACAAATTGGGATAGTTTCACACCTCAAGAGTGGGCGCAGGGGCCGCCTATTACCCCCCGGCCTGATTTCTGGGATTCCCTATGGGTCCATTTTCATCGGGCAGCGCTGCGCCATAGGCACCTTGTGCTGGAAAACCTGCCCTAAAAATAGATACTGGCTACTCAGGTAGAGGGTTTGGGAAACGGCCGTTCCAAATTCATAGGTTGAGGCGATGCAAGAGGTTCAGACAGAGTCGCAGTTGTTTACGCTGCGGGTATGGCGGGAGGAGGTGGGTGGCGGCCGTTCAGAAATCCGCGGTACCCTCACCCATGTCCTCTCCGGCAAGGCCCATTACTTCCGCGATTGGGCCACCCTCATCCAATTAATCGAATCGTTTGTAGCTTCGGCCTCCCAATCACAATCGCCCTGAGACGGATTCTTTCCGGGCTAAAACAGTTAACAGGCGACCGTTGCTGTGGTTGCTATCGTTAAACCCCCACGCCCCATAACCCACCACCCGCTCCTTCCGCCCGGCCGTGTCGCCAGAGTTGCGCAAATCCAGCCGGTGGACGGTTAGATGGCGCATTTGCGCGGCCAGCAGCAACCCTTGAATGGGCCGCCGCCCACACGCCTGATCACGGCCGATGGCTGCGGGATTAAGCTGCTCAATGGCTTCGGCCGTAGCCGCGTCCATCCGCTGCGCCGTGGCATAATCATGGTAATGGCTCAGGTCAGAACTGATGACGATGAGCGTTTCCGGCCCGCCCCAGAGAAGGTCGAGTACGGCCGTTACCTCTTCCGCCCACACATCGCCCACCACCAACGGAACCAGCCTAAACGCCCCACCCACCACCACCTGCAAAAACGGCAGATGCACCTCCAGCCCATGCTCGCGGGCATGGGCGGCGGGCAATACTTGCACCGACGGCAGCGCCAGGATGCTGTCCAGCGCCGCCCAATCCAACAGCACTTCGCCCAACGGCGTGGCAAAGCTGTCGGCGTCGGGGGCGGCCAAGCCGTCGAAGGCCAGGGTGTGGGCTGGCCCCAGCAGCACAACGCGCTGCACCTGGCTGGCAAACTGCCGCAGCGCCGCATACGCCGCCGCGGCAGTCGGCCCAGAGTAGATGTACCCGGCGTGCGGGGCGATGATGGCTTTGGGCGCGGTCGGGAGCGGTGGGACGACGGCCGTGCCTACAAACTCCTCCACCATCCGGCGCAACTCATCTGGCCGGGCCGGGTAAAATGTACCGGCGACGGCCGGTTGGCGTACTGTGGTGATAACAACCTCCCTGGCAATTGGGGATTTCGGAGTGCGGAGTGAAATGTGCCGTTTGCCGTTCATTTTGCGCCAATCTACCTGTAGTATAATGAATTTTGTCGGGAACTGGCGACAGGTTACAAAACGCTTCTGAGCCTTTTGTAGGCTGCGAACTGGAGAAAGAGCATGAATGCACTCCTAAACGACACGATTTCAACCGTTTACTGGCACAAGCTGGCTGACGGCCGTATCCAATGCGACGTTTGCCCACGCGAATGTAAGTTACACAACGGGCAGCGCGGCCTGTGTTTTGTGCGCCTGGCCCAGGACGACCAGATTGTGCTGACGACTTACGGCCGTTCCAGCGGCTTTTGCATAGACCCCATCGAGAAAAAACCGCTCAACCACTTTTGTCCCGGCACGGCCGTTTTGTCTTTTGGCACGGCCGGCTGCAACCTGGCTTGCAAATTCTGCCAGAACTGGGACATCAGCAAATCGCGCGAATTTGACACGCTGGCCGATCAGGCCGCGCCGCAAACCATCGCCCGCGCCGCCCAAGAACTGGGCTGCCGCAGCGTCGCCTACACCTACAACGATCCCACCATCTTTCTGGAATATGCCATAGACGTGGCCCAGGCGTGCCACGAACGGGGCATTTATTCCGTGGCCGTGACGGCCGGTTACATCAACGAACCGGCGCGGCGCGACCTGTACCGCCACATGGACGCCGCCAACATAGATCTGAAAGGCTTTACCGAGAAGTTTTACCAGCAGTTGTGCGCCGGCAGCCTGTCACCGGTGTTGGATACCCTGCTATATCTGAGACATGAAACGGCCGTCTGGCTGGAGATCACCACTCTGCTCATTCCGGGGCAAAACGACAGCAATGCCGAGCTGGACGCGCTGACGCGCTGGGTGGTGGACGAACTAGGGCCAGACGTGCCGCTGCACTTCACCGCCTTTCACCCCGACTACAAAATGATGGACACCCCGCCCACCCCGCCGGCCACCCTGACCCGCGCCCGCCATATCGCCCAGGCCAACGGCGTGCGTTACGCCTACACCGGCAACGTCCACGATGGCGCGGGCGGCAGCACCTACTGCCACGCCTGCGGCGAAAAGCTGATCGGTCGGGATTGGTATGTGCTGAAAGAGTGGAATTTGGCTGGAGACGGCCGTTGCCGTTTCTGCCACACCCCCTGCGCCGGTCACTTCGACCCGCAGCCGGGGAAATGGGGGGCGCGCCGCCAGCCGGTGAGGATTTAGATTTGTCCAATCTCAGAAGATTGGACAAATCTGCGGACGCCAACTTGCAGTTTGATACACCCCAAGTCATTATGAAGATACAACATAAGCCAATCATCCACCAGCGAACATATCACGCGGGTCCAGGCGGGTGATGCCGTCAATCTGGTCGAAGTGACTGTCCGTGGAGATGATGTGGGTGAGCTGGTGCGTGTGCATAACGGCCGTATGTACCACATCCCGCGCTTTCACCCCTTTTGACGCATACTCAGCAAAGAGAGCAACGGCCGTTTTCATATCCTCAACCGTCACAGGCAGCATGTTGGGAATCAAATCCATGAGATTCTGCGCCAGTTGTACTCCCATTTGGGCCTGCCCTAAAGCTCCGTAACGATACAAGATTTCCTGAATGATTTCGGTACTAATGACGATTTCTAAACGGCCGTTGGCGATTTCCGTCAGCACCCAAACGCAAGATTCCTTATACAGATGCTCTTTACCAGCCGCGTACATTGGCACATTCACGTCCAAGAAGTAGGGTGCATCACTCATCTAGCGCCCCCTGCTCAATTTCTGCTTCCATTTGCGGCCAATCAGCGACCGGCGCGTCTAGCGCCAGCAAATTCGCCAGCGCCTGCTGCCGTTTTTGCGCGTCAACCCTCATCAGATACCGTTCGACAACCGCTTCACGAATCATGACGCTCAGTGGCTTTTGCTCGTTTTCGGCCAGTTCCATTAACTGATCATACTGCTCTTTGGTCAGGACTGTTTGTACCCGTTCTGTATAATTTGCCATTTTCATACTCCCGGCAAGATACTATCTCATAGTAGTATCAAAACGATACTACCGTTTAATCGTATTGTCAAGCGAACCAGACACAAAAAAACGGCCGTTCGCTCTAACAAACGGCCGTTTCACCCAACCTCAATGCAATCATCCACCAACGAACATATTACGTCAGGGCAAGATTAAGATCGTCACGAATCAGTGGAGTGACTTCTTCCTCAAGCTGGACCTCAATTTCGTCGCGCGTCTTTTCCAGGTCGTAAAGCGACTGCAAATTCATCCAGAGTTCTGCGGACGTGCCAAAGTAACGGCTCAGACGTAGAGCGGTATCGGCCGTAATCGCCCGCTGTCCATGAACAATTTCATTGATTTTACGCGGATAAACGTTCATTTCTTTTGCCAGCCGATACTGGCTGATGCCCAATGGCTTGAGGAAATCTTCGAGCAAAACTTCACCAGGATGTACCGGAGGAATTTTCTGTTGGGTCATCATTCACCTTTATTTGTGATAGTCCACAATTTCGACTTCATAAGCATCACCATCTAGCCATTCGAAGCAAACGCGCCACTGATCATTGATGCGAATACTGTACTGTCCTTGTCGATCACCTTGCAGCCTTTCCAACCGATTCGAGGGCGGGAGAAGCAAATCGTTCAAGTCTTTGGCTGAATGCAAAAAGGCCAATTTCCGATAAGCAGTTGATTGAATGTTTTGTGGAAGCCTGCGAGAAAAGAGACGATTAAACACCTTTTCCGCTTCTTTCGACTTGAAGGATTTAATCATACTAAATAATACCGCCGCACAGTAATACCGTCAAACGATGCACAAAGTCTCTAACCAGCTATCCAATCTCTAATCTCCAATCCCCCTCTTCCGGCAAATAAACAACCGCCGCAAACCAACCAGCGGCATCAGGGTGTTTTTCGTGCGCTCCTCAATCCAGTAGCCCAGGTTGATGAACCAGTCCGGGCCGGCCGGGATGAGGACGGTAGTTTCGCTGTGTTCGATGTGGAAACCGACGTCGCGGATCATGGATTGAAGACGGCCGTAGCCCAAAAAGCGGTGTGGCCCTTCCGAATGGTGTAGGCCGGTGATCGCCGCCAGGGCGTGCATCGGCTCCCAAAAGACGTTGGGCGTGCTGAGGATCAGTGCGCCGCCCGGTTTGGTGACACGCGAGAGTTCATGCAGCAGGTAGTATGGTTTGGAAAAATGCTCAATGCTTTCCAGACACAACGCAATATCGAATTCGCCGCTGGCAAAAGGCCAGTTATAGTCGGTGATGTGGACCCAGCGCACAGCTTGCAGCCCGGCGGCGTGCACCCGTTCCAGGCAAATTTTGCCCATCTCGCGGGAAACATCGGCGCAAACGGCCGTGCCCACCTTACCCGCCTTAAAAAACTCGGCCGTGCCATTGCCCGACCGCGCCTGAAAATCGAGAAAATGCGCCCCGTCCGGCAAATCGGCCAGACGCAGCGTATCGGTGAAGCGGCGGAAATAAGAGTCTGCGCCTTTGTTAATCTCGTCGTAATCGGCCGCCAGCCAATCGAAATACGCCTCCACGTCAGCCATCGCCCAATCGCGCTGCGTCCAATACTTCAATTCATCGCCTAGTTGTCTGATTGCTCTGTTCATGGTCAAAAACAAACTCCACGTTCGCCAGCCCCTTCCGCTTGGTCGGTTTGGACAAATCTTTCCAGGTTCTACGCAAGGTATTAAACAGCGGTCCCACCAGGCTGAGGGGCAGCACCTCGATGATTCGCCGCGCCAGCCGGGTGCGGCCTACCAGAAAAATACCGCTGATGACCACCTCCACCAGTTTGCGCGAGATGGGCACGGCCGTTGGCCGGTAGCCATACTCCGGGACCCGCCGCCCCCATTTACGCCGCCAATCCAGCCGGATGAACGCGCCGCGCTTCTTAAAGTCCAGCATGTGGCCGTGCATACTCAGGGCGTCGTCCAGGCTGGTTTCGTCCAGCACGAGCGCACCGTTGGCGGCCATTTCTTGCAGCAGCGCCTCGCCCTGCGCGGTGCGCGCCGCCACCACCGAGAAGCCCGCCCCTTGCGCCTCATAACGTGGATGCCAGGCGTCGCCGACCGAAATGTCGGTCAGTTCGTTGGTGAAATCTACCGACAGCAGGCTGCTGCGGGTGATGAAGAAGGGGATGAGGTAGTTGTAGTAAAACTTTTCGGCGCGGAAGATACGGCCGTCTTTCAGACGTATCAACAAATGGCCCGGCCACTCGCCCTCCCGGTACTTCAACTCAACAACTTCATCCAGCGAATGGACGCCTTGCGAACGCAAATAGCTGGCGATGGCTTCCAGGTACAAATTGGTCCCGGTGTACGGCCCCAGCACCAGAGCCACCTTCAACGCGCCGGGATGGCCCTGCCGCTGCAATTCGCGCAGCGCCGCCACCTGGTCCGGCAGGCCGACGTAGGCCAGACGGCCGTTAAACCCCGCCATCGCCGCCAGAATCTCATTCACCGGCACGGGCTGGTAGACGCTTTGCGCCGCCGCCAAAATTTGCGCCGGGCTGGTGGCGATGATGGGGCGGGCCAAGTAGGCTTTGGGCTGGCCTTGCTGCACGACGACGGCGCCCTGGATACGGCCGTTCTCCAACAAATACAACAACGTCTGCGTGATCACCCCGCCAGACGCGCCGCGCCGCCGCACCCCTTCATCACCGGCGTAGCCAATGAACACGCTCCGGTAGTTGCCCATCAACCCATTTTCCGGCTGGCCGCCAAAGACAAACTGGCGCAAGCCGGGGTAATCCACCCCCTTGCCCGGACAGGCAGCATAGGCCAGCGGCGGCAGGTGTACGTGCTGCCCACCGCGCACCGGCTGCGGCAGCGGGCCATCTGGCGTCTGAACCATCTGCAAATGCCCCCGCGCCAGCCCGACACAAGCGCCGCAGTGGGTACACAACCCGGCGTCCACCACCTCTGTTTGCAGCCTGCGCCACGTCTCGTTAACCGTTACAGCCAAACGTACCAACCTCCTCTACTCCCGATAATCATTTGGCATTCGCCGGTTAATCAGCTCCGCCAGCAGGCCGATGACAAACACCTGAAACGAGGTCATGACGATGACCAGCGTGCTGATGTCGGCGATTTGGCCGGTGACGAGCAGGGTCAGCGTGCCCCAGGCGATACCCAAAATTAGCAGCCACAGGCTGAGCGGCAGGAACAGCTTCAGCGGCGCAAAATAGAGGCCAATGCGCAAAACGAGCTGCATAAAATTGATGGTGTCGTGGATAGGGCGGATTTTCGATTGGCCCACCCGCGCAAAATAATCAATCGGCACATACAGCACCCGGTACTGGTTGGTCAACATCGCCAGGGTGATGGTGGTGGTGAAAGAAAATTGGTTGGGCAAGATATTAAAGAAGCGCATCACCACCTCGCGCCGGAAGACGCGCAGGCCGGAATTCAGGTCGGGGATGGGTTCATTGGCAACGTAGGCGGCCACGCGGCCCAGCGCCCATTTGGCCGGCCGCCGCACCAGCGGAATCTGCACGTTCGCGCCAATCCGCGCCCCAACCACCATGTCGTAGCCCTCATTGGTAAGCAGGTTAACAAGTTGGGGGATACGGCCGTTGGGATACGTGCCATCGGCGTCGGTGATGCAGATGATGTCGTACTGCGCCTGGCGGATGCCGGTTTTCAGCGCTGCGCCGTACCCCTTGTTCACCTGGTGGCGCAGGGCAATGACGGGGTATTGGGCAGCGATAACGGCCGTATCATCCTTCGACCCATCGTCCACCACAATCACCTCAAACGGGCCGCCCGCCTGGGCCATGTCCGCCAGCAGCGCCGTCAGCACTGGCCCCAGGCCATGCTCTTCGTTATAAGCCGGAATGACGATTGAAACAGGTTCCATAAAAGCCTTTACCTCAGTGCTATTGGTTCAATCTTCAAGATTGAACCAATCTGATACAAGCATAACGCACAGGGCAAGCAGCACAAAAAATCTGCATTCAGCCGCGCCCCGCTGCGTCCCAATCCCTTTGGCCCAAATCCGACCAGCGCAGGCCGGCCAACACCATGTAGACCGCGCCCAAAACAGTGCTGGACAGCCAGAAGGTGGTATGGACAACGACAGTATAGGCCGCCGCCAACGCCCCATCCACGCCCATAAACGTCAGGGTGGCGATGATCGGCAAATCGAACGTACCGACAAAACCGGGAGTAGACGGCAAAATTGTCGCCAGATTCACGATGCCATTGGTCAACATCAAGGCCACAAAGCTGACCTGGAACGGGAAGGCCAGCATCACAAACCAATACTTGGCCGTCTCCACCAGCCAGATGAGGACAGAGAGGAGGAGTACGGCCGTTACCCCCCGCCCACTCCTTAACGCCGCCAAGCCTTGCAAAAAACGGCCGCTCATACCCAACACACCCTCGCGCCAGCGCCCCGGCACAAACCGGTTCACCCCCCACACCACCACCCGCTGCGCCCGGTCGGGCTGCAAGGCCAGTCCCACAAACAGCGCCAGCAGGCCAAAAAACAACACGCTGGCCGAAACGACCAGCGCCTGCACCTGAATGCCGGGCAAATCCAGCAGCGGCAGCGCCACAAAAACCAGCGCCAGCACAGCCAACCCATCAAAGACCCTCTCCACCAACAGCGTCGCCAGCCCGCCGCTGACCGGCACGCCTTCCCAGCGGTTTAGCGCCAGCACCCGCAGCAGTTCGCCAATGCGGAAGGGGTAGATATTGTTGCCCAGGTAGCCCAGAACCACCACCCCGGACAAGCGCCGCCAGGCGATCTGTTTGACGGGCGCAATCACCACCTGCCAACGCCAGGCGCGCAGGCCAATGGTGACAAAATAGGCCAGCACAGTCGGCAGCAGCCAGATGTAATTAGCCCCGCGCAGGTTTGCCACCACCTCGCCCAGGTGCAGGTTGCGCAGCGCCAACCACAGAAACACAAAGCTGATGAGCAGCCCCAGGCCAAACTGCCATTGTTTGCTGCGCCGGTTGTGGAAGGGCAGCGACTGCTGCCGTTCATCGTCCATACCCAAATCTCCAGTCCCCAATCATATGCCGAACAAACACCAACACCAACATGACCATTGTTTCATTCACGGCCGTTTTAGCGCACTTTTTATAGACAAGACGCCTCGCTCACTGGCATAATGTCAACATAGCTGGCAGTGGGCAGCGGGCAGCGCGTTCGATTCTGCCCGCCACGCTCTGCACGCCAAAGGAGCCAATTATGCGTCACTTTTTGTTTATTCTCAGTTTGCCGCTTTTGCTCTTGTCCGGTCTGCTGTTGACGCTGCATCTTCACCCCAACCCCACCCAGGCTGCCGCCAACGATCTGGAACCACGCTCCTACCTGCCTGTTGTGGCCTACATCGTCTCCCCGCCACCGCCGCCACCAGGCGCGCCCTGGATCGAGACCGGCGTTATCACCATTCAAGCCTACCAATATGACCATCCCGACTGCCTCATCGCCACCCTGCCCGGCGACTTTGTCTATCCCTACCCACGCCTGAACCACGACTGTGTTTTCCAGAAACCGCTGATGACGCGGGAATTTCGGGCGATTACGCTACATAATGATTACACGGCCGTCACCGTGCTGCCAGAATTAGGCGGCCGTCTCTACCGTTGGCTGGATAAAACCACCGGGCGGCAGCTTTTGTACAACAACCCCGTCCTCAAACCCACCGCCTGGGGAAATCGCGGCTGGTGGCTGGCGGCCGGCGGCATCGAATGGGCCTTTCCCACCGACGAACATGGCCTGAACGAATACCGACCCTGGCTGGCGCAAACGGCCGTCTTCTCGCAAACCGTCACCATCACCGTCAGCGACGTGGAAGACCAGACCGGCATGACTGTCGGCGTTACCCTGGCGCTGGACGCCGACCACAGCTACCTCACCCTCCAGCCCTGGGTGGTCAACAACACCGCCAACGCCCACAGTTACCAATACTGGCTCAACGCGATGATCGCCCCGGACGACAACCACGCCACCGACGCCATCGAATTTGTCTTGCCAACCGCCGAAATTGTCATCCACTCCACCGGCGACCCGCAAATTCCCGGCGAACACAGCCTGATAAGCTGGCCGGAGTATAACGGCCGTTTCCTCAACCAATACGCCACCTGGAACGGTTGGATTGGCTTCTTCGCCCCGGCCATCCAGTCCAATTACAGCGGCGTCTACGACCATCACATGAATCAGGGCCTCCTGCGCATCGCCGACCGGGTGGTCATCCCTGGCCACAAATTCTTCGGCCCAGACACGCTGGGACCTGGCCTGTGGACCGACGACGACAGCACCTATGTGGAGATGTGGAGCAGCGGCGTCACCGCCGATTTCTGGACCTATACCACCCTGGACGCCGGGCAGAGTGTCCAATGGACCGAGCATTGGTATCCGGTCAGCGGCATCGCTGGCCTGGCGGCAGCCAACGAGCAGGGCGCGCTTCGTCTGGCGGAAACGTGGCAGGGGGTGGAGATGGCGGTGGCGGTAACGGCCGTCACCCCCAGTACAGTCCAGCTTTATGTCAACGGCAATATGGTTCAGGAATGGCCGGTGCAACTGGTTCCCGGACCGGCCTGGCAGACGGTGGGACAGCGGCCGTCGGGCATGTCTGGGCCATTGGGCCTGCGATTGATAGACCACAATGGCGGGGTACTGCTAACCACCGGCGTCACGCCGTAAAAATAAGGCGGGTCAGGTCTATTTTTCGTTTTGGTTTTGGCCTGATTTATGCTACTATCTTTCTGGTTATGTGAAGCAAACAGATATTTCCGCGTCAGGGCGAACCAACCGCCAGATACGCACCCATTCGGAGAGCAAGGATATGAGCAACCAGGACCCAACCCGCGCCCAAATGCTTGGCAGTCTAATCCGCGACGCCCGCTTGTACGCCGGCCGTGAACCCGAAGAAACGGCCGTTGTGCTGAGCCTGACGCCGGAAACCTATGCCCAAATTGAGACGGGCGAATACGCCACGTCGCTGCCAGAGTTGGAAGTGCTGGCTCTGTTCCTCAAAGTGCCGATGGGCTATTTTTGGGGACGTGACGAACTGGTGACGCCGCGGCCGGTGGATTACCAGAGCCTGATAGCGATTCGCCACCGTGTCATTGGCGTCATGCTGCGCCAACTACGCCTTCAGGCGCGCCAGACGCAAAAAGATTTCGCCGCCATGCTGGGTCTGGACGAAGCAGCCATTGCTGCTTATGAAACAGGGGCGACGGCCGTTCCCTACCTCCATCTGGAGCAAATCAGCCGCCACCTCAACGTGCCCATCACCTATTTCGTAGATGATCAGCATGGCCCCCTGGGCCGCCACGAGGCGGAGCAGCGCCTGCAAAAGATATTCAGCGAGTTAGGCCCGGACATGCAAGCCTTTCTCACCAATCCTACCAACGTCACCTACATGCAAACGGCCAAAATCCTCAGCGAGATGGACGTGCAGCGGCTGCGACAGGTCGCCGAAAGCATTCTGGACATTACGTTTTAATCCGGCAGGCAAACCCTCATGAACAACACAACAGCCAACTACCTGAAAGAAGAAGGGTTGCAGCAGTTTCAGCGCGGCGAATATGATGCGGCGCTAACGACATTTGCAACGGCCGTTACCGCCTACGCCGCCATCGAAGACCACACCGGCCAGACGGAAATGTACAACAACATCGGCGTCATCCACCGCCTGCGCGGCCAATACGACGACGCGCTGCAAGCCTTTGAGAATGCCCAAACCCACTGTCAGGCGGCCGGCGATGACAACCGCCGCGCCCAAATCTTGGGCAATCTGGGCGACCTCTACAGCAACCAGGGCAGCCGCGACCAGGCCGCCCGCAGCTACAGCGACGCCGCCGCCCTCTTCGCCCAAACTGGCGACCACGCCAAACAAAGCCAGGTCCTACGCGCCCTCAGCCTGATGCAGTTACGCCAGGGGCAGTGGCTGGCCGCCATGATGCGCATGGAAGAAAGCCTCAGCGTCAACCCCCGCCGCGGCGTCTTTGGCGGCCTTTTCCTCAGCATGATCCGCTTTGCCCTCAAGCTGTTTGGCGAGTAGACCGCCCAGTCGCAAACAAACAAAAAAGGGCGACCTGTTCATTCAGGTCGCCCTCTTTGATTCTAGCGAAAGGTCGCCCGTTTTACGCCTGGCGGCGGCGCACCACGAAGATGGTTGCCGCGCCCAACATCACGGCCGCAGCGGCAGCAGCATAAGGCAGCGGGCTGCTAGAACCGCCGCCAATCCCGCTCAGGCTTACCGCCAGCGGACCAGTGCCGGTGCGCACATCCCGCGAAATGTACAATGGCAGCGCGTTCTGGGTATAAGTCAGTTCGCCAAATGTCTGCGGCGTTCCGTTTGGGCCTCCGGAGCAATTGCCAGAAAGTTGGCATTCAAAGTCTATAATGAGTTCAATTACCTGGCCGGGCAAAGGCGACACACAACCGCCAACGCCAGTACAAAGCGTCCCGGTGCCATGCGGTATGCTGACCTGACCATTGGCGTTTAGTTCACCGGTACCCGCAATGGTACCGGTTGTCTGATTCACCAGATAGACATCACCACCCCACACCCAGGGTTGTATTGTCACACTGTCGCGCACAATCACGTTTGCGCCGGTATAGGCCGCGGCGGGCTGCGGGACAAATAGTCCGGCAGCAATAAAACAAATCGCAAAAAGAACGGCAATCCACTTATTTTTCATGATACTACTCCTTGTTCGCTGTCAAGATATTAATAAATGATACGTGTCCAATTCAGGTGATGAAAAATTGTCCACATGATTATTGCTTCCAGATGGCAGACACATGAGGAAAGAATAAGAACTGTTCTTATTGTGGTTCAAACCAGGGGTTTTAGTATAGTACCGCAGTACCAATACAGGTTAAAATTCGGTTATGTTTTTACAGCAGATAAGTAAAAGGAGTGAACGACATGTTACAAATTGGTGATGCTGCCCCAGATTTTGAATTGGTGTCAGCCGAAAACAAGTCTATGAAATTGTCTGATTTTCGTGGGCAGCGGGTAGTGCTGTTCTTTTACCCCAAGGCGGCTACACCCGGCTGCACCACCCAGGCGTGTGGCTTCCGCGATAACTACGCCACCATTAGCGACCACAATGCCACAGTCATCGGCATCAGCCCCGATGAACCGGCGGCATTGGCAAAGTGGCAGGCCGAGGAGCATTTCCCCTACCCGTTGTTGTCCGACCCAGACCACGCGGTGGCCGAGGCGTATGGGGTGTGGGGTGAACGGAAGATGTACGGCCGTGCCTACATGGGCATCATCCGCAGCCATTTCCTCATTGACGAGGCCGGTAAGTTGGCCGACATCCAGCTAAAAATCAGCCCGCAAGACAGCGTGGCGCAAGCGCTGAAAGCATTGTAAGCCCCCGGGGATTGCGGCGCGGTTCGCCTCAATCCCCCACAATAATCTCGGCCGACAAAGGGAAAGCGTCGTTGGGGAAGGCCGCGCCGCTGGCGTCAACGGCCGTTACCCTCCCCCCGCCGCTACCTTCATAAAAGCCCACCAGCAGGCTGTACGCTCCGGGCGGCAGTTGGCTCAGGTTTAGCCGCACCACGTCGGTCACAATCTCGCCCGCCAGCCATTGGCCGGTGGGATACGTGCCGTACAGCGGGAAGCCGTCGCTTTGCGCCAGCGGCGACTGGCTGGCGGCCGGATCAACCAGGTGGACAAAGCGCATATAGTCGGTCTGGCCGTCGCCCAGCGCCTGCCAATACAGCGTCAGCGTCAACACGTCCCCTTGCTGCGCCGCCGTATAACCGGCCAGGGCGATGGCGTCGCCAAACACGGCCGTTTCCCCCACCACCCCATCTGGCAGCACAAACGACGGCGCGATTGGCCCAAACACCCGGCCGGCCTCGGCAGCGACCAGCGCCCCCAAACGCCGCGTCAAGACGGCCGTTTCTGGCGCGCCCACCTCATAAACCTGTATCAATAAGGGATAGGGGCCGGCCGCCGGGTCCAATTGCGGCAGCGACAGCGCCAGCCAATCATGTACCCACTGGCCGGCCGGCCAACCGCTGCTGGGCAAAAAGCCAAAACCTGGCTGTGTATCCAACTGTCGCCGCCAGACGCCCTGGGCATCTGTCAGGCGCAGCGAGACGTTGTAATTATGGCTCAACGGCCGTGCCGTCCACCACGCCAGGCGCATATCCAAAATCGGCGCATCCGCCCGCACCGCCGCCTCTATCACCCGCACATCCAACTCCCCTCTGCTCCCCTGCTCCTGGGCGTTAGAATCGGCCGTCAGGCGCAGCGGCCGCAAAAACAAATCGCCCCGCGCCAGGCCCACGGCCGTTTCCGCGCCATACCCGGCCACCACCAGACGCGGCGCCACCAGGCCAGGGGGGGCATCGGCGGGGATGGGCAAGACAAAATGCATCACCGGGGCCAGCGGCTGCGTCGCTGTGGCGATGGGAGATGGCTCGACCTCGGCCAGCAGCGACGGCCGGGTAATGGCCGGGCTAAACAAGGCCAGACTTACCGGCTGCCCGGCCGCCTCGCCGATTCCCGTCCAGGTCAGGCTGATGGTCAAGCTCCTGCCGGGCAGCATCTCTTCGTGGCTGTACGAATAGCTGTCCAGCGCCAATCCATCGGCGAATAAAACGCCAGCGGGCGCGTGGTGCAAATAAGCCATCTGGGCAAAATCCCAGTTCAGGCTGCCCGGCGAGAGCGCTGGCTCAGGCCAGAGGCGCGCGCTGATCCCGGCCCCGGCCAAAACCAACAACACGGCCGTCAGCCCCCAGCCCACCCGCGCCCAACGGCGCGGCCACAGCAGCCACAACGTCAGCAGCACGGCCGTCACCGAGAGCCATTCTGCCGCCGTCTGCACCGGCGTGCGCCCCAGGCGCAGGGTGATGGTATGCTCACCCGGCGGCGCAGTGATTTGCAGCAGCCCCGACCCGGCGGCCGGTCCAACGGCCGTCGCCACCCCATCCACCGCCGCCGCCCAGCCCGGCCAATACATCGTCGGGAAGACCAGAACAGCGCCACCGGCCGTCTCCACCTGCCATACCTGCCGCGCTGCCCGCCGCTGCAACAGCGATACGACGGCCATGCCATCCAACACCTGCACCCTGTCCCGGTCGCCGTCGTTCAGCCAGGGGCTGGTGGTGGGGCGCGGCTGCACGGCCGTATACAGATATTCGGCGCTGACAGTGCTGCCGATGTTGCCGGTATACCACTCGTACTGCGCCAGACTTTCGGCCGTCACATCGGCGTCGGTGATGGGCAGGTAATCGGGGCGCAGCCCACCCAGCGCCGCGCCAATCAGCAGCAGCGCCGCCAACGGCGCGATGAACTGCCGCCCCGGCAGTTGGGCCAACGCCGCCGCTGCCAGCGCCCCGGCCAACGCCTGCACCGACAAAAAGCGCCAGGGAAACTGGGTAAAATCGAGCAGGGGCAGATGTTCCCACAACGGCCGTGACAGCGGTGTGATCATCAACGTCGCCACCACAAAGGTCAGTCCAATAAAAAGCAACGGCGCGCCCCACATCTCCGCTGCCTCCTTTTGTCCCTTTGTCCCTTTGTTCCTTGGTATAAAAAGAAGGGCGGCTACACCGGCGACGGCCGTTACCGCCTGCACCAGCCCCATGCGAAACGCCCCGCCGCCATCTACCCCATAATCAAACAACCAGGAAGCCTGCACCAAATCCAACCCGCGAAAATGATTGCTGAAATGAAAATACCCCTCTGTCACCGGGCCAAGCTGCGCCCAGCCCTTCTCCGCCAGCGCTGGCACAAAAAACCAGGCCGAAAGAGCGAAGGCCAACAATAAACCGGCGAGGGCAGTTTGAATGGTGAATGGTGAATGGTGAATGGTGAATGGTGAATGAGGGGAAGCACGGCGCACCAGTAAAAGCAGAAGGTAAAGGAGCAGGAAAGGGGAAAAAATCAGCGCCGAGATATTGTGACTCAAAATCAGCCCGGCGTAGGCCAGGGCCAACAGCGCCACGCGCCGCTTCCACGCGCTTCCACCCGAAATCCGAAAATCATCCGCCGCCAGCAGTACCAGCGGATAAAAAGCCATGGCCCAAAATTCGGCCAGCGAATCGCCGCGGACGTAGACGTTGACCATGTGAAAGGGGGCGGTGGTGTAGGCCACGGCCGCCAACAGCCCGGCCCAATCGGAGTGAAACCAACGCCTGGCCAGGCTAAAGGTGGCCCAGGCAGCGACGATAAAACCGGCAAGCTGCGCCAGTTGGATAGCCTGAATGTAACGAAAGCCGAGGAAGCGAAAAACGGCCGTCACATAAAGCGACAACGGCGCGTAAAAATTGTAAAAGGGATAGCCGTAGCCATAATTGGCGTCTGGCATCCAGCGCGCCGGAAAATGGCCGTCGCGCAGCGCCGCTTCCAACTGCTGCAGCCGCTGCAACAAAAAGGGGCTGTCGCCGCCGCCGCGTGTATTGACCAGACCCGGCCCAGACAGCAGCGGCCAGGCGGCCAACAGCGCCACCGCCAGGGCGGCGATCAGATAAAGATGGGAAGCGTTGCGGGGAAATCGTTTGGTGGACAATCTGGCAGCGTGGGCGGGTGACGGCCGTGCCTACGCCATCACCCGCCCACCAGAACAATTAACCTGTCTGACGACGCAGCAGCACGAACAATACCGCCCCCAACAACACAACGGCCGTCACCAACATCGCAATTCCGGCAATCGCCAGACCACTGATGCCGCCCGATGGGCTGCCGGCCGATGAAGACGAGTCGGTATCAGTCTGACCGCCAATCGGCGTTGGCGAAACGGCCGCTATTTCGCTCGTTGGCGTCACTTCCACACGGATGCGGCTGCCAAAAGCAATGCCATAGGGCTGCCCCACCTGCACTTCCAGGTCGGCGTAATCTATGGTTGTTGGCTCCAGGCGCGGCGGCAAAACCTGCCGGATCTGGTAGCGGTCGGGTGGCAGCCCTTCCTGGCAAACCGGCGTCTCTGTGCCAGTGGAGATAGCCTGCCCCACAATCGCGGTGGCATTGGCGATGGTAAACGTCACCCCGGCCATATAGCCTTCATTGGGGTCTTGCACGCCGTTGCCGTTTTCATCATTAAACGCATTGACGCAGATGGTCGCGCCGGGCGGTGTTTCTGTGGGCGTTTCCGTGGGAATGGGGGTAGAGGTGGCCGGCACAGCTGGGGTGTCGGTGGGCGGCGGCGGCACGGGCGTATTGGTCGCCTGCGGCACAACCACTACCGGCGGCGAGGTGGGCTGTGGGGGCGGCGTATTGGTCGCCGCTGGGCCTTGCGCCACCAACTCGGCCGTATCGAACCAGACGTCCAGATGGGTGCGGCATTGGAACGTACCTGCCCGCACCCAATTGGCGGCCGTATAAACGGTGATCTGATTGCCGGTCGCCGTCGCCTCCACCGATACCTGCTGCCATTGATCATGCGGGCTGGCGGCTGCGCCCCAGACCACGTCGCTTTCGTACCAGAGGCCGCTGCCGTTGGGGTCAATGCCGGCGCGCACGCCCATTTGCAGACTGGTATCCGACGGCGCAGGGAATTGATCGTTGCTGCCCCGGCCGCGAGCGAAGAAGGTGAAGCGGTAGGTCGTGCCTGGCGTGGCCGGGACATTTTGCCAGACGCCGGCGTGCCAGGTGTCGAACATATTGCCTACCTGCTGCGACGCCCCGCCGCTGTGGATCAGCGCCGAGTTGGTTTCCGCGCCCCATTTAGGCAAGACGTAATAACCGGCAGTGCAGTCCCGGTTCGCCAGCTGCGCTTCCGTGCTGTTTTGATGCCAGCGGTTCCAATCTACCGCGTTACCATCGGCGCCAAAAGGCTGCTCGAAACCGGGGTTTCTGAGCAGATTGGTTTGCTGCGCTGGGGCGGCTGCGCCGGGCACGGCCGTTATCAATATCGTCACGAGTAGGGCTAAAAGCCCGGTCAATACAAAAAGATTTTTCATATCAGTACCTCTAATTAAGCCGAACAAGTTTTGGAAGCTGTCCAGTCTTATAGTTTATTGCCGTCGCAGGCGAATGGCAAAGATTAACGCCGCCACCGTCAGAACGGCCGCCAGCGCCAATGCGCCCCAGGCCAGCAAATTGGGCGGCGTGGGCTTGGTTGGGCTGACGGCCGTTTCCCCTGGCAGCGTGGCTTGAATAAAAACCGGCAGCGGTGTGGCGGGACTGGGTGTGCCAGATACGGCCGTTGCGCCGACCATCGCCGCCCCACGATAACTGCCAAAAAACAACTGTACCACACTCCCCCGATTCAGCAGCACGGCCACATCACCATCATTGCTCAACGTCTCGTCGCGGCCAATGGAGCGCGTAATGCGATAACTGCCTGGCTCAAGTTCCAGACAGCGCGGCTCAGACAGCCCATCGGTGATGTAGTTAGCCACCACAGCCTGCTCGGTAAAAATGGTAAAGGCCACCGCGCCGCGCAGCGGTTCACCGCCATCATGAATCCCATCCTGGTTCAGGTCATCAAAGGCTGTCAGGCAAACCGACGTTGGCGGCAGCGGCGGCGGTGTGCGCGTCGGCGTGGGTGGCCCCAGTGTGGCTGTGGGCGATGGTTCCGGCGTAACGGTGGGCAGTGGCTCCACCCGGCCAATCAGCAGCCGGTCGCCCGGTCGCACAACGCTGTTTTCCGTCAGGTCGTTCAATTCCAACAAGGTTGGCAGCGAAATCCCGGCGCGGGCGGCTATGCTCCACATAGAATCGTTGGGCTGCACGACCACGTAGATGTTGCCATCGGCGTCCGGCGTTGGCGTGGGCAAAGATTGCGCCAGCAGTGGCGCCCACCCGGCCATCAACCCGGTCAACACGCCAGCCCACACCAAAACAACCCAAAGTCGTCGCATAGCCTTAAGCGTACCCATCTTCTCCTATTCTACCCGACGCCCGGCAAACGACATCTCTGCCATCTACCCATGATCCGCCAGGGGCCAGACCCAAACGTCGCCCACGGGCTGCCCGGCGGCGTTTTGCACCGGCAGACGCGCGCCGGTGTCGGTGTCGTACCAGCCGATATGGATGGCAGTCGGCTGCGCCGCGTTGTCCAGGGGGATGACGCGACGGTCGTGCAGCAGCAGCCCCGCCGTCCACCAGTCGGCGGGCCACAACCCGGCCCCCGGCGGCCCATCGCTTTGGCCGATGAGGCCGTCTGGTCCCACGACATGCACAAATACGGCCAGATTGCCGGGCACGGCCGTTCCCGCCTGCCACACCACATCCACCTGGAGTTCGCCGGTAGGCAGCGTCTCTACGGCAACCTGATGGAGCGTCGCCAGCCCAGCGCCAAACGTGGCCTGCACCGGCCAATCGGGCGCCGGTTGGATGGCGTAACGCGCCACCAGCGGATACGCTTCCGGTTCCATGTCGCCGCGGGCCAGGCTGCCCCACTCGGCCATGACCAGCGCCGGGGGCTGGATGGCCCGCCGCACGGCGTCGAGGTTGTCGTAGGGCCAGGCATAGATGACGGCCGTTTCGGGCAGAGGCGGCAATCCCTCGGCGGGGCGATACAAGAGTACGCGCGCTTCTTCCACCAAAAAAGGCAGGGTCGGGTATTTTTGCCAGTAGCGCTCATCGTCGAGGAAAACGGCCGTGCCAATTGGCTCGGCGTTGATCGCGGCGGCCAGGTCAGTAACGGCCGTTTCAAACAAATAGGCCACATCCGGCTGCCGCGAATAATTGACATAATCGCGTACTGAAAGCCACAAACTACCGGCCAGCAAAACAGCCACCACACCCCGCCGCGCCAATTGTGGCAGGCGCGCCCAATTCCAAAGCCAGTCCAGGCCCAGAGCCGGCAGCAGCAGCGCCGCCGGCAGCACGCCAGCCGCCCGCAAAAAGTGGGGCGTATCCTCGGCCAAAATCGTCGGACCAGACATGATCAGCAGCCACAGCAGGGCAGCGGCCGCCGCCGGTCGCCGCCAATGGTACACGCACCAGGCCAGGCCAAGCAGAAATGGCCCGGCCATCAACCAGTCGAACACCGGCCGCCCGGCGGGATTGTGGCGCAGGATGTCGTCGCCGCGCCAGATGAACATGCCCAGCGCCCGGTCGGTTTGCCGCGCCAGCGCGCCCCACAGGTCGCCGCCGTTTATGGCCGGGTTAAGGATGGATACCTGGCCGCTGCGCCCCAAAATGAGCGCCGGGTCTTGCCAGAAGAGCAGGCCGAGGGGGAGGAGGGCGACGGCCGTACCCAGGCCAAACCACCCCATCCCCGGCCACAAACGCGCCCCGCGCCGCTGCCAGAGCAAATACAGGCACAGCGCCAGCAGCACAAGCGGCGTAAAGCGCACCGCCAGGTAGGTATAAAAGGCGCTCCCATAAACCAACCCGGCGGCCAGCCACAACCACGCTTGCTGCCGCCGGTAAGCCAACGTGCCCAACCAGAAAGCCAGCGCCAACAGCGGCGCCAGCAGCGACACCCGCAGCCCGACGCGCCCCAAGTGAACGCTCCAGACGGTAACGGCCCACAGCCAGGCAGACAACAAACCAACGCGCTGCCCAAACCATTCGCGCCCCAACAGGTAAACGGCCAGCGTCGCCAAGGAGCCAACAACGGCCGCACCCAGGCGCACGGCCGTCACCGTGCGCCCAACCAGGGCAATGGCGGCAGCGGTGAGGTAGATGTAGGCCGGTTCACGGCCGTTGTTTGCCGGGAAGAAGAGGGGATAACGGCCGTCTAGCACCGTCAGGGCATCCAGACCGTTGTAGGCTTCATCGTGGTACAAGCCGGGTGGGTATTGGCCCAACTGGTAGAAGCGGAAAAAAACGGCCGTCACCGCGATTAACAGTAAGAAAGCCCACCCCCAACGGGATGGGCCATGAAGTTGGTTTGCGGAGTTGTTCATGCGATTGCCCGGTTTGTCAAAGCAGGGCAAGTATAGCAAAATAGGTTTTCGCAACAAACCCGGACGATTGACGATTGACGATTGACGATTGACCATTGACGATTGACCATTCTTTATGCGTGTGCTGATGTTGTCCAAAGCCTTGCTGGTGGGGGCTTATCAATCCAAGCTGGCGGCGATTGCCAGCTATGAAGATATAGAGCTGCTGGCTGTTGTGCCGCCAGGTTGGAACGACCCGGCCGGGCCGGTGATGCTAGAACGCGCTCCGGCTAATGGCTATCGCCTGCTGGTGGACCCCATCCGCTTCAATGGCAATTTCCACCTGCATTATTATCCGCGCTTCAAGCAGCGGCTGGCCGAATTTCGGCCAGACATTGTGCATATTGACGAGGAGCCGTATAACCTGGCGACCTGGCTTGCCATGCGGCAGGCGCAGGCGGTTGGCGCTAAAACGCTGTTTTTTAGCTGGCAAAATATCAACCGCAAATACCCACCACCGTTTGGCTGGTGGGAAAAGCAGGTGTTGGCCGGTGGATTATGCCCTGATGGGCAGCAGCGAAGCGGCGCAGGTGTGGCGAGCAAAGGGGTATACCGGACCGTATACGATCATCCCACAGTTTGGCACGGACCCGGATTTGTTTGCCCCACCGGCGCGGCGAGATGACGGCCGTGCCTTTGTGTTTGGCTCGGCCAACCGGCGGCTGGTGGCCGAAAAAGGGGATGACCTGCTGCTGCGGGCGGCGGCCAAACTGCCGGGCGTCTGGCGGCTGCACATTGCCGGTAATGGCCCGTTCCGGCCGTATCTGGAACAGTTGGCGCAGGAATTGGGCATCCGCGAGCGGGTGCAGTTCGATGGGGCGATTCCGTCGGCGCAAATGCCGGCTTATTTGGGGCAGATGGACGTGTTGGTGCTGGCTTCGCGGGCGCTGCCTAACTGGAAAGAGCAGTTTGGCCGGGTGTTGGTGGAAGCGATGGCTTGTGAAACGGCCGTTATCGGCGCCAACAGCGGCGAAATCCCCCAGGTAATCGGTGACGCCGGCTTAATCTTTCCTGAGGACGACGCCGACGCATTGCAAGCCCATTTGCGGCGTCTGTTAGAATCGGTCGAATTTCGCCGCACACTGGGAAAAAGCGGGCGGCAGCGCGTTTTGCAGCACTACACGCAAGGCCAAATCGCCGGGCAAACGGTGGCTGTCTATCGGGACATGCTTTCTAAAGCGGAGTATACTACGCGCCATGAATGATGTACCGTCAAACCAAGAGTCACAGACGCCTGAGACGGCTGCTGCCGGAGAGGTTGAGGTGGTGGCGGGACGGCCGTCGCCGCGCCGGGCAACACGTCTGATCGGCCTGCTGCTGATCATCACCGCGGCGCTGTTGGCCTGGTACTTGCTGGTGGTTTACCTGGGCTGGCAAAACGGGCAGGCGCTGCTGACCGAAAAACGGGCCACCACTCTGGTCGAGCAAATCAACGCCCAGATTGAATTGGCCCAGCAAGACATCACCGCCGAAAAATACCGTCTGGCGCAGCGCCGGCTAGAATGGGTGATAGACCACGATCCCAATCAGAAAGAGGCTGAGGCGCTGCTGCTGGAGATTGCCACGCGCCAAAACAGGCAAACGACGCCCGTGCCGCTAACCACACCCACAGCGACACCGCGACCACTGCCCACACCGACCCCCGGCCTGATCAGCAACCCGGAAGAAGACCTGACACGCATTCGCCAGTTGGTGCAAAATGAAGCATGGGAAGAGGCCATCAGCGGATTGATTTCGTTTCAACTGCAATATCCCAGCTACGAACGGCAAGAAACTGACCGGCTGATGTATACGGCTTATCTGGCGCTGGGTCTGGAATTAATCAGCGGCGATCAGGTGGAACTAGGGGCTGCCTACCTCGAACGGGCGGAAGCGCTGGGCGATTTACCGCAGGAAGCGCTGGATTATCGCTTTTGGGCCAGGTTATATCTGTCTGGTATCGCCTATTATGGCGTCAATTGGGAAATAGCGGCCCTCAATTTCCGCGAGTTGTGTTTATCGGCCCCTTTTTATCAGGGGGCTTGTGAACGACTGGTCGAGTCGTTGGTGAATTTGGGCAACCAATATGCCTATCTGGAAGAGTGGTGTCCGGCCGAATCTTACTTCCGCGAGGCCAGCCGCTGGGGCGCAGCGGTAAATGACCAGATTGGGCAGGCGCAAGAAGGCTGTCTATCGGCCACACCCACGCCTGGAGCCATTACAGATACCCTCTCAATTACGGATACTGTCCCGGTGGAGGAGACAGGAGAGGAATAGTTGGCAGTTGGCTAGTTGGTAGTTGGGAGTGGGTGCTGCAGCGACGATTGGTCCTGACCAAAGTCTTGCGACAAGATAGAGCAGCCAGCCCTAAACCCAACATCTCTAGCTCTAGCTCTATACTTTAATGAACACATGGCTGAACCTGGTGAAACCCTAAGCGAACGCGAACGCGCTGTGTTGCAATCTGTGGTCAACGGCGCGTCGAACAAAGAGGTGGCCGTCGAACTAGCGATCAGCCAGAACACGGTGAAGGTGCATTTGCGCAACATCTACACCAAGTTGGGCGTTTCTTCGCGCACAGAAGCGACGACGGCCGCTTTGCAGCAAGGGTTGGTGACAATTCCAGGCATGGAGGCGACTGATCCCACAGTTTCCCCTTTGCCGGAGCCAGAACCCATTGCCGAGACGCTGACAGAAGAAACGGCCGTTCTCCCCACGCCAACTGTCTCCACTCGGCGGCTGACCGGCAGCACGGCCGTTGTGGTGGGCGGGCTGTTGGTGGCCTTGCTGGCGATCCTGGTTCTGCTCAGTCGCCTGGCTTTTAGCCCAGCGCCGACGCCAACGCCAACAGTGGAACCCTTTCTTTCCGAGCCGATTGGACAAACGCGCTGGATGACGGCACGGCCGTTGACCATGCCGCTGGCCGACATGGCCTCGGTCGCCGTCGGCCTGGATTTGTATCAGATTGGCGGCGAGACGGCCGTTGGGGTCACCAACCGGGTCCTGCGGTTAAATACCATTCAACACGTCTGGCAAGAGATGGCCGCCAAACCAACGGCCGT
Source organism: Candidatus Leptovillus gracilis (assembly GCA_016716065.1). Taxonomy (NCBI): domain Bacteria; kingdom Bacillati; phylum Chloroflexota; class Ardenticatenia; order Promineifilales (SeqCode); family Promineifilaceae (SeqCode); genus Candidatus Leptovillus; species Candidatus Leptovillus gracilis. The sequence continues at coordinate 426,924 of JADJXA010000002.1, read as the reverse complement.
TGCCGACGCAACAGCGGCCGTCCTCTTTGGCGAAATTTATGTGCCCGGCGGCCGTCTGGCCGATGGTTCCCCCACCAATATTGTCGAAGCCTACAGCCCGGCCAACAACGCCTGGCGGCCCGTCGCCAGCCTGCCCCGCCCGGTCACCGGCGGCCTGGCGCTGACCGATGGCAGCTTTCTTTACCTCTTTGGTGGCTCGGATGGCCGCGTGGTGCTGGACACCGCTTATATTTACGACCAGAGCAGCGACAGTTGGCGCCCCCTGCCACCGCTGCCAGAAGCCAAAACAGCGCTCGCCGGCGGCCAGGTAACGGGCAAATTAGTCGTAGTGGGTGGGTCCGATGGCACATCGGCGCTGGACACCTGCCATCTGTTTGATACCAGCAGCGCTCGTTGGCAGGCGTGTCCGGCTATGTTGTCCCCACGCGCCGGTGCGGGCGCGGCCGTGCTGTTTAACAAGCTTTACCTTATTGGCGGGTTAAATGGGAATGAACTGGTGACGTTTAGCGAGTTTTATGACCCAACCATGGAAACCTGGCAGGTACTCAATACACCGATGCTGGAAAACAACCCGTCTTGGGCCGATATGGGTGTGGCTAACGTGGAAACGCGCATTTACGTGCTGGGCGGCCGGCGCGCCGGCGAGTTACAGAGCGACAACTATTTCTATACGCCGGTGATTTACCAGACCTTTATTCCGGCCACAACATCCGACGGCGAAGGGCGAAACCAGCCGGAACCGTGAGGCGATTGACGATTGACGATTTGGGATTGTCTCTCATTCCTGGGCTACGCCAGGTTTATGGGCTTCTTCAGCAAAGGAATCGCCGTAGAACCAGCTAACAAGTTTGGCCTCAGCCCAGGGCTTGAGGGCCAGCGTCAATTCCAGGCCAGGGGTGGACAACATAGCCGCCTGAAAAGCCCGCTCAGACTCAAAATACAATTCGTACATCAGATGAAAGCGGGATAATCCGCCCGGTTTGCCGATGACCCGGCTGACTTCGGTTTTGAGCAGACCGGGTAGTTGTTCGGCCAGGGGCAAATGGACGCCAGAAAAAAATGCTTCCAGCTTCATCTCATCATCCACTCGCCGGTAAATTGTCACAAATTTAAACATATGATTCCCGGTTAAAAGACCTAGGGGAGATTGGCCCAATCTGGGCCATGCTACTTCTAGATGATCAATTAGTTCCAAATCTCGGCCAGGGCTTCTTTTAGTTCAGCGCGGCGGGCTGTGTAGTCGGCTTCGGCGATTTGCCCGTCTTCAAAGGCGATGTCCAATGTGACGATGGCCTGAAGCAGGCGTTGTTTGTCGTCTTCCACGTCCCCGGCGACCTCTGGCTCATCGTCATCGTCGTCATATTCAGCATCGGCCGCGGCGCGCCAGGAACGAACGGTAAAACCGGCCAGACCAACCACCACCACCAGGAACACACCGCCAATAATGAGGTCTGAGGTCTGGTTGCGGGGAGCGATGGCGCTGCTGGCCGACGTGGTGGTGATTTGGGGACGGCCGTTTAAAGCCAGTTCGAGCGTCGTATCCGGCGGCACATCCACCCGATTGTAGGTGGCAAAGCGGCTGCCACCCATATCTTGCACGCCCCGGTTCTCAAACCCCGCGCCAGAGGCTGTAACCCCGGCATCGGGCATGATGAGGTTGGCGTTGGTCACCCGGTAATGAACCAGCCGGGCTAACGAAGCGCTGTCGGTGTAAGGCAGCTCATACGATATGATGAGATTTGTGCCGCTGGGGCCAGGATTCATGGGGAATGTGTCGGCCCAGCCAACGGCCGTCTGAATCACCTCGTTGGCTGGAATGGTCGAATCCATCTCCCCCAGCGCCCGCTGAAAGGTGACGTTGGTGGCATTTTGCGGCAAAGAAAATTGCAGGGTCCCGGCAGCCGGATCGCCCGTCTCACCCACAAAGACGTTGTTACTGATGTTGCTGGCGATGTAAAACTCATCAATTTGCAGGGCATCGTTGGCGAAATTAACCAGGATGTGCAGTTGATCCAAGACAACAGCCGCCGGGTCAGTGGTGGGTTCAAACACCGTGATGGGCAGGGAAAGCGACGGCTCGGCCGCATTCAGGCGCGCGGCGTCGCTGCTAAAGCCCACATTCTGGTAATTGACGCCAGCCAGATAGACCCAGTTAGGCTGCGCGTCGGTTACGGTGAAGGAGTAGCTGCCATCGGCTTGCAAGGTTTCGGTTAGAATTTGCGTTAATTGGAAGTTCGTGTCAAACGCCCGCAGTCTCACCTGGCCTTCGGTCAATAATTCACCGGTGGAGGCATTGGTGACAATACCGCTGATGGTCGCCGCCGCGATGGGACCAGCAGGGCTGGCCGGGCTGGCGTAACGATAGCTAAAGGTACGGCCGTAATCTACCACCGCCCACAATTCGTCATCGGTCAGGTCATAATCATGGACGGGAATGACCTGATTGGCAACGGCCGTGAAGACGGTTTCATTGCTGCGGCTAAACCAGTAATCCAGATCCGTCAGGTCGGTAGGCGGCGTGTCCTGGGCGGCGTCTGGCCCATCTCCCAGACCGGTATCGCCATGACAGGCGGCGCAGTTGTCTTCGTAGACAATCTGACCAAAGGCCAACGTTTCCGGGGGCGTCGCCAGGCTGTACACAGCGGCCACTAAATCCCAACGATTGCTCTCGTTGATGGGATCGGTCTGGTTATCGGGGCCAAAGGGGGGCATTCCACTGGCGAGATTGCCGTTGGTGATGGCGGTGAACATATCGGCGGGGACTCGCGTGCGGCGAAATTCGGGGTCGGTGATGTCGGCGGGCGGCGCTTCCAGGCGAGCGGCTAGTTCGCCATCACCCTGCCCCGCCGGACCGTGACAATTGGCGCAGCGGTCAGCGAACAGGCTTAGGCCCACTGCGGCGTCGGGCGCGGTTTGGGGGATGGCGGGTTCCTGGGCAGACACGGCCGTCGCCAGCAGCAGAAGGAAAAGCAGGGCAAGAATAAAAAAACGGCCGTATCGGGCGTTGTGTCGTTGTGGTTCAATCATGGGGTTTATCGTCAGGGTTGGGATAGGTGTGGGGTGTGGTCAAACGGCCGTCACCGCCAGTTGGTGGCCGCAAACGGCGCAGAATTTATCACCGGCGTCCACAGGGTGGCCGCACTGCGGGCAAAAATGGGCCTTACCGTTGGTCGGCTCGGCCGGTTTGGGCTGGCGGCGCAGTCTGGCGATGGCTTGTTCGATATCGTCGGTGGGGGATTGGTGGAGTTGGGTAACGGCCGTTTCCACGTCTGGCAAGGTCGAGAGAATATCCAACTGTTTCAGCACGTCGGCGGCCAGGGCTACCAAATCTGCCCGCTGCGGCTCATACACTTCCGCGGGAATTTTGCCCGTTTCATAATCAAAATCTAAGGCGCGCACCTCTTCCAGCAGCGCCTCTTTTTGCGCCAGCAGCATCTGGCGTCGGCTGCGAGAACGGCGCGACTGGCGCTCTTCCGGCATTAACAGCGGCTGCGCGATGAGTAAGCCCACTAAAATTAGCAGGGCCAGACCGATTAAGATAGAACCTGTAGTCATGATACGTGGTCGGCGTTCAGTGTTTGGTAATCCGTATTCGGTAATCTGTAGGGTAGCAGATCCGACGAATGCCAACGGGCTACGGTTTACATGTACCAGTGTTCAGCATAATGTTCACCGCTTACTATTTGTGGTTTGCCGACTCCTCCTCTCCTCGTTTGTTCATTCAGCTAACAGCCGGTTGATCAGTGTGGTCATCGTCGTCTGATTAACCGGGCCAATTTGGACGTGGGCGATGGTCCCATTTTTGTCAATGAAAAATGTTTCCGGCACGCCGGTAATTTCATAATCGTTGGAAATGATGGTTCGTAAATCTGGGGCGTTGGGATAGGTGACGTTAAACTCTTTGAGATAGTTCAGCGCATTGGGTTCCACGTCGGAGTAGGCAATGCCCAACATTACCAAATCGTCATGCTGGTACTGCCGCCAGACCTGTTCCAGTAAATCGGCTTCTATGCGGCATTCGACACACCAGGACGCCCAAAAATTGACGATGACCACCTTGCCACGCATATCTTCCAGAGTGGCAGACGGCCGTCCCTCCCATTCATAGCCATTGAAATACTCCATCACAAAGCCAGGGGCGGTTTGCCCTTGTTCTGGCCGGGTTTTATTAGCGTTCATCAATCCCCAGCCCACCAGGGCCAAAACGCCGATGGCCACCAGCCACAGGGCAATCGTCACCGGTTGCAGCTTTTTCTGTGGCTTGTCGCCGCTCAATTGTTCATTTGTTGTTGGTGCAGTTTCTGTACTCATGGCTTTCTCTTGGGACCTGACAGGTTCTTGAAAACCTGTCAGGCCATGACGGGCTTACTTTCTTTGCAGCTCTCGTTCCACACGGGCCGCGTAATCATCTTGGGAAGGAGAGGGGGGAATAACGGCCGTTTCCACCATCGTGTTTGCCGGGGCAGATGCGCTGCGCAGCCCTTGCAAATAACGTCCAAAAAACAACAGCCCCAACACCACCGCTGCGATGGGAAACAGCCACAAGATCAGGTTAATGCCTTCGCGCGGTGGCCGGGCCAATACACTGTCGCCATACTGCCTGGCAAAATAGGCGTATACATCTTGCGGCGTTTCGCCTTCAGCCAGTTTGGTGCGAATCAGTTCGCGCCAATCGGCGCAAGCCTGGGTTCCGCACACGTCCAGAGGCGTGTTCTCGCACACCGGGCAGTACAATTCCTGGGCGATCTGATTCACTTCGTCATCACTAACCTGGCGCACGACCGGAGGCGTCGCGGTTTGGCCTTCTTGCGCCCGGACGGTAACGGCCGTGCCCAGCAGCAGCAGGCCAACCAACCAGGCTGATAGTACTCTCTTCGGCATGGTCATCAATCTCCTGCAGCGCCTAACGCCGCCCGTTCGTGGCGCGCCTCCAACACGGCCGCGTGGCGCCGGTCCGGCCAGGCAGCAATCAGGGTTCCTAAAACAAATATCAAACCGCCGGCCCATACCCAATTAATCAGCGGGTTGAGATAAACACGGAAAGTTGCCTCATTGGCCGTCGTGGGTTCCCAGTTCACCAGCAGCACGTAAAAGTCTTCGGCGATGGTCGAACGGGCATCGGGGATGGTCATGGGCTGGCCGGTGCGGGTATAAAGTTCGGACTTAGGGGTGAGGGTGGTGACGAAACGGCCGTTATAAAACACATCCAGATTCGCCTCGGTCACCAGCAAATCATCCGGTCCCGCGTAGCGCCTGGCGCCATTAAAAACCATCTCATAATTGCCTAAGCGAATGCTCTCGCCACTGGAGATGTGCATCTGCGTTTGCTGCTGGTACAACTCCGTGCCAATAATGCCAAAAGCCATCACCAAAACGCCTAGATGAATCCAATACCCGCCATAACGCCGGTGATTACGCGCCATTAAGTTGACATAAGCCGTCCAGACTGGTTCGCCGCGCTTCATGCGCGCCCGCGTCCCTTTCCAGAATTCAATCAACGTCAGCAGCGCCGAAAAAGTGACGATCCATAAGCCCAACAGCGCCGCCCAATATTGAACCCCCAGGAAAAACAGAACCACGACAAAAACCAGGGCAGCAGCGGCCGGCCACAAAATCGCCTTTTGCAGCCGCTGCACGTTAGTCCGATACCACATCGTCAGCGGAGCCACGCCCATCAGCAGCAGCAGCGCCGCAAACAGCGGGGCCAACGCCTGCTCATAAACCGGCGCGCCGACAAACCCTTTCTCGCCGGTCACCAATTCTGAAAAAATCGGGTAATAGGTAAACAAAAACACCACCGCCAGAATTGCTATGATGATGAAATTGTTATACAAGAAGGCAGCTTCGCGGGAAAAGAAAGAACCAAGGTGATTCTCCGAATGCAGCAGGTCGCGTCGTCGGGTCATCCAGTAGCCAGAAAAGACAAACATGATGACGATGAAGGCAAAAAAGTAGGGCCAATGGCCGACTGAGCAAACGAATGCACCGAAGAAATGACGCCGCTGCGCACCACAAACGTGCCTAAAATCACCAGGCAGTACGTTAGAACCACCAGGAAAATATTCCATGTCTTAAACATGTCGCGCTTTTCCTGAATCATCACCGAGTGCAAAAAGGCGGTAGCCGACAACCAGGGCATGAGCGACGCATTTTCCACCGGGTCCCAGGCCCAGTAACCACCCCAACCCAACACATCGTAGGCCCAACGGCCGCCCAAAATCAGGCCCAGGCTCAGAAACAACCAGGACACCAACGTCCAGCGGCGCGTATTGCGAATCCAACGGTCATCCAACTGCTTGGAGATTAGCGCCGCCATGGCAAAGCTGTAGGGAATGACAAAACCGGTGAAGCCCAGATAGAGCATGGGCGGATGAATGATCATGCCGGGATGGCGCAGCAGGGGATTGAGGCCATTGCCATCGGGCGGAACCAGCGCCAACCGGGCAAACGGGTGTTCAATAAAGGCGGAGATACCCAAAAAGAAAACTTGGGTCATGCTGATGACAATGATCACATACGGCATCAGGCCGAGGTTTTGCCGCCATTTACGAGCCATCACGGCCGCAGCAAAGGCGGCCATGAGCCAATTCCAGAATAGCAAAGAGCCGGCTTGCCCACCCCACAAGGCGGTGACTTTCAAATATCTGGGCATGTCTATGCTGCTGACGCGCCAGACGTATTCAACGGAAAAATCATCAGTCAGCAGTGATAGGACCAGCATTCCAGCCGATAAGCCAACCAAAGGAAAGACCAGGATGGTGGCGTTGCGGCCGCTTTCAATCCAGCGCGGCTGTCCTGTGCGGCTGCCATACCAGGCGGCAAAAGCAGCGTAGATGGACACACCAAAAGCCATAACCAGGGCAATCGCCCCAATGTCAGGGATCATAAGGTTTCTCCGTTTGGGCCAAAAAGGACGAGACCTGACTGGTAGCAGTGTTCAGTGTTCAGTGTACGGTGTCTGGTTGGCGTTTTCCAGAGGTAACACCGACTGAATACTGATTACTGAATACTGATTCCGTCTGCCAGAAGCCAGTCAGGTCCGTAAATGATTATTGTGGGGGTTCCATCTCTTCATAGCGGGTGGGGCATTTGAGGAACAGGCCGCCGGGATTGGATGTAAACACGCCTGTCTCATCAGCCGTGCCTTCGACCAACGCCTGGGCGTGGTCTTGCAGCAAATCGGGTTTTGGCTCATTGAAGACAACAATATGCAGCCGCTGGCCGGGATTGGCCGGGTTGTCCACAATATCAAACTCCAGGCGCGAGTTGGCCGTATCTATGACTGTGTATTGGATCGTATCACCCAATACATAACCAGAAACACGCAGATCACGGCCAACGAGGCGGCCCTGCTCTGCATAAAATTCATCGACCGTCTTGTAAAGCTGCGTGCTGCCGCTCATGGCGTTGACAACCAGATAGACGATAGCTGCTACCAACAAAGCGCCGGCCACAACAAATTTGAGCCGGCTGCTTTTAGGCTTGTCTAAAGTAATGGTCCCGCTTTGATTGGTCCATGATGTATCAGCCATATCTTACACTCCTCATCATCGAGGGGGGGGAAAAAAGTTCTATTCTTCTTCTTCGTCCCAATTACCTTCATCGGGCGTTTCGGCCAGAATTTCTAATGCTTTTTGCTCGAAGGCTGCTGGCACAACAACATGCCCGGTTCCCAATTTGCCAATAATCAAACCGGTGGCCTGCCCTGCGCCTTCCTGCCAGGCGCGCGCCGGCACACCCTCAGACTGTAAGCGTCCGGCAATGATAGTGGCCTGGGTTAATCCGTAAGTTTTGGCCACAGTCACCCAGCACCTCCTGTGGGCCAGAAGATTTTTTGCCTATTTCTGCTATATCGTCAGGAAGTGGTTGGGAAATTGTATCGCTCATTATCTACTATTTGTTGATTTGGTTGGGTTGGTTAACGATTGCATTTTCAGATTATACTTCGCTTGAAGCCAACTCTGAAATATCTTTAAGGAAACCTATAAGTCAAAGAGGGGTGACTGCTGCATCATTTGCAGGTCTATAAGAGTATAGGCATATCACCGCCAAATGTCCACAGCGGATCATCACGGGCCGTCACTGATAGATATCATCAACGTGGTATGACAATTGTCACCGTGCTAGAATGGAGATGATTCATATACGGCCGTTATCCAACCGGCCCAACGAGGAAGATACAATGATTTACCTGGAAAACATCCTGGACAAATTAGACCGCAGCCGCGAACGGCTGTTGGTGGCTCTGGAAATGCTGCCCGATGAAGCGCTCTTAAGACCCAACGTCGTCGGCGAGTTATCTATTACCGATTGTCTGGCGCTGCAAACTGCCTGGGAAGCGGAATTGGTGACCGGCTTTATGCGCATAGACAAGGGACAAAAACCGGAACATTTGCTGCAAGCCCTGGCGCAGCCGGCCGACTATGACCAGCAGCGCCTGATTGAAAATCGTGCGCGGGACCTGGATGCCATTTTCCACGATTTTCAGCATGTGCGGGTGCAGGTGGAGGAATGGCTGGAGGAGTTTTCAGAGAAAAGCCTGATGAGTCCGCAGCGTTATGCCTGGCTAAACGGCCGTTCCCTGGCCCAACTCACTGCCGCGCTGACCTATGAGCGAGAAGCGACCTACATCCCGGCCATCGCAGCCTTTGCCGCCGATTGGGCCGCGCAGTGGGATGAAGCATACCCTGAGCCAGCCCCAGAGCTGCTCATTCCCCTGACGGCCGTCTCGCTTGAGGAGAATTCCCATGACTATGATGCCAACGAGCCAGAGTGACCCCGTCGTTTACCACGCGGCCCACGATACGGCCGTTGTGGTGGACCACCACGCCACCGGTGTGCTGCAATTCAGCGGCAGCAGCCGGCTGGACCTTCTGCACCGCATGTCTACCCAGGCGGTCAAGGGGCTGGCCGCAGGACAAGGCGCGGCTACTATTCTTACCACCGACATCGGCCGCATCATTGACCGGCTGCGGCTGTACGCCAGCGGCGACGCCGTGACCGTGCTGACCGGCGAAAACAACGCCGATTTTATCGCCCGTTACCTGCTGCGTTTTGTCTTCTTCAACGATGACTTTCGGTTGCAGGATATCAGCGCGGCAACGGCCGTGTTCGGCGTCTACGGCCCTCAGGCTGGACAAAAGCTGGTCAACGCCGGTCTCCCCGAGGCCGACCTGCCGCTGCACCATTGGCTGCCGGCCAACGTAGACGGCGTCCCCCTTTCCCTGCACCGCACGGATCCGATCGCCGGCGATGGCTACCTGGTGCTGGCTGCGGCCGCCGACAAGGCGGCCGTGCAAGCCCGCCTCCTGGCTGCCGGATTGACAACCGCCGATGAAGCCACCGCTGAGTACCTGCGCATCGAAAGCGGCATCCCCCGCCTGGGCCGCGAGCTAACACAGGATTACATCCCGCTGGAAGCCGACTTGTGGTCTGATGTTTCTTTTAACAAAGGCTGTTATATCGGCCAGGAAATCATCGCCCGGCTGGAAAGCCGGGGCAAACTGGCTAAACGCCTCGTCAAGCTGGGCCTGACCGCCCCCGCCGAACCGGGCAGCGACATCACCGCCGCCGGTAAAAAGGTGGGGACGCTGACCTCGTTGGGCAGCGGCCCGGCCGGGCTTGTCGGATTGGGCTATGTGAAAACGGCCGTCCTAAACGAAAACCAGGCGTTGTGGATTGGGGATACGGCCGTTACCCTCCGCTAACGCTTCCTCTTCAACCAACCACCTGAACTGCAAAGTCCCTGGCGCTGGTCAGCACCGGGGACTTTTTGCGTTAAGCGCCAACCATCACTTATCGCCTGACGTTCGACGCGCAGTAACAGCCAAAATACCCCGGCTCTTGTAAAATCAATGTTTTGTCAAACTTAATACTTGACAAAACATATACAGTCTGCTAACCTACTAAGCGTTAGGTAGTTAAACGATAAGGAAACATGATGATTGCTGTTCAAGAAATACAAAACAAAGCGCGTGAACGTGTGTTGCAGACGGCCGAAACCCTGTTCCACCAACGGGGCTACCAGGCCGTTACCATGCGCGATCTGGCTGAAGCGCTGGAAATGCGCCAGGCGTCGTTGTATTACCACGCGCCGCAAGGCAAAGAACAGTTATTTGTGGAAGTGAGCGAACGCGGGCTGGCCCGCCATCAACAAGGATTAGAACAGGCCATCTGGCAGGCCGGGCCAAATCTACAAGCCCAACTGGAAGCCGTCGCTGATTGGTTTATCAGCCAACCACCCCTCAAACTGTTCAGCATGGTAGAAAGCGACATGCCAGCCCTCACGGCCGAAAACGCCCAACGCCTGATGCAGTTAGCCGAGCAGACGTTATTTCAGCCGCTCATCGCCGCCTTTGCCGCCGCCCAACAGCGCGGCGAAATCCGCGCCATTCAACCAGAACGGCTGGCCGGCCTTTTTCTGACCATGATCGAAGGCATTTTATACACCGGCCGGGCGCACTCGTTTCAGACAACACCGCGCCAACTGGCTTACGAAATGATTGATATTTTGCTCAACGGCGTCATGCCCTGCTGCGCCATGAAAAATTAAGGAAACAACTATGACCCTCTCAGTCTCACTTTTTTTGGCATTTAAAGAACTTTGGCGCAACCGGGGCCGCTTCCTGCTGGTCAGCCTGGTTATCGCCCTCATCACTCTGTTGGTCATCTTTCTGGCCGGTTTAGGCGAAGGGTTGGCTACGGCCAACAAAGAATACCTCAGCAATCTGGATGGCGAACTGGTCGTATTCCAGGACCAGGCCAACCTGGCCGTGTTATCCAGCCAACTCAGCCGCTCCAGAATGAACAACCTGCGCCGCATACCCGGCGTGGCCGATGCCGGGGCCATTGGAACCAGCAGCGCATTTGTGCAATATGCCGGCATGGACCCAGCGTCAGACCCCATTTCTTATTCATTGGTTGGCGTGGAGCCGGGGCGTCCGGGTGAACCGGCCGTCACCACCGGACGGCAGCTTGGCGGCATTCGCGCCAACGAAGTGATCATAGATCGGCGCGTGGCCCAACAAACTGGTCTGCAAATTGGCGACACCCTCATCGTCAAGTCTACTCAGGCAGCAATTGACCAGCTTTACCCGGTGACGATAGTAGGTATTACCACCAGCCAGCAATACTTCTTCCAACCATCCATTTTTGTACCGCTGTTCACCTGGGACAACATTCGTTCCAAACCGGTGGTCGGCGGTTTACAAAACGAGCTGACCTACAACATTGTTAATGTCAAGCTGGAAGATCCGGCCGAACAAGAAGTGATGATCGAGCGGCTGCAAAACCAGGTCAGCGGCATCGAAGTGGTGGACGTGGTAACGGCTTATGAGAATTCACCGGGCTATTCGGAACAACAAAGCACTCTCAACACCCAGCGCGGCTTCACGCTGTTGATTGGGGTGCTGGTGGTGGGCGGTTTCTTCCAGATTCAAACACTACAAAAAGTGGGACAGGTTGGCATGTTGAAGGCTTTGGGTGCATCGAACCCGTTGGTTGGTCTGGCAGCTACCATTCAAATTGTAGGAACCAATATGATCGGCGTTTTGATCGGCGCAGCGGCGACGCTGCTGCTATCTTTGGGACTGCCGCCAAACATCCCCATCATCTTCACTGGCCCGCAGGTGCTGATTGCGGTGTTGACCCTGCTGTTTATTGGACCTTTGGGCGGGCTGGTTTCGATTCGCTTCCTGGTACGGGTGGAGCCACTGCGCGCTCTGGGATTGGCTTCATAACAAGAGGCATGGGACAACAGGCAGCATACGTCACAGGGAACCATGACGCATGACGTATGGCGCATAACAGACAAATTGTGCAGCAAGAAAATCAAACAAGGTAAGGCAAAGACCATGAAATCTACTCTGGCAACTCAGAACATTACGAAAGAATATCGAATTGACGACGCGACGATTAAGGCTGTGGATGACGTATCCATCGAATTGCAGCCAGGCGAGTTTGTGGCTCTGGTTGGTCCGAGTGGGTCTGGCAAAACCAGTATGCTGGCGATGATCGCCGGGCTGCTTTCGCCCACCAGCGGCCAAATTATGCTTGGTGGCGAAGATATTAGCCGAATGAGCGACGCGCAGTTGACGGCGTTTCGCCGGCGCAAAATCGGCTTCACGTTTCAGTCCAACAATCTGGTTCCTTTCCTGAACGTGCAGGAAAATGTGGAGTTGATGCTGCGGCTGAACGGCCGTTACGACAAACAAGGTCGTGACCGTGCCATTGAACTCTTACAGCGCCTGGGCCTGGGCGACCGCCTGCACAACCTGCCTTCGCAGCTATCCGGCGGCCAAAAACAGCGCGTCGCCATCGCCCGCTCTCTCATCCACGACCCAGAATTGGTGTTGGCCGATGAACCCACCGCCAGCCTGGATACCACCCTGGCCTACCAGGTGGTGGAAACCTTCGCCGAACTGATCCACGAGCAAAATCGCATCGGCATCATGGTGACCCATGATCTGCGCATGTGCCGCTACGTGGACCGGGTGATTCAGATGATGGATGGCAAACTGGAAAGCATTATCAGCGACCGGGATGAAATTGAGGCGTTGGCCGGTCTGGACAGCCACGCGCCGCGAACGGCCGTTAACAGCCAGGGCAAATTCAGACAAAACGGCCACGTGCAGCTCCCCACCGGCGTCATGGCCGCGGCGCTCTCATAAAACGGGAGGTTGACGACACGACGCCACTCTCTGGCGTCGTCAGGCAAATTAGCAATGGGTGTGTTTCATTTCAATGCCGGGTCTGATATTTATCCCTTGAACCGGGGAATGGGCAGCAAACCCGGCACACGACGGCGATAAGCGTCATACGTCTCGCCGAAAAAGTCGGCCAGGCGGCGTTCTTCGACCCGTGACCCGGCGTAAAAATAGCCAGTTGCCAACAGGTTAAACAAGAAGGTGGGCAGCAGCATTAGCGGGCTGAACCACAACACCAGCATACTAAAAAAGTACAGGGGATGGCGCACAAAAGCATACATGCCGCCGGTAACAAGTTTAGGCGGCAAGGTCATTTCCTCCTGACCATGGAAGAAGCGGACGGCCTGGCGCAGCCCCACAAAGTCCCAGATGTCGGTCTGCCATAAGGCGACAGCCAGCCCAACCAGACCCGCCAGACGCAGAAACTGCGCCCCATAGCTCCAGGGAAGAGGAATTTCCCAGAGCAAGGTGCGCGGCACGGCCGTCCACATCACATAAAACAGGGGCAAAATGGTGAAGAAAGAGAAGATGTTGTAGAGCAGGCGATAAAGGCCGGCAAACGGCCGTTCCCCCATCCATTGCCGCGCCACCGCCTTCGTCCGCCGCATGGCCGTCAGGCTGTGCAGCAAAGCCCACAGCGTAAAAGCAATCAAGAAAGGGAGCATAGCCAGTTTGGAGCAGGGAGTTGATAGGCGATAGCATCTACCCACTCCCTGCCATCCACTAAATCACTGTTCCGTCACGAATGACAGCATTTTTGGGCACAATAATGATGCCGTCGCGCGCCACCCAACCATTGCCTTCGCTGTCTGGCCGGTTGGGAATATCCCGAATGCGGACATTGGAGCCTATGCGCGCATTTTTGTCAATAATTGCCCGCTCAATGTGAGTAGCAGCGCCAACGCCAATGTCGGGAATCCCCTTTTGCCGATTGTCGGCGTGTTCTTTTTCCGTTTCGTAATAATCGGCGCCCATCATCACCGTGGACTGAATCACAGATTCTTTGCCGATAATGCTGCGCAGCCCGACCACCGAATTGCTGATAGATGCATATTGGATGCGGCAGCCATCGGTCAGGAGAACGTTGTCCAGGTGTGAGCCATGAACTTCTGAGGCGGGCAAAAAACGGGCATGGGTATAAATCGGCCGTTCCGCGTCATAAAAATCGAAGGGGGCGTCATAAGCAGCCATGTCCAGATTTACCTGATAAAAACGCCGGATCGTCCCAATATCTTCCCAATAGCCATCAAATACATAGCCCATCACCTTGCGGTCGGCCATGGAAGCCGGAATCAGGTCGCGGCCAAAATCGTCGCCCGGTTTATCCAATAAATCAAACAGTACGTCGGTGGCAAAGACATAAATGCCCATGGACGCCATGTAGGGTTTGCCGGAATCGTCACGGCTGATCAACTCATCTAGCTGCTCTTCCCGCTTGGGTTTTTCGGTAAACTGGGTGATGTGCCCATCGGGGGCCAGCTTCAGAATGCCCAAAGACGGCGCCGATTTGCGGTCTACCGGCTGCACGGCAATGGTGATGTCTGCCTCGCTGTCTACGTGGAACTGCACAAATTTGCGGTAATCCATGCGATACAGATGGTCGCCGGCCAGGATGAGGACAAATTTGGAGCCAGCCTGTTTGATCTCAATCAACTGTTTACGCACGGCGTCGGCCGTGCCCTGGTACCAGTCGGCGCTGCGGGGGGTTTGTTCGGCAGCCAAAATTTGCACCCAGCCCGGCGTAAAAATGTCGCGCACATAGGTGCTGTAGATATGGCGATGGAGTGACGCCGAGTTGAACTGGGTCAAGATCGCTATTTTCTCGATCTTGGCGTGGATGCAGTTGCTCATGGGAATGTCAATGAGGCGATATTTACCGGCCAGCGGCACGGCCGGTTTGGAGCGTTCAACCGTGAGGGGATACAGGCGTGTGCCTGCTCCACCACCTAGAATAATCGCTAATACGTCTTGCATTCGCATAGTTTTTTCCTTATCGAATATGGGTTACTGTAGCAACTACTGAGTTGGCTGGTCTGTTGGTTGGTTGGTTGACCGGCAAACAAACCACCAAACCAACGAACCAACAAACTTTTCCAGAGAGGATTTGTAGTTACCTACTGTAAAGGAGCTGGCTGTCCAGTCATGGGTTTGACGGTACTATTAAAACAGATAACGGCCGTTTTTGCCAGATCATTTCGGCGGCGAACGGCCAGCGGCGGTAGATGGCGATTGGCACAATCACACGGCCGTGCTATCATTCCCCGCCGTCCTGAGGAGAACAGTATGAGCCGAGTAATTAACCTGAACGACCCGACAAAAATACGTAACCAGAACCGGCGCAGCATCGCCGAAATTCTGCGCCATCTGAGCCAAAAACCGGCGATGGACGCCGAAGCCCAAGATATGGCCGCCGCCCTGGTCTTTTTGCTGCGCGAAATTGACGCCGGCGTGAAGCATTCGGCCGAGGCGTGGGAAAAGCGCGGCTACTGGATGAAAGCGGAGCGTTTTATGCGCGATTGGGAGTGGCTGACGGAAACGGCCGTCAACATCGAAGACGTCGTTCGCCACGAAGCCTGGGACCTGCTGCCCGACCTGCTCGGCGACCTCTTCCCCCGCTTCGCCGACATCCAGCTCAAAACCATGACCCGCACCCCGGACCTGTGGCGCGGCAATTACCAAAAGCTGCTGGCCGAACCGCCCAGCGAGCTGCCTTTTTAACCCACTGATCCCTTAGCGCCAGATGTCTGTACGCCGCATTTTCGCCTATTTATCTGTCGCAGTTTTGCTCGCGGCGGTCGTCTGGGCGCTGGGGCAGGCCGCCAGGCCGCCCGATGTAACGGCCGTCATCACCCCGGCCAGCACCGCCATCGTCCCCCTCACCCTGCCACCCAGCGCCACCACAAGGCCCACCAACCCGCCGCCGCCAACGCCGCCGGTGTTGCCCAGCCCAACAACAACGGCCGTGCCCACGCTGACGGCCGTGCCCACCATTCCCACCATTCCCACCGCACCCACCGCCACCCCGTGCGCCCAACCAGGGCGCATCGAAACCGGCTTCTTCCCCAGCGCCATCGCCGGCGAGATGTCTTATCGCATTTATTTGCCACCGTGTTATGGGGAAAACGGCCGTACCTACCCCGTCCTTTACATGCTCCCCGGCAACACCTACACCGACGCCATCTGGGACCAGGTGGGCCTGGACGAAGCCGCCGAAGCCGGGATTCAGGCCGGTCTCTACCCGCCCATCCTCATCGTTATGCCCTACAGCGGCGAGGTGGCCCAGTTCACCTCCGGCGGTCCTGGCTCTTATGAAACCGTCATCCTGGACGAACTGACCGCCTACGCCGAAGCCACCTACTGCGCCAGCCCAGACCCGCAGTTCCGCGCCCTGGGCGGTCTCTCGCGCGGCGGCTATTGGGCTTTAGAGATCGCCTTCCGTCACCCGCAAGCCTTCATCAGCGTCGGTGGACACAGCGCCGCCTTGCTGGATGAATACGCCAAACCCGACATCAACCCCCAATTCACCGCCCTCAGCAATGACCTGGGCGACCTGCGCATCTACCTGGACATCGGCGACAACGATTGGGTGCGCGCCAACACCTTGCAGCTCCACGCCGACATGGCGGCTGCCGGTATTGCCCATGACTGGTTCCTGAATGAAGGGGTACACGAAGAGGCTTACTGGTCTGCCCATCTGGACGAGTACCTGGCCTGGTACACCGAACCCTGGCAGCAGACCACCCATGATTTGCCGCCCTGCATCAGACCTTAGCAGGGGTGTTCAGTGTTCGGTGTTCAGCATTCAGTGGGCTGAGAGAACAAAAAAAACCAGACCGGTGGTCTGGTTTTTTTGTGGTGGTTGGTTGGTATTTCGTAATCCGTAATCGGTATTCCGTGGGGCACATTACTTCTGGTAGCTGGCGACGGAATACGGGATACGGACTTCGGCTTACGGCTGCTGCCGGGCAATTTTACCCAATTTTTCGTTCGTAATCGGGTCCAGCGTGGCCGACCGGGCGGCCCGCATTCGGCGCATGACAACCTGTATGGCTTCAATTTGCAGCGCGACCAGTGCGCCGTTGGGGCGGTGTGCTGGCGTTGCGGATACGGCCGTTTGTTCAGAGCGCTTTTGTGTTGTCATATTACCCATCTCCACGGTAAAGGCTTTAGATTATCTTCACACGATACCCTTAAAGCTGGCGTTAAAGAGCGCACTTTTAAAGGTAAAGCGATGGTAGCAAAAATTCGGCCGGGGATCTGTTACGCCGACAGCGCATCAGAAGTAAACTACCTTACTGGATCGTGGGGACGGGACAGGCGGGTATAACGTTTGCCAATCACCGACGCCTGGCCTCCCGCCTGTCGCGCCCTACGGGTGATATGTCATTTTGGCAAGGAGGGCATCCAGGTTGTCGCGGTCTTCGCCCCAGCGGGCCGGGTTGTTGACGATGTATTGCCGCGTGGCGTTTAACTCGTTCTCGTCACGAATGGTGCGTTCGTAATAGCCGCGCTGCCAGACGTTGGTCCCTTTGGTTTGGCGGAGGGTGTTGATGCGGGTGGTAACGGCCGTTGCCCTCGTGATGGTGTACTAAACAACAGGTGTAATCGTGGGGTTGTAGTGGGGGTGATTGTGCGTTGGGCGCAGCTTGTGAGGAGGGAGGGAACGGCCGTCAGTCCCATATCGCGCCAATTTGCCTATCATGACAACCACCCTCCACTTGCCTGGCGTTTGCTACCGCCTCTTAGACAAATTCATAGACCGGTGTACTAATCTGGCGCACCGGTTTTTGCTGCTGCTTGATGATTTGTTGCAGCTTTTCTACCGTTTCCGGAGCGAACAACTGCTCGCCGGTTTCCAGGTTAACACGGGCCGGCACGCCCTCAATGATGTAGAACTTATCGTCTTTTAGCAGCGTATACGTGACTTTTTTCTCTACCACTCTTTCCGGGTAATCTTGGGTTAGCATCTCACAAAACTCTCGCTTTGAAATTGATCCATTCATTCGGATCAGGTTCGTAAACTGTGACAACCTTGATGAGCGACCGGTCAGGATAGCTGCACTGAATGTGAAGTGGACGGCCGTTGCCGGTGAATCCGCCAATCAGGCAGCTTGCGCCATATTTGTCCTGTGGATAATCTTCGATAACCTCGCCATTCGCGACGGCTTCGCGGACTTCTTGGACAATCACGTCACGCAAGAGCATTCTGTCAACGGCGTGTCGGGAGAATTCAAATCGGTCCTGGGCGAACTTTTGACGTATGGCCTCTATCAGCGGCATCAGATCATCCCTTTTCGCCGAATTATAACAGAAAACGGGTGGGTGGGTCTGCCAGACGCCAGACCCTTACAATGGGTCTTGGGGCGGTAGTTTGCGGCGGCTTAGCCAGATGAGCAGCACAAGCACCAGCGCATACAGCCCCAGCCACAACAAGACTTTGAGCGAGCGAGATGGCACAAGGACAGCAACCAGACCGAAAACGGCCGTTACCGCATAATACCCCACCACGATCCGCCGCGTGGGCAAACCACCATCCGCCAGACGGAAATGCAGATGATCGCGCCCCCCTTGCAGCGGATTGCGCCCCTGCCGCCAGCGGCTGATCACCAGCCAGGCCCCGTCTAAAATCGGCACGGCCAGCACCAGCAGCGCCGTAGACAACTTCGCCGGGGACAAAATCGAAAGCGTCGCCATCTGGTAGCCCAACAAATACGCCCCACCACTGCCCAAAAAGATGCGCGCCGGGGCAAAGTTAAATGGCAAAAAGCCCAACAGCGCCGCCGCCAGAATCAAAGGGAACAACGCCACCGCTGCCTGTCCCAGGCTGTAGCTGTGCCAGGCAAACAACAGCGCAGCAATGGTGCAAACCCCGGCCGCCAGCCCATCCAGCCCATCCAGCCAGTTCACGGCATTAATCATGCCCATCAGCCACAACAGCGTCAGGAACAAAGCCAACGGCCGCCAGACCCACACCAGGCCCGTCGCCGCATCGTAGGTGAAAACCCAGGCCAGCGGCGGCGCCTGCCACATCTCCGGCGATGGCAGCGGATTGCTGAACACTTCAATAAAAATGATGTGGCTCATGGCGATTACCGCGCCCACGGCCTGGATGGCAAATTGGGGGATAGGCGACAGCTCCCAGCGGTCGTCCACAAAACCGCCCAACGCGATGACCAATGTGCCAAGCACCACACCACGCAGCCGCAGCGCGTCGCTGGCGTCGGCCGGGGGTTGCAGCCAATAGATCAGGGCCGCGCCGAGCAAGAATGCCAGCAGCAGCGGCAGCCCACCCAGCTTGGGAATATCTCCCTGATGCAGCCGCCGGCCGCCGGGCCGGGCCACCATCCCCCACCGCCGCGACAGCCGCTGAGCCACCGGCGTCAGGAGGAAAGATGTGGTAAATACGGCCGTAAAAATAAGGAAAGGGACCATGTGGTCAGTGGTCAGTGGTCAGTATTCAGTTAAACGTTTACTGAACACTGAATACTGAATACTGGATACCATCTTCACCCCGTGCCAAACTGCCGGTCGCCAGCGTCGCCGAGACCGGGGAGGATAAAGCCCACGTCATTAAGGCGTTCGTCTATTTTGGCGATGTGGATAGGCACATCGGGATGGGCGGTTTGCAGGCGAGCAATGCCTGCCGGCGCCGCCAGAATGCCCATAAATTTAATCCGCTGCGCCCCCCATTTTTTGAGAATATCCACCGTGGCCACGGCCGAACCGCCGGTTGCCAGCATAGGGTCCAACACCAGGCAGACCTCCACAGTGGGCGAAGTGGGCAGCCGGTTATAGTAGGAAACCGGCTTCAACGTTGCTTCGTCGCGGTATAGGCCAATATGCCATACTTCCGCGCCCGGCATCATCTCCCAAATGCCATCCACCATGCCCAGCCCGGCGCGCAGCACCGGGACCAGCCCCACTTTTTCGGCCAGATCGTAGCCAACGGCCGTTTCCATCGGCGTTTCCACACTCAGTTCAGCCACAGCCAGATCGGACGTAGCCTCATAACACAACAGCATCGCCAATTCCCGAATCAACTCCCGAAACTTCTTCGATTTTGTCCGTTTATCGCGCAGCAGAGTCAACTTATGTTTCACCAATGGATGTTGCGATTCGTAAACCATAAACCCTCCAGAATAATTGTTGGCTGGTTGGCGGCAAACTAACAAACCAACCTCCATTCAAGCCTTGCCCATCGCCGCAAAGTACGCAAGAAGGCGCACTTGACGTATAATCCCATGCAACGAGTTTACAGGCAAACAACGAATCATGACCGATCAACCGACCGCCAACCGACACATCTCCCCCCAACGCAAAGCCGAAGACCGGGGGTTGGATGGCCTCATTCGCCCCCAATTACTGGGCGAGTTTACCGGCCAGGAAAAACTGAAGGCCAACCTGGCAATCCTTATTGAAGCGGCCAAAGCGCGGCAGGAACCACTGGACCACGTACTCTTTCACGGACCGCCAGGCCTGGGCAAGACAACGCTGGCCCATGTCATCGGCAACGAGATGAACGTCAACGTGCGCATCACCGCCGGGCCGGCCATTGAACGGGCCGGCGACCTGGCAGCTATTCTGACCAACATGCGCGCCGGGGACATCTTGTTTATTGATGAGGTGCATCGCCTGGGGCGCGCCGTAGAAGAGATTCTGTACCCGGCGATGGAAGATTTTGTGCTGGATATTGTGGTGGGCAAAGGGCCGGGGGCGAAGAACGTGCGCCTGAAACTGCCTAAGTTCACCGTCATCGGGGCGACGACGCGCCTGGCGCTGCTGACGGCCCCACTGCGCGCCCGGTTTGGCGCGGTGTATCGCATGGATTTTTACGAGCAGGCGGCCATTGAAAGTATTGTGAACCGGGGTGCAGGCATCTTTGGCATTGCCTGTGACCAGGTTGGCGCTACCGAGATTGCCCGGCGCTCGCGAGGCACGCCGCGGGTGGCCTTGCGCCTGCTGCGCCGGGTGCGCGATTATGCCCAGGTGCGAGCCGATGGGGCGATTACGGAGGAAACGGCCGTTGCCGCCCTCAACTTGTTAGAAATAGACCAATTGGGCCTGGATGATCTGGACCGGCGGGTGCTGCGGGCTATCATCGAAAAGTTTGGCGGTGGGCCGGTGGGCCTGGAAACCATCGGCGCATCCATCAGCGAAGAAGCGGATACCATCATGGACGTGGTGGAGCCGTATCTGTTGCAATTGGGCTTTCTGGAACGCACGGCGCGTGGCCGGATGGCGACGCCGCACGCTTACCACCATCTGGGCATTTCGCTGGCCGGCCGTCGGCCAGACAACAAAATCAACCAGCCCACCTTGTTTGGAGACAACGAACCGGCATGATCGAATTCGGCCGTATTCTGGTGATCATTGGCGTCACCATCGCCCTGGTCGGCGTCATCATTCTGGTGGCCGGCCGCTTCTTCCCCTGGCTGGGCAATCTGCCCGGCGATTTCAACTTTGAAGGTCGCAACGTCAAAATCTATTTCCCCCTGGCTACCATGCTGCTCATCAGCATCCTGGGCAGCATCCTGCTAAACATCCTCGTCCGCATCTTCCGCCGCTAATCCTTCGACAAGCTCAGGACCAATCGCCAATCGCTGAAACGGCCGTGTCCAATTAGCGATGAATTAACGCGGCGCCTCTATTCTATGGTCTGTAAAGCAACGACACTTGAATTTAAGTTGGTAAAAGGAATTTACAGACATGAATCCAGGCACAAAGAACCAACTTGTCAGCGAACTGGCAAGAACAGTTGTTCCTCAGGTAGCGCCGTATGAACTGCAATTCTTCCAGGCGCAAAAAGAGGAATACCTGCAAAACCCAGAAAAAGTGATCCGTACCCGCATGGGCAATGTGGCGACGAAAGACAATATGGTCTTCCTGGCGCCGGTTGTCCATGCCATTCTCGAAGACGCCATCGAGTATATCGCCCAGGAGTTTGGGCAACGGCCGTTGTTTGAAGGTGGCGTCTCCCGGCTCATCGCCATCAGCCTCACCGCCCGCCAGGTCGCCCAAATCCGCCAGATGGCCCTGGCTAAAGCACATGAAAACAAACTGTCCATGCTGAAATCGCGCCTCGTGGCCGACGCGGTGATCAACAAATTGGCTATGCCCTATCCCCTAAACTAAAAGACCTGAAAAACTGCGTTCTTTCAAGACCCGCAGGGTTTTCTAAAACCCTGCGGGTCTTTTGCATCCCCAGACGACAGGTTAAAATAGCTGGCATGGATACCAACGAGTTTACCTACAACCTGCCCACGGAACTGATCGCCCAACGGCCATTGTCCCAACGCGACGCCAGCCGGCTGCTGATTTTGGGGCGCGCCGACGGCCGTATCACCCACCGCCGCTTCACCGACTTACTAGAATACCTGCGCCCTGGCGACATCCTGGTCGTTAACGACAGCCGGGTCATCCCCGCCCGGCTCTTCGGCCAAAAACCCACCGGCGGCAAGGTGGAGATTTTGCTGCTGGAAAATTTAGATGAAACACGCTGGAAAGCGCTGGTGGGTGGCAAAAAGCTAGAAGCCGGTGCGGAAATCTTGTTAACCAGACGGGACGGCGGCCGTTCCGATGTGGTGGCTGTGGTGACGGCCGTTCTTGATGGCTCCCAACGCGAAATCACCTTCAGCCGCCCTGTTGACCCCGACCTGAACGAGCTGGGCCACACGCCGCTGCCCCCCTACATCCATGAAACCCTGGACGACGACGAACGCTACCAGACAGTCTATTCTCGCCCGCCCGGCTCCAGCGCCGCGCCCACCGCCGGGCTGCACTTCAGCGGCGATTTGCTGCTGGCGCTGCGCGACAAAGGGGTGATCTTGGAGACGGTGACGCTGCACGTCGGCCTGGATACCTTTAAGCCGGTGGCAGCCAACCAGGTAGCCGACCACGTCATCCACTCCGAATGGGCCAGCCTGACCAGCGAGACTGCCCGGCGCATCAATGAGGCGAAATTGGCGGGGGGGCGTATTGTGGCGGTGGGCACAACGGCCGTGCGTACCCTGGAAACGGCCGCTCTCCGGTCAGGCGGCATTTTGGGCGCGCTGCAAACCATCAGCGCCCGCGACGCCGCCGGGGAGACCAGCAATCTGTGCCCCTGGAAGCCGGTGGCCGCCTTTGAAGGGCCAACCGACCTCTTTATTTACCCCGGCTACAAATTCCGCGCCGTAGACGCCATGATCACCAACTTCCACCTGCCCCAATCCAGTCTGCTCATGCTGGTGGCGGCGTTTGCCGGGCGGGAACAGGTGATGGCGGCGTATGAAACGGCCGTCACCGAGCAATACCGCTTCTTCTCTTTTGGCGACGCCATGCTAATTGCCTGACAAACCAACTGGAAATATGGCTGGTTCTACCGTTTTTTGTGGCTGATAGGTATAAAAACTTATTACAAAGACACAAAGAAACAGAGATATTGCAGCTATTCTCAATGGGTGTGTTTTAAATGGTGGTGGGAGACGGCCGTTCACTCACTTCTGTCTCTTCTGCCGACGAAGGCGGGGCAAAATCAATCTCCAACACACCGTCGCGCATTGCGCCGGACACCGCTTTTCGTTTCGCCAAAACACCAGGCAAAATCATCTCCCGCTTAAAATTGCCGATGGTAATAAACATCTCGTCGCCCCGCTTACGCAGCCGCACATCGCCGCTGGTGACAAACGACATCGGAATCCGCAGCCGGTAGCCGCCATCCGGCAGCTCTAAAAATTCCTGCACCGCGCCCCGGTAAAAAACCTGCCCAGGGTCCTCCGCGCCAAAACAATCAGACGCCAGCCGCGTCAGCGCCGCTATGCCCACCACTTCATCGGCATAATAAGGCGCGCGCCACAACGGCAGCGGCCGGAAATTATCCTCAATCATCTGCAAATACTTGGCCTGTAGTTCGCGCCGTTTCTGGTAGAACTCGCCTTCGCCCACATTTTCGCCCAAAATGCGATTGATAATCACGCTGTCCACCGGATAGTTAAACAGCCCCAGGTAGCTGATGGCCCGTTCCGCCTCGCGCACGACCATTTTTTCCGGCTGTAAGACCACGCGGTAGCTGCTGATTTCCGGGTTGCTGAGCGTCTGGCGCAGTTCGCCGGTGGCCTCGTCCAGCTTTTCCAACGCCTCAAAAATCTCCGCCGGGCCGCGAATAATGCGCCCGGCAAACGGCTTCAACGCCTTGATGACGTTGGTCTCAAAGCGGGACAAATGACCGGCATACCAGCGGAAGGTGTCCGGCATGGTCAGCAGGCGAATTGTCTCACCGGTGGGCGCGGCGTCTATGATCACCCGGTCGAAGTTGTTTTCATTGGCCTGTTTGTTGATGTGCAGCAGACTGACGATTTCGTCCATGCCAGGAAAAGCCGACAATTCATCGGCGACGACGCTGCTGATGCCTTTGCCGCTGATGTTTTGGGAGACAAAGGATTGCAATGTACCCCAATAGTTATGAATGTCAGCGATGGCGCTAATTTCTTGCGCCCACAAATTTTCGGCCAGTTGTACCGGCACGGCGTCCAGCGGCGTGTCGAAGGAATCGGCCAAACTGTGGGCGATGTCCGTGCTGGCAACCAACGTTTTGTAGCCTAATTCGGCGCTGCGCACGGCCGTTGCCGCCGCTACTGTCGTTTTGCCCACACCACCTTTACCCAGATATAGAATGATGCGCATAGTTTCTCCGCGAATAGTTGATAGTTGGTAGTTGATAGTTGACAGTTGATAGTACGGTTGCTGTTTCGATTGGTTGCAGTGGAGCGGATCATACCACCCGACGCAGGATAGCGCACGCCGCCATCGTTCATTGCCCCCCGCCCCCGCCTGCCCTATAATTGCCCTAAACAGACCGGATTCCCCAACACACAAAGGATCTGAATCCGGTTTACTACCAACTATCAACTACCAACTATTAACTTTTAAGGAGAACCCCATGCGTACCCCAATTATTGCCGGCAACTGGAAGATGAATAAAACGGCCGTTGAAGCCGTCGCCTTCATCGAACAAATCCACGATGGCCTCAATGCCGTCACCGGCGTAGACATCGTTGTTTGCCCGCCCGCTCTGGCCATCCCGGCCGTCGCCGAAGCCGTCAAAGGCAGCAAAATCAGCGTTGGCGCGCAAAATATGTACTTCGCCGAAAGCGGCGCCTACACCGGCGAACTGGCCCCCAACATGCTTACCCCCTTCTGCCAATACGTCATCCTCGGCCACTCCGAACGCCGCGCTTACTTCGGCGAAACCGACGAAGGCGTCAACAAAAAGATCAAAGCCGCCCTGGCCCACGGCCTGACGCCGATGGTCTGCGTCGGCGAAAGCCTGGAGCAAAACGAAGCCGGTGAAACCCACAGCTTTGTCAGCGGCCAGGTCAAAGCTGCCTTTGAGGGCCTCACGGCCGAGCAGTCCATCGCCTGCGTCATCGCCTATGAGCCGATTTGGGCCATCGGCACCGGCCGCACCGCTACCGTCGAACAGGCTGGCGCCATCATCGGCGGCACGGTCCGCGCCACCATCGCCGAAATCCTCGGCGATGACGTCGCCCAACAAATCCGCATCCAGTACGGCGGCAGCGTCACCGAGAAAAACATCGCCGAACTGATGGCCCACCCAGACATTGACGGCGCGCTCGTCGGCGGCGCCAGTCTGAAGCCCAGCTTTATAGAACTGGTCGCCAACGCGGCCTGATCAGTATTCAGTGACCAGTGTTCAGTGTTCAGTTTACTGGATACTGAACACTGAACACCGACACCACCATGCCTTTTATCTGGGTCGCCCTGGCTTTCACGGTCTTGGTTTTTTTGCAGCGTTGGATACACGTTCACTTGCATGGGTTGTCCTTGCTCATTACCGGCCGGCCGCAGTATGCCGTCATTCTCTACGCTATCGTGTTGTTTCCGGGGGTGGTGCTGCATGAGGTCAGCCATTGGGTAGCCGCTTCGCTGCTGGGCGTGCGCACGGGCAAACTGTCGCTGATTCCCCGCGTGCAGCCCGACGGGACCATTCAGTTAGGCTACGTGGAGTATTACAAAGGGCGCACCCTGGGGCCAATTCGGGAAAGCCTGATCGGCGGCGCGCCGCTGCTGGCCGGCACGCTGGTATTATTGTTGATTGGCTTCCGCGTGTTCGGCGTGCAGGGGCTAACGGCCGCTTTGCAAACGGGCGATATAGACCAACTTACCCTGGCTCTGGGCACGCTCTTCCAGACCAACGACTTCTTCGTCTGGCTCTACCTGCTGTTTGCCATCGCCAACGCCATGATGCCCAGCGCCTCCGACCGCCGCGCCTGGCCCGCCTTCCTGCTGGTGATGGGCATTGTTGCCGTCATCGCTTACTTCATGGGGCTGGCCGATGTGGTCATCGCCAATCTAGCCGGGCCGGTGGTAACAATTTTTGGCTATTTGGGCGTGGCTCTCTCGATGGCGATTGCCGTAGACCTGGCGTTCATGGTCGTAATCGCTTTTTTGGAAGCGCTCATCGGCCGGATCAAAGGCGTCAGCGTGCGCTACGGCGGCAGCACTGGCGTCACCGATTCCCGCCCACCGGCAAGTTAATGGTCTCTATTCTCATCACCGCCTTTCGGGAAGCGGCCACCATTGGACAGGCGATTGAGGCGTTTCTGTCCCAACTACCGGACGACGCTGAGCTTTTGGTGGTCTGCCCGGATGAAGAGACAACGGCCGTTACCCTCCGTTACGCCGCCGCCCACCCCCAAATCCGCCACGTCCGCGACCCGCAGCAGGGCAAACCGGCCGCCCTCAACGTCGGGCTGGCCGCCGCCCGTGGCGATATCGTCGTCTTTAGCGATGGCGACGTGTGGGTGGCCCCGGATGCCCTGGCTCCCCTGCTGACCCCCTTCGCCGATAAGAAAGTGGGCGCGGTGACGGGACGGCCGTGCAGCGCCAGCCCACGCGCTACGCGGCTCGGCTACTGGTCCCACCTGCTCACCGATGCCGCCCATCAGGAACGGCGGCGCCGCGACGACGCCGGTGATTTCCTGCTCTGTTCCGGCTACCTCTTCGCCGCCCGTCGCGCCCTGCTGCCGCCCATCCCCGAAGACGCCCTGGCCGAAGACGCGGTGATTTCGCAGATGATCGCCGCCCAGGGCCGGCGCATCCGCTACGCGCCGGATGCCCGGGTCCATGTCAAATACCCTACGACCTACGCCGACTGGCTGCGGCAAAAGGTGCGCTCGGCGGGCGGCTACGCCCAGGAGATGGTGCGCCAGTCGCCTTACCAGATGCGCTCGGCGCGGCTGGAGGCGCTGCACGGCACGCGGCTGGCGCTGCGCTATCCCCAATCCGTGCGTGAGTTTGGCTGGACGCTGGCGCTGTTTGCCGCCCGGCTGCATTTGTGGGCGCTGGTGGTCTGGCAGGTAAGGGTGAGGAAACGGCCGTTGGCCTACCTCTGGCAGCGGGTGGAGACGACGAAGTAGGAACGGCCGTGATCTGATAGGGAACATCAGACTGTGGGGCGTGGAAACTTCGTTGTGGGGCGTGGAAACTTCCTTGTGGGGCGTGGAAACTTCGTTGTGGAGCGTGGAAACTTCGTTGTGACTTGATCAAACCCCAAATGCAATGTATATTGCAATGTATACTGCCGATTATCTGGAGGCCGTTCATGGGCACAAAAATTCGCAAACAAATCTACATTGAAGCGGATCAAGAGTCATGCCTGAAACAACTTGCCAACCTGACCAATCTCTCCGAAGCAGAAATTATTCGGCAGGCCATTGACCAGCGCACCCAATCTCTGGGCAGCAAACGACGCAATCTGTCTGCCTGGCAGGCGGAACGGGCCTTTATCCAGCAGTTAATCGCCGCCGGGCCGGTGGCCGACGGCCGTACCTGGCAGCGCGACGATCTGTATGACCGCTAAGATTTTTGTTGACACCAACATTCTGGTATACGCCTACAACCGTTCGGAACCGGACAAACAGCGGCAAGCTGCGCTTATCCTGGACAAACTGGCCCTTTCTGGCCTGGGCGTCATCAGCAGCCAGGTGATGTCGGAGTTTTTTGTAACGGTGACGCGCAAAATCAGCGCGCCGCTTACGCCAGATTCGGCTTATCAACGACTGGAAAATTATCAACAAAGCTGGGAAATCCTGGACGTGACGCCGGCCGTCGTGTTGGAAGCGGCGCGGGGCGTGCGTGATTACCAGTTCAGCTTTTGGGATGCACAAATTTGGGCCACAGCCCACTTAAATCAGATTGCCGCCATTTTTAGTGAAGATTTTAACGTGGGGGCAGTCGTTGAAGGCGTGCGTTTTGTGAATCCCTTAACGGCCGATTTTCAGGTTGAAGATTGGCTGGGTTTGGCGCGGTAAGCAGCGCCTTCTCTGGTCTGCACCGCCGGCAATGTTTTTGTTTGGTGGGTGTGACATGGGGAGAGAACGGCCGTCTGGACTGCATGAATAAACGCCGCCTGCTATAACCCTTCTATGGTACAATCCCTGCCAGGTGAGTATCATGACGCTGCATAACTTGCATGGAGAATGAGTATGAATACCATACAAATATCTATGGAACTGCCGCAAGACGCTTTTTCAGCGCTGCGACAAGAGCCAGTTGTGTTTGTCCAAGAGATGAGACTGGCTGCGGCCGTCAAGTGGTATGAAATGGGCCGTCTTTCTCAAGCAAAGGCGGCCGAAATAGCCGGTATCTCGCGGGCAGAATTCCTGGCAGCGCTGGCTGGCTACAGCGTTACCCCATTTCAATACCAATCAGCCGACGAGTTAATCCACGAGGTCAAGGGTGGCAGTTGAACAGTGGGTTGTTAATGCCTCGCCTATCATTGTTTTGGCAAAAGTAGGCCACGCGCATCTGCTACCGGCTCTGGCTGATAAGATTATTGTGCCACAAAAGGTAGTTGATGAAATCAATGCGGGGCCTTCTGCTGATCCTGCGCGGCTCTGGTTGTCAGATTATCCGCTGCCAGTTCCGGTTGATGAAGTCTGGTGAGTCTCCACATAAGTTTGGGCATTACGGCCGTACCCTGGCCAAACGCAACGGCCGTTCCCCCACCCGCCTCAGCGCATCAAAACCACCAAATAGCAAACAAGGCTTCTCATGGAACGCTCCCCCCTGCACCAACAAATAGACACCTTGCCCGACCTCGTCCGGGTGATGGTAGACCGGCTCACGGCCGTTATCCCCAACACCCTCTCCCCCGCCCTCTGCGCTAACGTCCGGCGCGTCTTTGTCACCGGCTGCGGCGACAGCCACCACGCCGCCCTCAACAGCGAACTCGCCTTCGAGCAGCTTGCCGGGCTGCCCTGCGAACCGATGACCGCCATGCAGTTTGGCCGTTACGCCGCCCGCTTCCTGCCGGACACCGGCCCCGGCCGCAATCTGGTCCTGGCGATTTCCGTCAGCGGGCAGGTGAGCCGCACGGCCGAGGCTCTGGCGCTGGGGCGTAAGGCGGGCGGACTGGCAGTGGCTCTCACCGGCAATCCGGCTGGGGCGTTGGCAAAAGAGGCGGAGGTAATGGTAGAAACGGCCGTTCCTCCCCTCCCCGACGAAACCAACATGGTCGTGCCCGGCACGCGCAGCTATGTGGCCTCGCAGTTGGCGCTGTATCTGACGGCCGTTCATCTGGGCGAATTACGCGGCCATCTCACGCACAAAGCAGCGCGGCAGGCGCGGCAAACGCTGGCCGGCATGGCCGACGCCATGGAAGAGACCATCGCCCGCAGCGACCCCATCGCCCAACAACTGGCGGCGGATTGGCTGGACGGCCGTGAGTTTGTCTTTTGTGGCGCAGGACCGAACGTTGGCACAGCGTTGTTTAGCGCGGCCAAACTCATTGAAGCGGCCGGGGATACGGCCGTCGCCCAAGACACCGAGGAATGGGCGCACCTGCAATACTTCGGCAGGCAGGCGGATACGCCGACGTTGGTCATCAGCGCGGAGGGCTGGGACGCCAGCCGGGCGCGGGAAGTCGTGACGGCGGCGGCCCACATTGGCCGCCGGGTGGCGGTGATTGGGCCGGATAGCATGAAAATGACGGCCGTTCCCCACCTGCCCCTCGCCGATTCGCCTGGTGAGTGCTTTTCCCCCCTGCTGGCCTGCCTGCCCGGCACGCTCTTCGCCGCCTACCGCGCCCAATTCCTGGGCGAACCCTATTTTCGCGGTTTTGGCGGCGGCCGCAGCGTTACCGGCGGTGGTGGCATTTCGCGCATCCGCAGCAGCCAACGAATGGATCAGTAAATTAGCCTATTACCGCCCAAGTGAAGGCTAAACCAACGACGTTAGCCGCGAAAATACATGACACGAACAAATTTGTGGGTATAATTCTTAGTGTATTTGTCTGACGTGGACATAGTGCAAGTTAACACCCCGCAATTTCAAAACCTTAACCATGCTTTGGCAGCCAATCAAACCCCAATAAGGAGGTGCAAGCAATTCAGAATCCCAATAACCTTAGAAAGCAAAGAATCCTTAGCGTTATTCCGTCAACTTTATGTTGGCGAATAATGAGGGATTGTCTTAATTTCCGCCTACGACCACAACAAACCCAATTACTCGTCACAAACTGGATGGTGGGCGCTGGCATTTGCAAGGAGTGAATTGATATGCGTAACCGATTTTTAATTCTATTGTTAATCTTTGCCCTGGTCTCTGGCACGGTGTTCGTTCTAGTGAACGCCTCTGCCTCCCAGGCGGCAATGACGTCTGAAGCGCCGGTTGTTCAGACAGATGGTAACAGCGCGGATGCACCGACTGCGGACAAACAGACGCGCGGTCAACGGGAAGAACTCCCGGCTGACATTCAGGCGCTCTTCGCTGAGGGGATGACGGCCGAAGAGTTTGTGCAGATGGCCGGTTATGTGCCCGCCGCTCTGGCCGACATCGTCACCAGCGACGCCCTGATGATCATTGAGTTTGAGCAGGCGCCGCTGGCTGCTTATTATGCCGCTGAGAAGGCCAACGGCCGTACCCCGGCCCCCACCGCCCTGCAAAGCTATGAGCAAAGCCTGAAAAGCGCACAAACGGCCGTCGCGCCCCAAATCGAAAGCCTGGGCGCCACAATCATCTCCAATTACACGGCCGTCTACAATGGCATCCAGGTCCTCACCCCGCTGAACAAGCTAAACGAACTGCGTGCGCTGCCCGGCGTGAAAGCAATCCATCGCGCCCCCACCCACGAGCCAACCCTTTCCGCCAGTGTGCCGCTGATTGGCGCGCCGGATGTCTGGGAAGACCTGGGATATGCCGGTGAAGGCATCACCATCGCCATCATAGACACCGGCATAGACTACACCCACGCCGTCTTTGGCGGCAGCGGTGATCCGGCTGACTTTGCCAGCAATGACCCGGACTTCATCGAATCGTTCAGCTTCCCCACAGCGAAAGTTATTGGCGGCTACGATTTCGCCGGCACCACCTACAACGCCGATGATACCTCCCCATCCTATCAACCTATCCCCAATCCCGACCCAGACCCGCTGGATGAGGGGGGGCACGGCACACACGTGGCCTCCATTGCCGCCGGTAATGCCGCCGGTGATGTGAGCGATGGTGTGGCCCCTGCGGCCAAGCTCGTCGCGCTTAAGGTCTTTGGCGCCAGCGGCTCCACCAGCCTGGTCATTGACGCGCTGGAATGGGCGACCCACAATTACATGCTCTTTGGCTGGCCGCAAGTCATCAACATGTCCCTGGGCAGCAACTTCGGCACCGATAACGTGGATGACCCCAGCGTCGCGGGCACAGAAAACGCGGTAGCTGCCGGTATCGTCGTCGTTGCTTCAGCCGGTAATGCGGGCAACAACAGCTACATCACTGGCTCACCGGCCACGGCCGACAAAGCCATTTCCGTGGCGGCGTCAACCAGTGGCTTTGTTACCGGTCCGGCCATTAACATTTCTGGGACAACCTACATTACCCAGACCAATATCATCTACACGCCGGCGAGCTTTGACAACGACACAGGGCATTACATCACCACAACGGCCGCGCCGTTGGCATACGTCGGCAACCTGGCTGGAGCCACGAACAATCAGCTATGCTCCACGGCTGGAATCGCCCCCGACGCCCTGGACGGACAAATCGCCCTGATCCAGCGCGGTACCTGCGCGTTCAGCGACAAAGTAAATAATGCTGCGTCCTTAGGGGCGGTAGGAACCATTATTTATAACAATACAGCCGGTGCATTTGGTGGCATTGGCGTGCCGGTGCTGATCCCCGCCGCCTTCATTCAGATGCAAGACGGGATGAACCTGGTCCCGGCAGACGGTGAAATCGTCGTTGTCAACGGCAAAGAGGATGTTGTCACGGTTCCGGATCCTTATACTCCGGCTGATTTCATTGCCAGCTTCTCCTCACGCGGTCCGCGTGGCTACGACTCTGCGCTAAAGCCAGAAATCACCGCCCCAGGCGTGGGCATCTTTGCCGCCGATATGGGCAGTGGTGGTGGCGGTACAAGCCTGAGCGGCACTTCCATGGCCGCGCCGCATGTCGCCGGTGTGGCGGCGTTGATGGTGCAGGCCAACCCAGATTGGACGCCTGAACAAATTAAGGCGGCCATGATGAACACGGCCGTGCCTCTGGCCGACAACACCCCCATCCCCCGCACCGGTTCCGGCCGTGTAGACGCTTACCGCGCAGTGGACACAGATGTCTTCGCCATCGGCAACGACGATCTGGTCAGCCTGAGCTGGGGCGTGCCCATGTCGCGCAACGACGCTGTCACCCGCGTCAGCAACGTCACCCTCTACAATGAAGGCGACAGCGAAGTAACTTACCTGACCGACTGGATGTTCCAGGCCGGTTCGCGCACGGTCGGCGCAGCGCTGACTGTCGAGCCAGGGGAAGTTACCCTCGCCGCTGGTGAAAGCGCGGTTGTCACCGTGACCCTGAGCCTGGACATGACCCAGATTCCGGTCTTGTTCGGCGTCGTGGAAGAGTATTACGGCTGGGTCGTCTTCTCGCCCGCGCCGGTTTACCAGATTTACCTGCCGGTTATCGCCAAAGATGGCGCCGACGTCCCATCGGCCGCCCAGGCTGGCGCCGTGGCCGCCGCAGCTGGCGATCTGGTTGTACCCTTCTACTTCCAACCACGGCCGTACTCGCAGCTAGAAGAAATCGCTGCCAGCAGCGTCATCACCGACCCGGTAAACGATGTGGCAACCTTCGATATTACCCATCGCGGGCCAATCACCTCCAGCCTGTGGGCTTTCCCGGCTCTGGTATGGAACGACACGCCAGATCCGGCTATGGCCGGTCCTGGTGACGTGCGTCTGTTTGGCTTAGATTACGCCGGAGCAGATCCGACTTATGGCGACATCGTTGCCATAGGCATTGACGCCTGGAATTACTGGCATGTGCCCCAACCAGACTTCGCCGAGTTCGATCTGTACATTGACGCTGACCAGGACGGTACGTGGGATTACGTTAACTTCAACTGGAATAACGGCGCGCGCACTGGCGCAGGCAACAACAACGTGTGGGTCGTTGCCCAGGTGGACCTGGCGACCAATCTGGTGTATCTTGCCAGCCCATACGCCATCTACACAGACTACAACGCCTCCTACATGGAATGGTACTTACCGGCCGCCTGGCAAGACCTGGGACCGACCAATTCCACCTTCGATTATCAGTTGTATGGTTTTGATGAGGGCGGCGTCAGCATGAATCCGGCCGGGCAGTTCGACTATGCCAATTCGCCGTTTGCCTGGGACCTGAGCAACGACCCCGGTCCGGCCAATCTCACGGCCGTCATGACTGTGTCTGTAGACAGCCAGACCGGCTATTGGTACAGCGAACCGCTGGGCGTGATGATTGTGGATTACAACGGCGACCCACGCAATGTCAACGGTGGGCAGGCGTACTTTGAGCCAATCACCGTTGGGAGCCTGGATGTGTTTGATCTCACCATCTTGCACACCAACGACTTCCATGCGCGGGTGGACCAATACAACCGCAACGGCGCCCGCTGCAAACCGGCAGATATTACGGCCGGAAACTGTATCGCCGGCGCGCCGCGTGTGGCAGCGGCCGTTAACGACATCCGCGCCAACACCGACAATGTTGTGGTAGTAGACGCCGGTGACCAATTCCAGGGCACGCTCTTCTATAACCTCTTCAAAGGTGATGTCCTGACCATGACCATGAACTACATCGGTTACGATGCCATGGCCGTGGGCAACCACGAGTTCGACAACGGACCGGCAACCCTCGCCAGTTTCATCAGCGGGTCAGACTTCCCCGTCCTCAGCGCCAACATAGACGCCAGCGCCGACCCAGACCTGCAAGGCCTGATTCTGCCTTACACAGTTGTTGTGCGCGGTGGACAGGAGATCGGTATTATCGGTCTGACAACGCCCGATACGACCAACATCTCCAGCCCCGGTCCGAACATCACCTTTACCGCCCCAATTACGACCTTACAGGCAACGGTAGACACCCTGACAGGAATGGGCATTGACAAAATCATCGCCCTGACCCACATGGGGTACGACGTTGATCTGGACCTGGCCGCGGCGGTGAGCGGCGTAGATGTGATCGTCGGCGGGCACAGCCACAGCTTCCTCTATTCCCCGGCGCTGCCTGTTTCCTTTGGGCCGCCTTCTATCGGGCCGCTGACCCCGGTTGGCGAATACCCATCCGTGGTGGAAAGCCCGGCGGGTGAGCCGGTGTTGGTTGTCACGGCTTACCAATGGGGCACGTTCTTGGGCAACCTGGACGTACTCTTTGGCCCGGATGGGCTGGTACACTACTACCAGGGCAACCCCATTTACCTGGGCACGGCCGTCACCCCAGACCCGGTGCTGGACGGCATGTTAGAGCCATTCCGTGACGCCGTAGCAGATCTCATCGCTACCCAGGTGGGCACAACAACAGTTGACCTGCCCATTCTGGTAAGCGGCGTTCAGATATGCCGCATCGGTGAATGTCTGATGGGCAATCTGGTGGCCGACGCCATGCTGTGGAAAGCCAACCAGGCTGAACCAGGCGCCAACTACCAGATCGCCTTCCAAAACGGCGGCGGCTTGCGCGCCCCGATTCTGGCTGGCCCGGTGTCCATGGGCGACGTACTGGAGACTTTGCCATTTGGCAACGCGATTGCCACCTTTGAACTGCAAGGCGTCTACGTCAAAGCCGCATTGGAAAATGGCGCGCGCCTTTACCCGGCTGCCAATGGCGGGTTCACCCAGGTCTCCGGTTTGCGCTATGAGATCAATCCGGCCTTGCCGGCTCAGGCGCGGGTGGTGAACGTGGAAGTGTGGAACGGCTTAAGTTGGGACCCGTTGGACGAAGACGCGATGTATAAAGTTGTGACCAATGACTTTATGCGCCGCGGCGGCGACAACTACCTGATGTTCCGTGACAACGCCGTCAATCCCTATGACTTTGGCCCGGCATTAGACGAGGCGCTAGCGGATTACTTCCTGGCTTTCTCGCCGGTGACACCGATGATTGAAGGCCGCATCATCTTCACGCCATAGGGTTTGTTTGCAATTAACTTTGGAGTTTCCAGATTGGACCAATCTTGGAGATTGGTCCAATCTCACAAGTTAAAAACATATGAACCCATAGGTCTGAGATTCACGCAGTTTGCCAAGGCCCTGAGGGTTTTAGAAATCCTCAGGGCCTAAAACAAAACGGGAAGGAGAGTGTTCTCCTTCCCGTTTTGTTTTAGCGCTGTATAGCCTCAGCCGCTCGTCAAACCTGCCTGAGCGCTAAACAAACGTGATGGCCGGTTCCTGGTTGCAGACGCTTTCCCACCATTGGCGGATGCGGCCGCCAATCGGCCGGCCCACCCACTGCTCCATGTCGTAAATGATCGGCCACAATTTTTGGAAATCTATGCCGGTCCCCAGGCCCATTTTGTAGGCCAGGAACACCAGATCTTCGGTGGCCAGGTTGCCGGCCGCGCCCGGGGCAAAGGGGCAGCCGCCCAATCCGCCCAGGCTGCTGTCGAAGATACGCACGCCAGCCTGCAGGGCCGTGGTAGCGTTCGCCAGCCCCATCGCCTGTGTATCATGCAGGTGAACGGCCAGCCGGTTCATATCCAGGCGGCGGCCTAACTCTTCCATCAGATGGCCGACTGACAGCGGGTCGGCGTGGCCGATAGTATCGGCGATCGCCAACTCGTCGGCGCCCAGTTCCCACAGTTTTTCGGCAAGGGCGATGGTGCGGTAGGGGTTGGTACGCCCTTCAAAGGGGCAGACCCAGGCGGTCATCACGTACACGCGGGTCCAGAGGCCGTCTCGTTTGGCCTGGGAAACCAGGCTGCGGCTGATCTCTAACGCTTCCTGGGTGGACATGC
This sequence comes from Candidatus Leptovillus gracilis, assembly GCA_016716065.1. Lineage (NCBI taxonomy): Bacteria > Bacillati > Chloroflexota > Ardenticatenia > Promineifilales (SeqCode) > Promineifilaceae (SeqCode) > Candidatus Leptovillus > Candidatus Leptovillus gracilis. The sequence goes on along the minus strand of JADJXA010000002.1, from coordinate 390,966 downwards.
GGGTATTGCTCTGGCTGAAGGATTCGCTGACCGACACGCCGCAGGCAATGGCCCGGCAGCCGGCGGCGATGGCCCGGTCGTAGCCGCGCTGGTTGAAGACGAGGCCGACGAATTGGGTGGGCAGACGGCCGTATTTTCCCAGCGCCGTCACCATCACCTCATCGGCATCGGCCATCTGCGGCACGGCCGTTGGGTGAACAAAACTGGTCAGCTCGATGTGCTGCAAGCCAGCCTCTACCAGACCATCCACCAGCCGGTTTTTACGCGCCGTGCTGATGGGATTGGCTTCATTTTGCAGGCCATCGCGTGGCCCCACTTCATACACCTTGAATAAATCTTTCATGGTTTCATGCTGGACAATGGCGTTTTATTCGCTGCGCATCTCATTTGTGCTGCACGATACAGGCGGGTTGATGGGCAAAGTCTATCATAACTCGCGGCGGGCGGCGATACGGCCGTTCCCCAAAGCCTCCATACCATGACATTTGGCGTTTGACAAGTTGGCTTTCCTGTCCTACATTTTGCACAAATGGCTTTATAACATGGCACACCACCCTGAATGAAAAGGTTTAGGGTTGTCAAATCTTAAAGATTTGACAACCTTATGTTCACAGGAGACATCATGCGTGGGCTGCACCCACCGCCACGAATGAAAACCCTGGGAACGCAGGCGTCTCGCCTGCCGGGGCGGACGGGACGTCCGCGCTCCCATTTTCGAAGGAGAAAAAATGTCTGGCATCATTGCAAAGTTTTTCATTTGTATCACCTTATTCCTGGCGCTGATGGGCTGCACATCTTCAACTGCCTCTACCCCAGAAGCCGCCATCGCCGTCCCCGAAAACCGCGCCCTGGTCATCGGCGACATTTCCGATGAAGCGGCGGAAACGATCAAAGGAACCCAACCAGTGGCCGACTATCTGGCGGCGCAGTTGAGTGACTTTGGTATAACCGAGGGGGTCGTCAGAATTGCGCCCGACCTGGAAACCATGATCACCTGGATGGACAATGGCGAAGTGGACACTTACTTTGACAGCCCATACCCTTCTCTGGTGATCAGCGAGGCGACGGGCGCAACGCCTATTTTGCGCCGTCTGAAATATGGCGTAGACGAGTATCATACTGTCTTTTTTCAGCCGCGCCGGGGCAGACTATCAATCGGTGGACGATCTGGTGGGACAGATGGTCGCGTTTGAGGAGCCTTTTTCCACGTCGGGCTATATGCTGCCGTTGGCTTATCTGATTGGGCGTGGGCTGACGCCGGTGGAAAAGATGGCATTGGCTACGGCCGTTGCCCCCAACGAGATCGGCTACGTCTTCAGCACGGCCGACAATACCACCATTCAATGGGTCATCAGCGGCCTAGTTCCGGCCGGCGTCACCGACAATATCACCTTCGGCCGCCTGCCGGCCGAAACCCAGGCCGAACTGGCTGTCTTCGCCGCCACAGACGATGTGCCGCGCCAACTGGTGCTGGTGCGCGCCGATTTGGACGAGACCCTGGTCGCCGCCCTGAAAGCCGAACTGTTGGCAATGGATGAAAACGAATCCGGTCAGTCTGCCCTGGAGATCTTCCTCACCACTGAGTTCACCGAATTCCCGGAAGGACCGGGAGAAGCCCTGGCGCAGATGAAAACACTCTACCAACTGGTTCAGACGCAGCCATGATTCATTGGGGATGGAAACAGCGGCCGTTGGCGGTTAAGCTGACCTTGATGATCACCTTCATCGTCATTCTGGTGGTGACTTTGCTGACGCTGCTTTCCGTGCGCCGGGAAAGAGCAGCCTTTGAAGACGAATTGGAGCAGCAAGTCACCCTGCTGCTGGATACACTGATCGCCAGCAGCGCGGACTCACTTTATTTTCTGGACGCCGACTTTCTGTCTGACCTGATGGACGACCTGGGCCAGTTTAGGGTGGTGACGTTTGGGCGGATTTATGACGCCGACGGCCGTATCGTCGCCGACGCTTTAAACCCTGATACACGCTTCAACATCACCCCAGACCCCTACGGGCAAACCCTGGTCAACAGCGACGGCGTTCTATTCGACTGGCAGTCTGAACAACTGGTGGCCGGCGAGGCTGTCATTTTAGGCAACCAACGTATCGGGGCCATCAGTGTAGGGCTGCCCACCGCCCCGCTGCGGGCCAAATTAAACCTTCTGGCGCGACAAGTCATTCTGGTAGCCTCTTTTGTCGTTGCCGTGGGGCTAACATTGGCGCTGCTGTTCAGCCGCTCCATCACCGACCCGCTGCAAGAGATGATTCGGGCCACGCAGCGGGTGCGCGACGGCGACCTTTCGCAGCGTCTGGCCATTAGCAGCGGCGATGAATTGGCGCTGCTGGGCGGCCATTTCAACGACATGACCGCCCAATTAGAAGCCACACTCAACCAAATGGAGGCCGAGATTGAGGAGCGCAAGCGAACGCAGTCGGCTTTGGAAGTTGCCAAAGAGGCGGCAGAGGTAGCCAACCAGGCCAAAAGCACCTTCCTGGCTAATATGAGCCACGAGCTGCGCACGCCGTTAAACGCCATTTTGGGATTTGCCGAATTAATGGCCCGCGACCGCACTATCTCGGCGGCCCAAGAGGTGAACTTACAGGTCATCAGCCGCAGCGGAGAACACCTGCTGGAGCTGATCAATCAGGTGTTGGACATGTCGAAGATTGAAGCCGGCCGCATGGCGCTGGACGAACGAGAGTTTGACCTGTTTCGCCTGTTGGCCGACCTGGAAACCATGTTCCACGTAAAAGACCAGGATAAGAAGATTCGTTTTATCGTCCAACGCCACCCGGACGTGCCGCAGTATGTGCGTACCGATGAGGTGAAGCTGCGGCAAATCTTGATCAATCTGCTCAACAACGCCTTTAAGTTTACCCAGGCGGGGCATGTGATGCTGCGGGTAGACTGCCGGGTGGATACGGCCGTTACCCATCCGCCCACCGCCACCCTCCTGTTTGCCGTCGAAGACACCGGACCGGGCATCGAGCCGGAAGAGCTAGGCATCTTATTCGACGCCTTTGTACAGGCCAAAGCGGGCCGCAGCGCTGGTGGCGGCACAGGGCTGGGCCTCTCCCTCAGCCGTCAGTTTGCCCAACTCCTCGGCGGCGACATGTCGGCGCGCAACGTGCAAAACAAGCCCGGTAATGGCGCGTTGTTCCAATTCCACGTTCGCGTCCAGCCATTAACCAATGGTCTGCCTGGTTATGGGCGGCCTGACCAGATTGTCGGCCTGGAACCGGGCCAACCTACCTACCGGCTGCTTATTGTGGACGACAACGAAGACAACCGCCAGGTGATGCTGCGCCTGCTGGAGCCGTTGGGTTTTGCAATTCGTCAGGCGAGCAATGGGCAAGAGGCTTATCAGACATGGCAGGCATGGCAGCCGCATCTCATCTGGATGGACCTGCACATGCCGGTGTTAAACGGCTACGAAGCCACCAAACAGATCAAAAGCGCGCCCGCCGGGCAGCAGACAATCGTCATCGCCACCACAGCCACCGCTTTTACGGCCAACATTGATGACATTGCCGCTTCCGGCTGCGACGATTTTGTACGCAAACCGGTGAAAGCAAGCGAGATATTTGAGGTGTTGCAGCAGCATTTGGGGGTGCGCTATGTGTACCAGAAATGGTTGGATGAGGGGGTAACGGCCGTTACCCATCCCCCCACCGCCAACCCACCACTGCGCGATGCCCTGGCTGCCCTGCCGCCGGCTATGCTGGCCGACCTGCGTCAGGCTGCGACCCAAACCAACATGGCGGCTATCACCGCCTGTCTGGAAAACATCCACCAGCATGATCCGCAATTAGCCCACAACTTGAAACAGATGGCAGATGAGTTTGAATACGATAGAATACTTTTGTTGCTGCCTGAAGATAAGACCTGACAAGTTTTCAATCGCGTACTGGTAAGCAGTTACATCAACTGTCGAGAAAATGTATGGCGTTGTCTAAATCCAATATCCTGATTGTAGACGATACACCGGATAATTTGCGCCTGTTGGCCCGGATTTTAGCAGATGCTGGCTATATGGTACGGCCGTCGCGCAGCGGAAAACTGGCTCTGGCTTCTGTCCAATCCGTCCTGCCGGATCTCATTTTGTTAGACATCATGATGCCTGAAATGGATGGCTACGAGGTTTGCCGCCGCCTCAAAGCAGACGAACTAACCCGCGATATACCGGTCATTTTCATCAGCGCCTTGAATAATATAGACGAAAAAATAAAGTCGTTTGCTGTGGGAGCAGTTGATTATATTGCCAAGCCATTTCATGGCGACGAAGTCCTGGCCCGGGTGAAGACGCACCTGACCATCCGCCAACTACAGAACGATCTGCTGACGCAAATCGCCGAATTAGACGCTTTTGGCCATACCGTCGCCCACGATCTCAAAAATCCGCTGGCGCTGATTGTGGGATTCGCCGAGCTGATGTTGAGCGACAACCTGCGTCTCACTGCCAGCCAGCAGGGTAATTATCTGCGCCAGATTCAAAAAGCGGGCTACAAGGCGGCCAACATCATTGATGAACTGCTGCTGCTGGCGAGTGTGCGCCGGCAAGATGTGCAAATGGTACCCATTGACATGGCGCTGGTGGTGGCCCAGGCCCAAGACCGCCTGTTCACGCTGATTGACGAGTATGGCGCGAAAATTCATCTGCCGGACAATTGGCCGACGGCCGTCGGCCACGCCGCCTGGGTGGAGGAGATTTGGGTCAATTACCTGAGCAATGGTCTAAAATACGGCGGACGGCCGCCATGTATTGAATTAGGGGCGGAAAGAACGGCCGTTAACCAAATTCGCTTTTGGGTCAAAGACAACGGCCCAGGCATTGCGGCGCACAAACAAACCACGCTCTTCACCGAATTTACCCGCCTGAATGAAATCAAAGTGGAAGGGCACGGCCTGGGTCTCTCCATCGTGCAGCGGATTGTCAATAAGCTGTCCGGTCAGGTTGGCGTGATTAGCCAGGAAGGGGCGGGCAGCGAATTTTACTTCACTCTGCCCGCCGCCAATTCTACAGACCTGTCAGAACCGTAAAACAAGTAATCATCTAGAAATGACATGGCCCAGATTGGACCAATCTCCAAGATTGGTCCAATCTAACAAACAGGAAATTATTTAAAACACAGAAGGGCAATCTTGCTACCAGCCGTTGGCGGCTACCAGCCGTTGGCGGCTACCAAGCCGTTGGCGGCAATGACGCCCTTGTACCAATGGGCGCTGTCTTTCAACAAGCGCTGCTGCGTGGCAAAATCTACCCACACCACACCAAAACGCTGCGTATACCCCTTTGCCCACTCAAAATTATCCATCAGCGACCAGACAAAATAACCGGCCAGCGGCACGCCTTCCTGGATGGCGCGATGAGCAGCCAGAAAATGGTCACGCAAGTAGTCGCGGCGGCGCTGATCGGTAATACGGCCGTTCTCATCCGGCCCATCCCCATAGCTGCACCCATTCTCCGTAATGTACAGCTTGGGCGCGCCATACGCGCCATACAACCGCCCCAATAGATGATACAACCCATCGGGATACACTTCCCAACCCATCTCTGTAGGCTCGCCCACCCTGAAAACCTCCTGCGGCGCATTGTCCGGCGCGGTGGCGTCCCGGACAATGAACCGGGTGTAATAATTGACGCCCAGGAAATCCGTCGCCACGGCAATGGTCGCCATATCGTCGGGCTGCACATGGTCGAATCCCTGAGGCAAAAATTGGGCATAATGGGTCATCATATCGGCGGGATACTGACGGCCGTACAGTGGATCCAAAAACCAGCGGTTGATATAGCCATCGGTCAACTGGCTGGCGCGAAAATCTGCTTCGCTGGACGAGGCCGGCTGCACGTGGCTGAGATTTAGGGTGATGCCCACTTCGGCGGCTGGGCTGTTCTGTCGCAGCACCGGGACCGTCCAACCATGCGCCAACAGCAAATGATGGGCCGCCCGCACGGCCGCGGCCGTGTCCTGCCGCCCCGGCGCATGTTCGCCCACCTGGTAGCCCAAAAAAGCGGAAACCCACGGCTCGTTAAACGTGATCCAATGCTTCACACGGTCGCCCAGGTGGCGGGAAACCACATCGGCATAGGCCACAAATGCTTCGGCCGTAGCCCGCACGGGCCACCCCCCGGCGTCTTCCAGGGTTTGTGGCATGTCCCAATGATAGAGGGTGGCAAACGGGGTGATGTTGGCCGCCAGCAGGCTGTCTACCAGACGGCTGTAAAAATCTAGCCCGGCCTGGTTGGCCGGGCCACGGCCGTCCGGCAAAATGCGCGGCCAGGCGATGGAAAAGCGATACGCCGACAAACCCAGGTCAGCCATCAGGGCCACATCATCGGCGTAACGGTGATAGTGGTCGCAGGCCACGTCGCCATGGCCGCCGTCTTTGATTTTGCCCGGCGTGTGGCTGAAACGGTCCCAGATAGATTCACTCTTGCCATCGGCGCGCCAGGCGCCTTCTATCTGGTAGGAAGAGGTGGCCGCTCCCCAAATAAAATGTTGCGGGAATTGAATAGTCGTCATAGTGGATGATACCTTTATGGGATGATGCCCCGCTTTTGCAGCAAGGCGCATAATTGTTCATAGCTGATCCCGTAACGACGGGCTAACTCGGTGGCATAACTGCGACCTAACGGCCGTCCGGGAACAATTTTATAACGGCGCTGCACCAACCCATCGGCGTTTTCGTTCTCCGGGTCAATGCGCGAAGCCACCAGACTGAGCAGCAAGCTGTCGCCGGCCGTTTCGGCGTTCAACTGCTCGGCGTTGGCGGCCAGTTCGTGCATATGGGTGGCATAGATGGCCCGCGCGCCCACCTGCCGCAGCACGCGCAGCAAATCCTGAGCCAGATATAGGCTCTCCCAGGCGCTGGTAGAGGCCAGCGACTCATTCAACAGCACCAGGCTGTGGCGCGAAATGTTGGCGAAAATCTCGCCCAACCGCTGCGCCTCGTCGCCAAAACGACCGGTCCCCCGCTCCAACTTTTCTTCCACCGGAAAGTGGGTGAAGATGGCATCCACCGGGCTGATACGCGCCTGTTGACCAGGCACAGGAAAACCGGCCTGAGCCAACACCTGCGTCAGGCCAATGGCCTGGACATACGTCGTTTTGCCACCCTGGTTAGGGCCAGTGAGGATGAAGATACGGCCGTTGACCCCCATGTCCACGTCATTGCCCACCACACTGCCGCCCAAATCGCTTCCCGGTGAGTCACTGCTCCGTTGCAGCGCCAGCAAGACATTGTAATTGTTTTGCACCTGGAACAGGCGTGCGTCTGGCGGGGCGATGTCTGGTCGGGTCATGGGTAAGCCGGCCGCTTCCATACGCCCCACCAGCCGGCAGCCCACCAGGTAAAAGAGGATGTCGCTGCGCAGGTTTGCCAGGAAACGGCCGTTGATCTGCTTGTAACTCTGCAACGCCTGATTGATCGGTTCACACACCTTGTCCAACACCTGGGCCAGGTCGCGGAACAGCGGGATCATCAGCGGCTTCACCTGATTGTGGGGTTTTTAATTTCCGGTGGCAGCGGCGTGCCAATCAGGTTAGGCGCTGATGGCCCCAACGCCGAATGAACCGGGGCCAGTCCAGTCCAGCGCTGTTTGTTTTTGCCAAAGAACTTTTCCAAAAAGCCAGACGATTCAAAGTGGGTGTTGTTTACCGACAGCAGCGCCGCCTCCACGGGTTGCAGATGTTGATCCAGATTGACGCCGATGGTCAGGCTGCGGCTGGCGCGCAGCGCCTCCAGCAGGCCCGGCAGTTCGCGGGTCAGATTTTGGTAGGTTTCGTCGGCCTGGATACGGCCGATTTCCGCCCGCAGCGCTTGCAGCCCGGCCGATTGCAGGTGGTCGCCAACGGCCGTAAATGCTTCTGCCAACGCTGTGATACACGTGACCACGTTCTCCAATTCCCCGGCGCGCCAGGCCACCTCATACAGCGGCGACGTTTCCTGGATGTTGTGGCGAAAATGGTAAGCTGTCAGATCATCCAGCGTGGGCATTAGCTCTTGAAAGCAGGCCACCAGGGCCGGTTGGGTCAACAAATCGGCCATCACATCCTGGCGGTAGCCGATAACGGCCGTATCCATCTCCAACACCAGCAAAATGTTGGCTAAATCTTGCCGTTGGTCGGGATCGGCTGCCAGGTAGTGCAGGGCATTATCCAGGCCCAAGTCGGCCACGTAGCGCCGATTGACCTCCGATTCGGCCGGTTTGGGCGGCGACGAGAGCGGGCGCAGCAGCGAGAATTCCGGCCGCGAGTCGAACAAATGACGCATGGCGTGCATGGTTATGGGATGGATTGGCGGAGCTGTTCGCGCATTTGCCCCGCCGTTAAGCGCGGTGGCAGGCCGCCAATAATCTCCCACGTTTCGCTGTGGCTCACCGATTCGCCCGGCTGCAGGAGCGTCAGCGGCCCCAAGGATTCCAGTTCCAGACATTGGTCGTTGACGTAGATTTCGGCGTTGCAGCCAAAGTCGGGGTGTGGACGGCCGTCGTAGACTGGGAAGCGTTTGACAAACAGCACATCATCCAGGAAGTACGCCAGCCAACCGCGCCGGTTAAAGCTGCCGATTTTGCACGGCCGTGCCACCACGTCTGGCCCCACAAAAATGTAATCATCGTCCAGATGCAGGCGGCTGTCGGTCAGTTGGGTATAGGGCCACAGGGTCAGTTGGCGGTTGGGCAGCAGGCCAGCTTCGTCTAGCGGACCGATTTGCTGTGGGAAAACGGCCGTGCCGCCCAGGCGCATCTGGGTAATGGCCCAGGGAGCCAGCTCCACCGGCCACATCCCGGCATTGAGCAAGGTATGTTCGATGGTTAGTGCCGGACGGCCGTCGTGCAGGCGTATCGTCATGGTTTTGCCAATGGCCGAGTATGGCTCTTGTGGTCCTTCCAGACGCGCGCCATCCGGCAGGGCGGTCACAAACAGACCGGCGTTGTCGGGCAGGTAGGTGCGGGGCATGGCTTCCGGCGCGTGCCACAACCGATGCCCGCCGCGAATATAAAAACGGCCGTAAGGCGTCTCCCAGAACGTCTCCGGCGCTTCGGCCAGCAAGTTTTGGTCGGAACCAGCCAGGAAAAGGCGCACCAGGCGCGGCCCGGCCTCCGCCAGATATTCCAGCCGCAAAAATTCATTTTCAAGAATCTGAGTGGGTAATCCGTAGAAATCGCTGCTGCTCATGGGTCTCCTTTTCGCGCCACAAACCGTGCCGCGCCACAAACCGTTACTCTGGACAGATGTTTGCCAATCCGCCCAAAAATATCACAATCTGGCGGGTCTGCCTATATTGCCTGGAACGGCCGTTTGGCATAAAAACCTTCCCCCCAAAAGAAACACTATGTTTGCACTTTTTTCCAACAACAAAATTTTGCTGCCGATACGTCATTCTGAGCGGAGTCTTCGGCCATCCGGCTTCGGAGCGAAGAATCCCCATGCTCTGGTCGTTAAAGCTGAATGGGATGCTTCGGAGGACCTCAGCATGACATCAAGCGGAACAATCGCGTCTAGCAACTGATCAGTACCAACCATCAACCGCCCGCTCCGAAGTGCTAGACTTTGCTCGCTTTTTGTCCACGAATCAGGCTGCTTACCCACTCGCCGCCTGAGTGATCATCGTCAGGCCACGCCCAGTTTCACCTGAATGGTAACGGCCGTTTTCCCTTCCGGCGCGCACACCACATTGCCGTCCACCGGCTGCCCGTCTAACAGCAGGGCAACGGCCGTGCCACTCCCCACACGCTCCACCTCAAACCGATACGCCACGCCGCGAAACTGCCGCGTCACCGTAAAACCAGGCCAGTCTGCCGGGACCACCGGGGCCACTTCCAGCCCGGCATACGTCGGCCGAATGCCCAAAATCCATTGGGTAATCGCCACGTAATTCCAGGCGGCCGTGCCCGACAACCAGGAATTTTTGGCCTCGCCAAACGTGGGCGCTTCTTTGCCGGCGATGGTTTGCGCATACACGTAAGGCTCCGAGCGATGCACCTCGCTGATGGCTTCCCGCGCCGAGGGATTGATGCGCCGGTAATAATCAAACGCTGCGTCACCGCGCCCCAGCACGGTTTCGGCGATCATCACCCAGGGGTTGGTGTGGCAGAAGACGCTGCCGTTTTCCTTGTAGCCCGGCGGGTAGGAGGAGATTTCGCCCAGGTGCAGGTGGTACTGCCGGTAAGCCGGATGCAGCAGCACAATGCCATGCGGCGTAGCCAGCCGTTCGGCCACGCTGTCCAACGCTTGCGCGGCACGGCCGTCGGCCAGCCCAATGCCGGCCATCACGCACATGCCCTGCGGCTCGATGAAGATTTGCCCATCGTCGCATACCTGCGACCCCACCGGGTCGCCGTTGTCATCGTAGGCGCGGCGGAACCAACGGCCGTCCCACCCCTGGTCCAGGGTGACGGCCGTCATCGCCGCCGCCGCCTGCCGGTAAGCCGCCGACTCGTCGGCCCGTGCCAGCGCCGCCGCCAGGTCGGCCATTTCCTGCGCCGCCAACACAAACAGCCCGGCGATAAACACCGATTCGGCCACTTTGCCATCCTTGTTGGTCGTCGTCTGGAACGATTCGCCCGGCTCAGAAGAGAAGGTGTTCAGGTTCAGGCAGTCGTTCCAATCGGCGCGGCCGATCAGCGGCAGGCCATGCGCCCCCAGGCGGTCCAGGGTGTATTGCACGCTGCGCTGCAAATGGTCATACAGCGGCGCTTCGCTGCCCGGCTGATTGTCGTAAGGAACCAATTCGTGGAGGATGGCGAAATCGGCCGTTTCCTTGAGGTAAGCCGTCACGCCCAACACCAACCACAACGGGTCATCGTTGAAATTGCCGCCGACGGCGTTGTTGCCCCGTTTGGTCAGCGGTTGGTATTGGTGATACGCGCCGCCGCTGGGTAACTGCGTGGCGGCGATGTCCAAAATGCGCTCGCGGGCGCGGGCGGGAATCATATGCACAAAGCCCAGCAAATCCTGGTTGGAATCGCGGAAGCCCATCCCTCGGCCAATGCCCGATTCAAAATAAGAGGCCGAGCGCGACATGTTAAATGTGACCATGCACTGGTAGGCGTTCCAGATGTTCACCATGCGGTTGGTATGTTCGTCGGGCGTCTCTACCTGATAAATGCGCAGCAAATCGGCCCAATACGCCTGCAAATCGGCAAAGGCGCTCGCCACGGCTGCCGGCTGGAGGAATTTTTGGATGGTCGGCCGCGCGCCGCGCTTGTTGATGATTTGCGAACCGGGTGGGTCGAACTTGGCGTCGCGTGGATTTTCCTGGTAGCCCAGCAGGAAGATCACCTGGCGGCTCTCCCCCGGCGGCAGCGTCATCATGATATGATGGGAGCCGATGGGCGCCCAGCCATGCGCGTGCGACATGCGCGACTGCCCTTCAGCGACCACTTGCGGATTGTCCCAACCGCGATACGCCCCCAGGAACGCTTCTCTCTGCGTGTCGTAGCCGGACACGTCGGCCGAGCAGGCGAAGTAGGCGAAGTGATCGCGCCGTTCGCGGTATTCGGTCTTGTGGTAGATAACGCTGCCTTCCACCTCCACTTCGCCGATATTCAGGTTGCGCTGGAAGTTGGTGGCGTCGTCCCAGGCGTCCCACAAAGCAAACTCCACCGCCGAAAACAGCGACAGCCGCGCCGTTTCAGCCCGCTGGTTGGTGATGGTGGTTTGCCAGATTTCCAATGTCTCGCCCAGGGGGATGAAGTAGCGCGTCTCGGCGCGGATGCCGTGAGCGGCGGCGGCGATGGTGGTATAGCCCAGCCCGTGACGGCAGGTGTAATCCTGCAATGGGCTGCGGGTTGGCTGCCAGGTGGGGGACCAGAAACGGCCGTTCTCATCGTCGCGCAGATACAGGTAACGGCCGCCGCTGTCGGTGGGCACGTTGTTGTAGCGATAGCGCGTCAGGCGGCGCAGACGGGCATCGCGGTAAAAAGCATAACCGCCGGCGGTGTTGGAAATCAGGCCAAAAAAGTCATCGTTGCCCAGGTAATTAATCCAGGGCAGCGGCGTGTCGGGCCGGGTAATCACATACTCTCGCTTTGTGTCGTCAAAATATCCGTAACGCATGATTGAATCCTTGTATCTATCCTGGCAAAGGTCATCCTCTGACATTTATGTCACCTTGTCAGATGCACCTTGTCAAACATTTCCCGCGCCTGAGGTGGCGCGAATGATAAGCTCAGTAGGCAAAATAATGTGGCGCGGTGGCTGCGCACCGTTGGCGATGATGTCCAGCAGAGTTTCGGTGGCTATCGCGCCAAAGCGGCGGATGGGCTGACGGATGGTTGTCAGCGGCGGTGAAGCAATCTCCGCCGCCGGCAGATCGTCAAAACCGACGATGGCAATTTCGTCGGGCGTCATGATGCCCACGGCGCGTAAAGCGCGCAGCGCACCGAGCGCCATCGCGTCCGAGGCGGCAAATACGGCGTCGGGTTGGTGGAGCAGCAGGCGCAGCATGGCGTCGTAGGCCCCAGATTCCTCGAAACGGCCGTCCACCATCAACGCCTCATCCACCGCCAGCCCGTGGTCGCCAAGCGCCTGCAAATATCCTTCGCACCGGTCTATGCCCGCGCTGATGTCCTGACGGCCGTTGATGATGGCAATGCGGCGGCGGCCTTGTTGGATGAGATGAGTGACGGCCGTATACGCCCCGGTCACGTTATCTACATCCACAAAACTCACCTCCGGCGCATTCGCCGGTCGGCCGATAACCACAAAGGGCATCGCGTGGGCCGCCAATCGTTCCACCAGTGGGTCAAATTTTTGCGCCGAAGCAATAATCACCCCATCCACCAATCCTGGCCGCTGCAAAATCGGGTACAACCGCTCTTCTTCATGTTCCGAATGGAACATAAAAAGCGCCATCACCACGTTATGGTCATTGCAGGTCTGGGCCACCCCCTGAATCAGGCGCGGATAATACGGGTCGGTAAACAACGATTGCACAATGCGCGGGATGATCAGACCAATCACGCCAGAGCGGTTAGACGCCAGCGAGCGGGCAATGAGATGGGGTTGGTAGCCAGTTTGGGCAATCACGTCCAACACACGCGCTCGCACGTCGGCGCGCACATTGGGATGGTTGTTTACCACGCGGGACACCGTCGCCCGCGAGACGCCGGCCAATGCGCCAATTTTCTCCAGCGTAAGTCGTTCGTTCATAGCTGCTGCCTGCTTGCTCATTCACCACAGAGATACGGTGGGCATGGAGATTGAACCTTTAAATTGGTCGTATTCCCGTGGTGGCGCGTGTTGTTTTTCAAGTCCTGAGAGCGCTCTCAACAATCGCTGGATCATAACAAATCAACCGGTGGTTGTCAAGGAAAAGGCGGCGAAAATCGGGGGGATGAGAAGGCTGTTGACAAACGGCCGTACCCGATTTACAATTTAGACCGAATGGTTTAACCGATTGGTTTAACCAGTTGGTTTAACAAAAAATGAGACAAGGAGCAGCTATGCCACGACCGCGCTTTGACAATTTGCCGCCAGAAAAACGGGAGCGGCTGTTGGAAACGGCCGCCAAAGCTTTCGCCGCCAACGGCTATGAACACGCTTCCATGAACCAGATTCTGGCCGACGCCGGCATTAGCAAGGGGGCGGCCTATTATTATTTCGACAACAAGGCCGACCTGTACGCGGCGACGGTGAACCATTATCTGGGCGAGTTTTTGGGCGAACAAGGGTTGGATTTTGCGGCGCTGACGGCCGTTAGCTTCTGGCCCACCCTGCTGGAGATTTATCGGCGGCAGTTTAGCGGGTTTGCCGAACGGCCGTGGGTGTTTGGGCTGGCTAAATCGGGTGGGCCGGTGGTGAGCGAAATGTTAACCAGCGGGCCGCTGGCGGAGATGTGGCAGGCCCTGGCCACACTGTTGGACAATCTCATCGGGCGCGGGCAGGAATTAGGCGTTGTGCGCACCGATTTGCCGCAAGACCTGCTCATCGCCCTGGTGATGGCCCTGGATGAAGCCCACGACCGCTGGCTGCTGGCGCGCATTTCCGACCCCACGCCCACCGCGCCAGACGCCGCCGCCGAACGGATGGTGGCTTTGCTGCAACGGCTGCTCGCTCCGGCATGATAGCGCAGCCAAATTGTAACCAACACAAGATAGCGATGATTACTGTACAAGATTTGCAATTTACATATGCAAAAACGGCCGTTCCCGCCGTGCAGCACCTCAACTTTGCCGTGGAACGGGGCGAAATTTTTGGCTTTTTAGGGCCAAGCGGGGCGGGAAAATCCACCACGCAGAAGATTCTGATTGGCTTGCTGAAGGGCTACCAGGGGCGCGTCTCGGTCTTGGAGCGCGAGGTGGTTAGCTGGGGATCGGACTTTTACGAGCGCATTGGCGTGTCGTTTGAGCTGCCCAACCATTATCTGAAGCTAACGGCCGTAGAAAACCTGACCTATTTCGCCGCCCTGTACGGCCGTCCGACCCGGCCACCGCAAGAATTATTGGCGATGGTCGGGTTGGCCGACGATAGCGCTATGCCCGTCGGGCAATTCTCTAAAGGCATGAAAAACCGGCTCACCCTGGCCCGTGCTTTACTGCACGACCCGGAACTGCTGTTCCTTGATGAGCCAACGGCCGGCCTGGACCCGGTGAATGCCCGGCGCGTGCGCGATCTGATCAAAGCGCAGCAGGCGGCGGGCAAGACCATCTTCCTGACGACCCACGACATGATGGTGGCCGATGCCCTGTGCGACCGGGTGGCCTTCATCTTAGATGGGGCCATCGCCCTGATTGAGTCGCCGCGCCAGCTGAAGCTGAATTATGGCGCGCCGTTGGTGCGGGTGGAGTATGGGCTGAATGGCGACGGCCGTACCACACAGGAGGAGTTTGCGCTGGTAGGGCTGGCGGAGAACGGCCGTTTCCAAGAAATCCTGCGCCAGTACCCGCTGCAAACCATCCACTCGCAAGAAGCGACGCTGGAAAACGTGTTCATCCGCGTGACCGGGAGAAGTCTGTCATGACACGTCTACAAGCGACCGTCCTGTGCGACGCCCGGCTGCAATTTCGCAATGGCTTCTATTATGCTTCGCTGGTCATTGTGGTGGTGTGCATTGGCCTGCTCAGCCAGATTCCCACCCAATACCTGACCTGGATTTTCCCGGTGGTCATCCTGAGCAACCTGGTTGTTGGGACCTTTTACTTTTTGGGCGGGCTGGTGCTGCTGGAAAAAGCGGAAGGCACGCTGACGGCGCAGATCGTCACGCCGCTGCGCCAGGGCGAATACCTGGCGGCCAAAGTGCTCACCCTGACGGCGTTGGCGATTCTGGAGAACGGCGCTTTTACCCTCTACGCTTTTGGCCGCGGGGTAGATTGGCTGCCGCTGCTGTTGGGCGTCGCCCTGACCTCCGGGTTGTTTTGCCTGTTCGGCTTCCTGGTCGTGGTGCGCTACGACTCGATTAACGAGTATTTGCTGCCTTCGATGGCGTATACCGCGGCTGCCTCTCTGCCGATGATTGCTTATTTGATGCAGTGGGATTCCTGGCTGGTGTATGTGCATCCCTGGCAAGCGCCGCTGGTTTTGCTGCAAGCCGCCTGGCAGCCCATCGCCGCCTGGCAGTGGACATACGGCCTGGGTTACAGCCTGCTCTGGCTGGCGCTCCTATTTTGGGCCTGCCGCCGCGCCTTTTATCGCTTCGTCGTCCGGGTATGAGTGACCATGATGAATCTTGTGCAAGTTTTTCAATCGTTAGGGCCGGTGGATGCGCGGAATGTGCGGCGGGATGCGCTGCTGCGCTGGCTGGTTTTGGCCCCGGTGGCTCTGGCGCTGGCGGTGCGCTGGGTAATGCCGGGATTGATAACGGCCGTTACCAACCTCATCCAATTCGACATTCAACCCTACTTCGCGCCGATCATGGGTTTCTGCCTGATCATCCTGGTTCCTTATCTGGCCGGCATGGTCATCGGCTTTTTGCTGTTGGACCAAAAGGATGACGGCACGCTGCTGGCTCTGCGGGTGACGCCGTTGTCCATCGAAAGCTACCTGGCTTACCGCCTGTCGCTGCCCATGCTGGTCAGCGTGCTGATGACACTCGTCGCCGCGCCGCTGTCGGGCATTATCCAGTTGAGCTGGTGGCGGCTGCTGTTGGTGGCAGTTGGCGCGGCTCCGGTGGCGCCTTTGTTTGCCCTGTTGTTAACGGCCGCTGCCCAAAACAAGGTCCAGGGATTGGCGCTGACCAAGACGGCCGGCGTCTTCATGCTGCCGCCCATTCTGGCCTACTTCATCGCCGCCCCCTGGCAGATTGGGCTGGGCGTGTTTCCCACTTATTGGCCGGGGCAGATATTCTGGACAGCCCAGGCCGGGCAGAGCGCCTTCTGGTTCTACTGGGCAGCGGGGATGGTTTACCAGGGTTTTGTGCTGTGGCTGCTGGCGCGGTGGTTTAAGAGCCGTAGTCTGTAGTCCGTAATCCGTGATCCGTAGTCCGGCTTAGGTCCGGCGTTTGAACGCGCAATAGTGCGTATTCTCCCAGCGATCTATCATTGAATACTCCCGGAATTCATGACAAAGGGACAAAGGGACGTAAGGGACAAAGGGTTGACCTCAATCCGTTGATGCTGAATTATGGTCAGTAGATCGAACTGATTTGGGAGCGCAGGCGTCTAGCCTGCCAATGCGGGCAAGATGCCCGCGCTCCGTTTCGATCTACTGATAGCGGGAAACGGCCGTTTCACCCCATCCCATTGCCAATTTTCCCCATCCCGCCTACTATCCACTCCCAACTATCAACTATCAACTCTTAAGGAGCAGCTATGGAACGCATCGGATTCATCGGTTTAGGCATTATGGGGCAGGGCATGGCCGCCAACTTGCTGCGCGCCGGTTTTGGCGTGACTGTGTGGAACCGCACCCCGGCGCGGATGGAGCCGCTGCTAGCCGCCGGCGCGCAGGCCGGCGCCAGCCCGGCGGACGTGGCCGGCCGCAGCGACATCATCATCACCTGCGTCTCAGATACGCCGGACGTGGAGGCGGTGGTGTTGGGCGAGGCTGGCGTGCTGCGCGGGGCGCAGCCAGAGTCGCTGCTAATTGATTGCAGCACCATCAGCCCGCAAGCGACCCAGGCGATGGCCGCGCAGTTGGCCGAAAAGGGTGTGCACATGCTGGACGCGCCGGTCAGCGGCGGCAGCGAGGGGGCGGCCAAGGGCACACTGAGCATCATGGTCGGCGGCGACGCGGCGCAGTTGGCGCGGGCGCTGCCGGTGCTGCAGGCGATGGGCAAGACCATCACCCATGTCGGTGAGAACGGCGCGGGGCAGATGGTGAAGTTGGTGAACCAGATTTTGGTGGTGGTGACGATGTTGGGCGTGGGCGAGGCGCTGCTGTTTGCCCAGGCGGGTGGGTTGGACTTAGAGAAGACATTAACGGCCGTTGCCGGCGGCGCGGCCGGCAGTTGGTCCCTCAGCAATCGCGGGCCGCAAATCATCCAGCGCGATTGGCGGCCAGGTTTTACGGTGGATTTACAGCAGAAAGATTTACGCCTGGTGTTGGAAGCGGCCGATCAGCTCGGCGTGCCACTGTTGGGCACGGGCATGGTCTTTCAACTGTACCGCACACTCCAGCAGCACGGCCTCGGCGGCGATGGCAACCACGCCCTGGTCAAAGCGCTGGAACGGCTGGCGGGGATGGAGATAAAGGGAGGGTAGAGGGTAGAGAAAGAGCGCCTCTCTATCCCTACCCTCTATCGCTATCTTTACTCTGCCAGAATGGTTTCGATGGCGGCCAGTTCGTCGCTGCTGAAGGCCAGGTTGTCCAGGGCGGCGACGGCTTCTTCGACGTGGCGGATTTTGCTGGCGCCGATGAGCGAGGAAGTCACCTGCGGCAGACGGAGGGTCCAGGCGATGGCCATTTGGGCCATGGATTGGCCGCGCGCCTGGGCGATTGCGTCCAGCTTGCTCACCTTCGCCAGCCGGTCTTGGGTCACTTTGTCGCCCCAATGCAGTTGATTCTCGTATTTGGCGGCGCGGGAGCCATCGGGCACATCTTGCAGGTATTTGTTGGTCAGTATGCCCTGCGCCAGCGGCGAAAAGCCGATACAGCCGATCCCTTCCTCGGTCAGCACATCCAGCAGGCCATCCTCAATCCAGCGGTCGAACATGTTGTAACGCGGCTGGTGGATGAGGCAGGGCGTGCCCAACTGGCGCAAAATCTGCGCTGCCTGGCGCGTTTGCTCGGGGCTGTAGGTGGAAATACCCACGTACAGCGCCCGGCCGCTGCGCACGATGAAATCCAGCGCGCCCATCGTCTCTTCCAGAGGGGTGTCGGGGTCGGGGCGGTGGTGGTAGAAGATGTCCACGTAATCCAGACCCATGCGCTTGAGGCTTTGGTCGCAGCTGGCGACCAGGTATTTGCGCGATCCCCATTCGCCATAAGGACCGGGCCACATGTCGTAGCCGGCTTTGCTGGAGATGATCAGTTGGTCGCGGTAAGGCTTGAAATCTTTGGCGAAAATATGGCCGAAGTTCTCTTCGGCCGAGCCGTAGGGTGGGCCGTAGTTGTTTGCCAGATCGAAGTGGGTGATGCCCAGGTCGAAGGCGCGGTGGAGGATAGCACGGCCGTTTTCAAACACATCCACGCCGCCAAAGTTGTACCACAAACCCAGCGTCACGGCGGGCAGTTTCAGGCCGCTGCGGCCGCTGCGCCGGTAGGCCATGTTGTCATAACGTGATTCCACAGGTAAATAAGTCATGTGAGGCTCCTTTTGAAATGATGGGAATAGAGTCGGGGATAAGGTCTGGGGGGCTAAAGGCATAAGCGACGACAGCGGTGGTAAAAAGGCGGGCATAGCAGGAGACGTGGGGGGCTTTATACGCCAAATAAAGGGCATACACCTCCGTTTTTAGATTCGCCAGACGCTGTTTCCAACGCAAGAGCAAGGGCGCGCCACTGTGCTGAGGCATGCGTTATTCATCGTAGTTAAGTCTGGCTCTTTCGGCGGCTTTCAAGGACTTCAGCCAGTCGGGGGTGAGGTCGTTGGCGGAAACGGCCGTATACCACCCTTCCCGCCGCTGCTTCATGCCGCGCCACGCCTCAAAACCATATAACAACTGCCCGATGGCCGCCAACAACAGCCCGGGGCCAATGCACAAGCCCACCACGTAGCCAACGTTGGTGTCAAAATCAACCCGTTGGTCATAATAAAAGACAGCCGACAAACCAAAGGAAAGGATGACAGCCCCCATCATCCACAAGACGATGGTGATCAACAAAATCGGCCAGACAATCTGGTAACGGCCGCGCATGGCGACCATTGCCGCGCTGCCGCCAGCAGCCAGAGACAGGCCAAAGAAGAACGGCCCCAAATCATAAAACGGCGCTTGTGGATTTACCAATGAAAGCATGATAGTGGATAATGCGCCTAAAAAAGCCACAACAGACAGCGTCAAAAACAAACCAATCACGACTACATCCGTTTTGGAACGCAAACTTGTTGGTGACATGTGCATCTCCTCAATCGTTTGATAACTCGAACGAACACACTGTTACGCGGTCAGCTCCAGGCTAAAACTGGACGTGCAGAATTGGGAGTGGGAATGAAAACAATGCTCCAGATAGCCTAAATCGAACATTTACCTCGGCAATATCTGTACATCTTGTTAATAACCTGCGAACGGATTATACCTCGATTTGCAAATGTCACACGATCAATTTGGCAACAAGCCGGGGCAATCCCCAATTGTGGTAGGGGAGGGGAGGGGAGGGACGGCGCGGACAGGTAACAGCCGCAGCGGATGGCATTTTCTCGCGCCGTCTCACCCATTTTCGCCTGCACCGGGCGAGACAGGCGGCGGCAGAGGTGTTGGCGAATGGCCGAGACATTGGTCCGCCTGTACCGCCCCTACGAGCAGGTTCATCATTGGCATTGCTGGCAACAAACCATGGTGTGCGGCGGGCGGCGAAGGGTGGGTTTAGCCGCCTTTGAGCCAGGAGAAGAGCTTCTGAACGGTCATTTGTGGCGATTGGCCCTGGACACGGCCGTTTTGCCCATTCACCACCACATCGTAAACCTTATCCTCCAGTTTGTAATGAATCATCCAGACGGGCAGCAGGATGAGTTTAAACGACTCGACCACCATGCCGCTGGAGTTGAACGATAGATCGCTAACCGGTTCGCCGCGGGTGATTTCATACGGCCGTTTGCGAAAATCGTTCAACACCTGTTTGCGTGCCCGCAAGGAGGCTTCCGCCAGGGTAAGTTGGTACCGTTCAGCCGGCCAGTCGGCCAGAAAGCGCGCGTCGTAGGCGACCAGGCCATCCAGGGCAAAACTGTATAAAATACCCATCAGCGCCTGGGGCAGTTTATTGGTCGCCGGGACCAACACATCATCCAATAAAAGCTGTTTGCCGCCGGAAACAACAATCCATTCCTCGCTGCGGCGCATTTTGCCCTGCCAGCGAATCTCGCCACCCACGTCGAAGGTCCAGACTGGCGCATACACGCCGACGATGGGCGAAAGGCGCGGCCGCTCAACTTTATGCGCCTTAAACCAGGTCCGCAGCGCCATTTTTACCTCATCTTCAGTGATGGAAAAGGGGATGAGCGCCTGGGGCGGGTGGATTTCCTGCGTTTCGGCCGCTTCAGTCACGTACACCGAATCGCAGTAAGGACAGGTTAGGGACAAGGTGGCCGGTCCCAGGACAAACTCGATGCCGCAGCCCATGCAGTGGAAGGCGCGCATGGCAACCGGCGGCACATGCCCTTTCTCCGTCGCCAGCACAGCGATGAAGTCTTGTTCGCCGCCGCCCAGTCCATAATGGTTCACTGCGGCCGCGGTCTCGTCCAATTCCTGGCGGTAGCGGCAAAACGTACAGACCAGCGCCCGGCCATCTGGTGTGTAGTTCATGCGGGCGGCGCAGCGCGGGCATTGAAACTGCTCGGCCTGAACCGCCTGGGGGTCGGCCGGCGCGGCCGCAGCCACTTTGTTGGGGTCTATGATGTCGGCCTGGTGAAGACGGCCGTCTAAAATCGCCAATCCGCGCCGGGCTAACGGGTTGTTGGGTTCGTGGATGAGGGCTTGCTCCAGACACACACGGCGCTCTTCGGGCGCGCTGTACACCTGGCTCAACAACAACCACGCTTCGGCGCACTGATGGTCGTTGGCGTCGGTGTGCAGCACTTTTTCCAGGCAGTAATACGCCTCGTCACGGGCGCCTTCGTTGACAGCGCCCCTGGCCTGGGCCAACAGCAGACGGCCGTTGTTCTGAAACGTATGCGGCTCGGCGGCAGCCCCGGCGAATTGGGCGGCGAATTTCAGACCGCGTACCAGCTCGTCGGGCGGCGGGAGTTGTTTGTGGATGGTTTCCTTGTAGCCACACCGTTCGCACAGACGGGAACGGCCGTCGCCACCAAATACCAGTTTTGCGCCACAGTTCGGGCAGTGGGCTGCTTGTATCATGGTTTCACCTACCATCATCTATAAGCGGATAACGTCATCATGGTACTGGAGAATGCCCGTGCCGGCAATCCCCCAAAGGACAATGTAACAGCCATGAACCGAAGTCCGTATACCGTATACCGTTAGCATTTGCCAAAGGCCGCGTCCTACAGAATACTGATTACTGATTACGGAATACTGATTACGGATCCCAGGTCCTTTGAACCATGCCCAATTCCGTTATAATTGCCATACTCACAATTCAACACGTCAGACAGGAAAATCCCATGAGCCAACTTGTCAGTCACCTGCATACCAACAGCAGCGATTATCAGACCAATTACGCCCATAACAAAGCCTTGGCCGAACAGCTCCACGAACGGCAAAAACAGGCGGCGGCGGAACGGCCGTCGGCCACCATCGCACGGCAGCGCCAACGGGGCAAACTGCTGGTCCGCGAGCGCATCGAAGCCATTTTAGACGACAACAGCCCTTTCCTGGAACTGTCGCCCCTGGCCGCCTGGGCGATGTACGATGGCGAAGCGCCCGGCGCGGGCATCGTCACCGGCGTGGGGCGCGTGGAGGGGTTGGAGTGCATGATCATCGCCAACGACCCGACGGTGAAAGGCGGGACCTACTTCCCGGAAACGGTGAAAAAGCACGTCCGTGCCCAAACCATCGCCGAAGAAAATGAGATTCCCTGCATCTACCTGGTGGATTCTGGCGGCGCGTTCCTGCCCCTGCAAGCCGATGTGTTCCCCGACCGAGACCATTTTGGCCGGATTTTTTACAACATCGCCCGCATGTCGGGCAAGGGCATTCCGCAGATTTCGGCTGTGCTTGGCTCTTGCACGGCCGGCGGGGCCTACATCCCGGCCATGTCCGATGAGACGATCATCGTGCGCGAGAATGGCACCATCTTTCTGGCCGGGCCGCCGCTGGTGAAGGCGGCCACCGGCGAAGAAGTGTCCGCCGAAGCGCTGGGCGGGGCCGATGTGCATACCCGGCTCAGCGGCGTGGCCGACCATTTCGCCAACGACGAAACCGAGGCCCTGGCCCGCGTGCGCGAAACGATCAGCCATCTCAACCGGCGCAAAACCATGCCGGTGGTGATGCAGCCAGGCGAAGACCCGGCCTATGACCCGGATGAACTATACGGCGTGCTGCCCGCCGACCACCGCCAGCAGTTCGACGTGCGCGAGGTGATTGCCCGGCTGGTGGATGGCTCGCGTCTGAGCGAGTTTAAGGCGCGTTACGGCACGACGGTTGTGTGCGGCTTTGCCCACATCATGGGCATTCCGGTAGGCATTGTGGCTAATAATGGGCTGTTGTTCAGCGAATCGGCGCTGAAGGCGAGTCATTTTATTCAACTGTGCGGGCAGCGGGGCACGCCGCTGTTGTTTATGCAGAACATCACCGGCTTTATGGTGGGGCAGCAGTATGAGAATGGCGGGATTGCCAAAGATGGGGCGAAGATGGTAACGGCCGTGTCCACCGTCAATGTGCCGCGCATCACCCTGTTCCATGGGGTCAGCCACGGGGCGGGCAACTATGGCATGAGCGGCCGCGCTTACGACCCGCGCTTTCTCTTCACCTGGCCCAACAGCCGCATCAGCGTGATGAGCGGCGACAGCGCAGCCAATACGTTGTGGACGGTGGGCCAGGATCGTGTCATCAGCAAGTTGGCCGACCGCAGCGAAACGGCCGTTGCCGCCGCCGCCGCCGAATTTAAGCGCCCCATCTTGGAGAAGTACGCCCATGAAAGCAGCCCCTATTATGCCACTGCCCGCCTGTGGGACGATGGCATCCTGGACCCGGCGCAAACGCGGCAAGCCCTGGCCCTGTCGTTTTCGGTGACGTTAAACGTGGGAATGGGAGACGGCCGTTATGGGACGTTCCGCATGTAATGGCAGGTGTCTGGATATTTTGATTCGCGCCGAAGACGAAACGGCCGTACTCTTGCGTCTGAAATCGGCCGGTTACAAAGTGTTGCAGCCTTTGTCCATTCCCAGGTACATCTTACAGTGACCCGATGGCGTGGAAATTGACCTGTTAATCGGCAGCCAACCATGGCTTGAAGAGGCGTTGGCTGCACCGGCCCCAGGACAGCGAAGACCTGGAATCGTTAATCTATATCGGGCAACAAGAACGCCGGGAGATTAACGATTGGTCCTGAGCTTGCCGAAGGATTGGTCAGCGAACGCGGGTGATGATTTCGCCCGTGGCCGTATCCACAGCCCAAATCTGGCTCAAATCAACCTCTACCCAGGCCACATCACCATCCCAGCCAATGAGCGAAAACCAATAGGACGAGGCAGTCGTAGCCAGGATGGGCAGCTCTTTTGGCCGCTGCTGGCGCCGTCGCGCAGGCCCAACGTCTCCAAAACCAGGCGCGTAGGGTCTTGCCGCGCTTGCAGCAAACGAACGCCGCTGAGTGAAGGCTGGGCTGTCCAATAACCAGGGCTGCTGGCATGGACCACATCGAGCGAACCAACTGCCATCTCTTTATCAGCCTGGGGCACAAATTTCCACAAAGCGCCGCCGCTGCTTACGTCTACGCCCCACAATTCTTCCCGGCGGCTGCCCACCGAACGAATCGTTTTGACCAGTAACACATTGCTGCGCGTGGTTTGCGGCAGCAGATAATAGGCCGCATCTTCGATTAACGGCCGTACCGCACCATCGCTTTTAGCGGCAGCCACCACCTGGCGGTCGCCGGTATTGTAGTAGAGATTGTTGGCGTCCTGGGTAAACACGGCGTCACTGGGGGGTAAGCCCTTGTCTATGAATGTGTTCCACGCCTGGGTGTTGGTGGCGTAGTTCCATTTTTGGATGCACAGCGGATTAAAAAAGCCGAAGATGAAGTAGACGCTCTGGTCTGTTTCATCCACCAAAATGGGATCGGTAAAGGAAGGTTCCTGGTCGGAGAAGTTGGGATGATCGCAGCGCGGTTCGATGCGCTGCGCCAGACGGCCGTTGGCCGGCTCGAACAAGTCCAGGCCACCACCATTGTCGGCGTTGTCGGTGAGAACGGCCGTCCATTCGCCCACCCGCCACAGCCCGCGCGGCGACGACAGGTCCAGGCCCGTATCCCACACCACCTCGCCAGTGGCGCTGTTCAGGCCGTGCAGTTTGTTATCCAGCGTTTGTACTACCAACCGATCGCCAAACGACAAGATGCAGGTATTGGTACAGGTGTAGGGTAGGCGGTCGCTGAGGGTGGTTTGCCAGACGGTACGGCCGTCGCTGCGGTTCAGCGCCGTCAACTTGTTGTCGCTGATGTAATAAATATACTGCTCATCGGCATACAGGGATTGCGCGCCTAACTTATCGGCAAACGAGGCGCTGCGCCAGCGCGTGACGCCAGCAGCTCCGTCAAAGTAACTCACCCACATCGTTTCCTCATCAAAGTCACGGCTGGTATAGGCGACATCGGCTAAACGGCCGTCGCCCACCGGCAGCAGCAGTTCCGGCCCATTCAAACGCACATTGCTGGGCACGATGGCCCCCTGCCCCACTTCCTGGGAAATAATGCTGATGGCCTCGCTGATAGTGCTCTCGGTTGGAGCCGCCATCAAATAGAGAAATGCGCCAGCGCCACCAATAACCAATACCAGGAGTGCTATAAACACAAAAAAGCCGCCAGCGCAGCCAGCGCTTTTTTGCACCGACGGGTTGATGTTAACGCCGACAGCCGCCTGCTCGCTCCAACCCATTTCCAACGCCTCCACCGAATCTTTGGCAGTTTTTAGATCCACGCGGAAAAATTCGCGGTAGCGTTTGATGGCCTCGATTTTTTCATCGTTCAGAATTAACTGCAGCACTTCCTCAAGGATTTTGTCAGCGTCGGTGGTGGCGGCCAACCCTTTGCCGCTGTGGCGTAATTCTTCTGGCACAATGGCCGTCGTGTTGCAATACGGGCATTTAATGGTCGGCTGCGTCAGAGTTTCCGGCAGATCGAGGCTGGCATGACAAGAGGGACAATTAAGCGCTTTCAACATGGGTTTGGGTTCCTTTTACAAAAACTCAGACACCTTTAGTGTTCATCTAGAAATTACATGGCCCAGATTGGACCAATCTAAAAAACAGGAAGCTATTCCTAGACGTTATTTAGGTCTGAAAAATTAGATTCCATCTTGAGCTGACACGGTTTGGGAAACCCGTCAGGTCTAATCATATGCTGTGCGTAAAGATAATCGGTATAGGGCTGACATGTCAAGAGGAACTCACCAATCCATTGAAAAATTGAAAAAAGGCTCTTGACAAGCGCATGATATTAGATTATCATCTAATGTATTAGACAATCATCTAACATATTAGATAAATCTCTAACGTGTTTTGTTCTGGTGACGAGTCGGTTGCCAGAAATGGAGTTTACGATGTTTTTAGAAAATCCGAACAAAAATGACTTTTTTAGCCCGTTCAGTTACCCGGTCAACCCGCCAAAACCAGCGCCATACCCGGTCTTAGCCGAGTCGGTAGAAAAAACGTGGCGCGATAGAGTATTCATGGGCAGCGGCCAGTTTTTTATCACGCTTGGCTCAGCGCTAAAAGAAAAGGCGCAGGCGAGTACGGCCGTTACGTCCTTACCAACCCCCACCAACATGCGCTGCGACGCCTGACACTCCCCACCCCTAAGCGCGGGCTTCCAAACACTGGCAGGAAGCCCGCGCACTCCACGCTCCCACCCCAAATACCGGCCAATGGCTAACAGGAACAAACGTTTCTTGCTACAATGGAAGCATAATAGAAAGAGGCTCTTGGGGATTTTCATAGAGGTAAAAGAAAGCCATGCGGACGCCAACACTGCTTTGGGACATTGGCACAGCTTACGACATGTTCATCAGCCTGGATGTGCTGCACAATCCAGACAAATTTGGCCTGCGCGGCGCCTGGGCGGCCGGCGTGCGCTCTCGCTTGCCGGCCGCCGAGCGCGACGCGCTGCAAACCATCGTAGCAACCATCAACTGGCCGCTGCACTGGATTTATACACTGCCCGCGCCCAAGAATGGCGATGTGGTCATTCAAACGCTGGCGACCATGCCAGCGCAGGACCGGCTGGAAATCTTCATCCAATCACCCTTCACACCGGCCGACAGCCGCGAATTGATGCGAGCAGTGGCCGCTCGTGGCGCCTGGAATGAGGAGGATCTAAGGCAGATACAAATCGGCTACCAGGCGCATTGGGGCGCGAAGTTGCCGCCAAAAGAAATTAAAGAAAAAGCAGTCAACATGCTTAATTTATGCGCGCTGGGAGCGGAATTTGGCGAGGGCTTGTTGGCCGGTTTGCGGGTATACCAGGAAGTTTTTTTTGCTGAGGAAGAGACGCGCATCCGGCCGGCGCTGGAAAGCGCTTTGCTGCGCGCCCAAAATTTAGCCGCTACGCTGGAACTGCCCGAATTAATCGAGGCGCTTTCTCAGGGCGTGCGTCTGACCGAAGAAATGGAGGTGGCAGAGTTGATTCTGGCGCCTTCATTCTGGGTGGACCCGCTGCTGATCATGGGCAAAATTGATGAAGGGCGGGCTATCTTTCTTTTTGGCGGTCGCCCAGATGACGCTTCATTGGTCCCAGGAGCGATGGTTCCCGATGTCCTCTTCCAAACCTTGAAGGCGCTGGCCGATCCGACGCGGCTGCGTATTTTGCGCTATCTCTCTGAAGAGCCGTTAACCCCGGCGGAATTGGCGCGCCGCTTGCGGCTGCGCCCACCCACTGTCGTCCATCATTTGCACGCCTTACGCCTGGCCCGGCTGGTTCACCTGACCCTGGAACATGAAGGGAAGCAGTACCAGGCGCGGCGCGAAGCGATTGATGAAGCCTTTGCCTTGCTGACATTGTATCTGGATAAAGGGCTGACCGACGATTAACCAATAGAGCTGCCAGGTTTTCTAAAGAAATTGACGTGATAACTGATCGATCTGGCTCATCTCGGCCGGGCTGAGGCTAAAGGCCATTGCTCCGGCGTTTTCCTGGGCGTGGCGCGGTTTGCTGGCTCCGGGAATGGCGACGATTGTTTCGCCGTGGAAGTTGATCAGCCAGTTGAGGGCCACCTGAGACGTAGAGACGCCATGCTGCGCGGCAACGGCCGTTAAGCCCTCTACCAACGGGCGGCTTTGTTCGATTTTGCGGCGCAGTTGCAGACGACGGCCGCGTGGACGGCCGTCCAACAATTCCGGGTTGGCGTGAAATTTGCCCGACAACAAACCCATCTCCAGCGGCGAATAGGCGATGATGGTAATCCCCAGCTTTTTAGCCCATTCCAGCACACCATTACGCTCGATGCGCCGGTCCAACAGGCTGTATTTCATCTGGTTAGACGCCAAAAAATGGCCGCGCTGGTAGAGGCGGTCATGGGCGCGCACCATCATTTTGGCCGGGAAATTGCTAACGCCAACGGCGCGAATCTGGCCCGTTTCCAACAAATCGGCCATGGCATCCATTTCCGCTTCGGGCGTCGAAAAGGAAGCCGGGTTGTGGACCTGGTGCAGGTCTATGGCGTAAGGCGCCAGATTGTTAATCCGTTCATGGATGGTTTGGCCGATAGAATTGGCGCGGCGCAGGAGGGGATTCCATTTGGTGGCGACGACGACATCGCCATTGTTTTGCCCGGCCTGCTGCAATGCCCGCGCCAGACCGCGTTCGGAACGGCCGTTACCATATATTTCGGCCGTATCAAACCAGTTGATTCCCCCGGCTAAAGTCACCTTAACGATCTCGGCCGTATCCTCGGCCGTTAATGAATCCCATACAAACCCGGTAAAGCCCTGACCCTCAGAAAACTGCCAGGCCCCCAACCCAATTGGGGTGATTTGAATCGGCGATTGTCCTAAATGGCGCTTGTTGTTATGCACTGCTTTTTTCCTCGTAACTGAATAGGTTATTGGTTGGCTGACACTGTACCAGTCGGTAGACCAACAGGGAATAGACCGGAGTGTAACAGAAACAATCGGAGCTGCCCCGCCGACGGCCGAACGCTTAGTTACGACTAAAGTCCCGTAGCGAAAGTGGGCGAAACTATGCTAAACTTGCCGGTGTGTCAAGTCACAATTCGAATCTGGTTTGCCATGTCATAGATTCGCAAGTTTTGGTTCACGCCACACACTCAGGGAGGAAACATGTCACGTCAGTCCATCATTATGGTCATCAGCTATTTGTTAATGACGCTGGCGGGAGTTACGGCCGTCTTCGTCTTGTTAGATTGGCCGTTGCCCATCGCCATCCTTTTGATTCTGCTCTTATGGCTGGCGCTGGCGGCCGGGCTGTTTTTCCAGGCCGGGCAGATCGTCGTAGACGAGATGGCTGTGGCGGTCATCTTCTACCGGCACACCAATAATTTCGCCTACTTCATTGATTCCAAGCCCAGCGGCCCGATTGCCCCCGGACGGCCGTTCAACCTGCACACCACCCGATTGATGAACCGGCTGTTTTTTAACCACCACCCCTATCATCATTTCATCAATCCACTCCAGGAAAAGGTCCAGGACCATATCAGCAAACGGCCGCAAACAGCCAAAGGGCATACCGACGGCCTGCGCACCAAAGAAGGCATCCCACTGCGCATTGACTGGTCCCTTGGCTATCTGATGGACCCCGTCCTCATCCGGCCAGGGCTGGAGTTTAAGTTGGCGCGTGGGCTGCCCCAATTTTCTGGCAACATGATCAGCGGCCGGGTTGTCCATTCCTTGCGCTACATCGTCGAGCAGAAAAGCGTGGCCGAGCTGTACCAACTGGATGCCATCAAAAACCTGGAGAAAGAACTGCGGGAGGAAGTGAGCCGCCGCGTTCAGGGCATTGGTTTCCCAGAAATTAGCGCAGTAGATACCAAAATAGGCCCGATTACTATGCCCCAAGAGGTGGAGGATGCCTTAAAAGCAGCCCACGAGCGCGAACTGCAAACAATGACGGCCGTCAAAGCGCTGGAACAATTACGCCTGGTGGTCAGCCAGTTTAGCCCAGACGACATGGAGCGCCTGGCCGAGCTGGAGCGGCTGCGTATCCTGGACCAACATGGCGGCTCGCTCATCTATTCCATGGCCTCACTGGTCAAATCGGTGGACAAGAATCACGTACAGCACGTCCACCACAACGGAGAATAACAACGCCTAGTTTCAACTCCCAACCAGGCCAAACGCACCAGACCACAATTGGTACAGGCCAAACAGCAGCAGCGCCAACGCCGATACGCCGCTCAATACCCGGCTCAAGCGGTCGTCCAGCCTTTTTGTCACGGCAAACAGCGCGATGAAGGCGATAAATCCGCCGATCAACGTGCCATAGAACCCCAGCAAAAAGCTCGCCCCCCAGGCCGGCGACTGCCGCCAGGCGGTGATGAGAATGGGACCGCCAATGGTTCCCCAAAAGATGTAGGGGTTGGGGCTAAGGGCATTCATCAGGGCCGCTTTGAAGACGCTGTGAGAAACGGCCGTGTCTCCCGTCACCGCCACCCCCTGCCCCGCCTGAAACGCCTGAAACGCCCCCCACGCCAGATACAACAAAAACAGACCACCCAACAGCCGCATCCCATTCAAAAACCAATCCGGCGTGCGCGTTAACACCAACAAAACCAGCAAAATGATGGGACCATCACTAATCAGCGGGGCAAACGCCGCCGACAACGTGCGCCGCCACCCATTCCGCATCGTCTGCGACAACAAATATGCCTGAAACGGCCCCGGCTGCGCCGCCGCCGAAAACCCCAATACCAACCCCTGCGATAAATAAACCCACACATCTCCTCCCTTTTCAGCCGCAACCCAATTTGAGTAAAAGCCGTAATATTGGTATTCTCTTAGTGAAATTACATAGCCCAGATTGGACCAATCTTGGAGATTGGTCCAATCTAAAAAACAGGAAGTTATTCTTAGACAATTACTTAGGACAAGCCTGAGCGGAGTCTTCGACCATCCGGCTTCAGAGCGAAGAATCTCCTTTCGTATGCCACAGGAAAGCTCAGAGAATCATTCTTCTTCGAAGACTTGTCATTCTGACAAGTCTTTTGTCAGCATTGCCTGACAAAAGACGTAGATACTGTCAGCAGTTGACTGCTAAGCCAGAAGTTCAACCCTTTCTCTGGCGTTAAAATAAAGAGGGCGGTGAACACGGATCTATAGGATTCGCCGCTGAAACCGGTCGAGAAGTAAATCTGTAAATCCTGCCAATCCACTGTCCCTCTAACTGAAATGAAACAACCCACAGACTATCTATGAGTAAAAGCTGGAGTAAAACAACCCGTTATCTTGTCTTGATATTGGTACTCATTACCATCGTGGCCCTGGTAGTAGCCGCCAGCAACCTGATCGCGCCTATGGCAATTTCGGCGCTGTTGGCCTATGTGCTCAACCCCGCCGTCACCCTGGTCAACAGTTACAACAAGGTCAAACGCCCCTGGTCGGTACTCATCGTTTATCTCACGGCCTTCGCAGCCATTGTCGGCGCTGCGGCCACTCTGGCCCTGTTAGCGCCCAACCAGATCGGCAATCTGGCCATCGAATTAGAAGATGTGATACAGCAAATAACCCCCAGGATAGAAGAACAGCTCTCGAACCCTATTTCTTTCTTTGGCTACCAGATTACCCTGGCAGCTCTGGTAGAAAGCGCGTCAGCCATATCCGCCGAATTTGTCCGCCCAGATATTGTGATCGAATGGCTGCGCGCTGCATCCACCAATCTCGGTTGGATTTTAGTGATTTTGGTTACCACCTATTATCTGCTGCAAGATTGGCCCCGGCTGCGCGATTGGCTCATCAGTCTGGTTCCAGCCGATTACACAGGTGACGCGCACCGCCTCTACCAGGAAATACGGGATGTATGGCAGCGCTACCTGCGCGGCCAACTGCGCCTTTCCTTCATTGTTGGCGTCATGACAGGCGTGCTGCTGCTTATGGTTGGCATGCCAGGAGCGCTGCCATTTGGCGTTTTGGCAGCCATTTTTGACGTGATTTTGACCATTGGCCCGGCATTTGTCATGGTGGCAGCGGCCATTGTGGCCTATTTTGCCGGTTCGTCTTTTCTACCTATCTCGCCGTTGTGGTTTATGCTGTTGGTACTGGCTATTTTCAGCCTGGTGCAAATGTTGGAAAATATCTGGCTGCGGCCGCGCGTGATGGGACAATCTATGAACATCCACCCTGGCGTGGTGTTTGTGGCCATCATTGCTTCGTTGTCTTTGGCCGGCATTTTGGCGGCGTTGATGATTGTGCCGGTGATGGGGTCAACGGCCGTCGTCGGCCGCTACCTCCACGCCAAAATCATGGACATTCCCCCCTGGCCACCAGCCCCAGAGAATGTATCCGATACCCAAGACACAATTCCCGAACCGGCCAACCCCCACTAAAGCCGCGTCAGAATTTCTGGCCCATGCCGGGTAATTGCCAGGCTGTGTTCAAACTGCACCGACAGCGACCCATCGGCGGTGATCACCGTCCAACCATCTTTGAGCAGCACCCATTCATGCGTGCCCGCATTAATCATCGGCTCAATGGTGAAGGTCATTCCCGGACGAAGCTGAGGTCCGCGCGTTGCTTGCCGCACATGGGAGATAGACAGCGGCTCGTGCAGCACACGCCCCAGCCCGTGCCCGCCCCATTCCCGCACCACCGACACATGCTGCGAATCGGCATAATCATGGATTGCCTGACCAATGTCGTTGAGGTAATTGCCCGGCTGAGCCGCTTCAATGCCGACCCGCAGCGCTTCCTGACCAACGGCTAACAAATGCTCGGTTGCCGGCGCTACTTTACCTACCGGAAAAGTGACGCAGGCATCGCCGCAGTACCCCTTGTAGCGCAGGCCAATGTCAATGCCCACCACGTCGCCTTCCTTCAGAAAGCGGTCGTTGGGCAGGCCGTGACAAATTTCATGGTTTACCGAAGCGCAGATAACGCCCGGAAAGGGTGGATGATCAGCGGCGCTGCCCTGATATCCTTTATATAATGGCTCGGCGCCTTGTTTGTGAATATAATTTTCAGCAAGCTGGTCCAGGACTCGCAAACTAACGCCAGGTTTGATATTTTCCTGGAGCAATGCAAAACATTCAGCCACCATGCGCCCGGAGACACGCATTTTGGCGATTTCTCGTTCATTTTTAAGACGACCCCGCATGGGTAGTTTCTCCTTCAATTCAAGTAGTACAGGTGGCGCGAGTATAACACACAAAGAAACCAGGGGCATGAAGCATGACATTTATCACTAACATTGCGTCCTCTTTTTTGCCATACTAAAAACGAGTCGGATCAGACGAGATACCTATGACCACACATGATTTGCAACGAACAGAGGAAGGGGTGCAGGCAGGGGACACGGCCGTATCCTCTCCGCCACCCACGCCCACTGCCAACAACCCAGAAGCGCCCCAACAACCCCTCTCCATTCCCTGGGCTGTCAGGCCGCAAGAGGTACCAGAAAACGCCAGCCTGAAACATCCGTCGCTTTACTTCAACCAGGAACTTGGCTGGATAGATTTTAACTGGCGCGTCCTCCACCTGGCTCTGGACGAGCGCGTCCCACTGCTGGAACGGGTGAAGTTTGTGGCGATTACCGCCAGCAACCTGGACGAGTTTATCCAAAAACGGGTGGGCGCCCTGAAACAGTTGGACGCTGCCGGAGTACGGACGTTGTCGGCCGACGGCCGTACCCCCAACCAACAACTCATCCTCCTACGCCAGGCCATCATCACCATGCACCGCACCATGACCGAAACCTGGGAACAGGTCCTAAAACCCGCCCTGCGCCAGCAAGCCGGCATTGTCATCCAGGATTACGCCGACCTCAGCGGCCGGCAAAAAGAGAAACTAGCCGCCTATTTTCACGCCGAAATCCACCCCATCCTCACCCCATTGGCCGTTGATCCCGGCCACCCCTTTCCCTTCATCTCCAACCTCAGCCTATCGCTGGCCGTTATTCTGCGCAATCCAGCACAAGACACCATTCATTTTGCCCGCCTGAAGTCACCCCCCCAACGCTGGATTCACGTCCCGGCCGATCCACCCCACACCCAACCCAACTGCCAATACTTTCTGCCGGTGGAACAGTTGATCGCCCACCACGCCGGCGACTTATTCCCCAGCATGGAGATCGTCAACGTCCACCCCTTCCGCATCACCCGCAACGCCGACCTGCTGCGCGACGAAGAAGAGGCTGATGATTTGCTGAAAATGATTTCGGCTGAACTGCGACAGCGGCGCTTTGCCTCTGTGGTGCGGTTGGAAGTAGACCACGACATGCCCGATTACAACCGCCGTCTGCTCATCCGTGAACTGAATCTACAAAACGAAGACGTGTACGAGGTCAATGGCCTGATCAACCTGACAGATTGCTTTGCCATCGCCGCCATCAACAAACCTGCATTCCGCGATGAACCGTGGGAACCTGTTACGCCATCCCGTTTGCTACGCGAAAACGAATCCAAGAACAGCAAAGACATCTTCGCCATCATTCGCAAGGGGGATTTGCTGGTCCACCACCCTTACGAGTCATTCACCGCCAGCGTGCAGCGTCTGGTGGAAGAAGCGGCCGTTGATCCC
Organism: Candidatus Leptovillus gracilis; assembly: GCA_016716065.1. Classification (NCBI taxonomy): domain Bacteria; kingdom Bacillati; phylum Chloroflexota; class Ardenticatenia; order Promineifilales (SeqCode); family Promineifilaceae (SeqCode); genus Candidatus Leptovillus; species Candidatus Leptovillus gracilis. The sequence continues at coordinate 357,076 of JADJXA010000002.1, read as the reverse complement.
CAGGTGTTAGCCATCAAACTAACCCTTTACCGCACATCGGATGAATCGCCCATTGTGGCCGCCCTGAAACGGGCGGCCGAAAACGGCAAACAAGTGGCCGTGCTGGTGGAAGTGAAAGCCCGTTTCGACGAGGCCAACAACATCGAATGGGCGCAGCAGTTGGAAACCACCGGCGTGCATGTGACCTATGGCCTGGTTGGACTGAAAACCCATACCAAAGCCACGCTGGTGGTGCGCCAGGAGCAGGACGGGCTGCGCATCTATTCGCACATTGGCACGGGCAACTACCATCCTAAAACGGCGCGGCTTTACACCGATTTGGGCCTGCTGACGTGTGACCCGGCCATCGGGCGGGACATGGTGAACCTGTTCCATTTTCTCACGGGGTATGCGCCGGGCCAGCAGTATGAGCGGCTGTTGCTGGCTCCCCGCTACATGCGTCAGGCGTTTACGGACCTGATTCAGCAGGAGATTGACAATGTGGCGCGGTTTGGCAACGGCCGTATCATCGCCAAAATGAATGCCCTGGACGACGTGAAGATGATCCGCGAGTTGTACGCGGCGGCGCAGGCCGGCGTGCAAATAGACCTCATCTTGCGTGGGCACTGCCAGCTGCGCCCCGGTCTGCCGGGTTACAGCGAAAACATTCGTGTTATCAGCATTTTGGGTCGCTTTTTGGAGCATGACCGCGTCTTCTACTTCCACAACAATGGCGCGCCGCGCCTGTATGTCGGCAGCGCCGACTGGCGGGCGCGCAACCTCAATGACCGGGTGGAACTGATCACGCCCATAGAGGAGCCAGCCTTGCAGCAGCGTCTAGTCGCCCTGCTGGAAATGGCCCTGAGCGACAACTACCTGGCCTGGGATTTGCACGCCGACGGCCGTTACACCCTGCGCCACCCCGCCCCCGACGAGCCAGAACGCAACTTCCACGAACTGCTCATGAAACAGGCGCGTAAACGCAGTAAAAAGGAAAAGAATAAGCGATATTGATGGGGGTATTCATCGTTCGGGTTAATTACTGGTTCACGGGAGTCAAATATGTATAAAAAAATTTTGGTCCCACTGGATGGTTCGGAACGCGCCGAAGCCATTTTGCCGCATGTGACCGAGATGGCGCTGTGCAATCAGGCGTCGGTCATATTGCTGCAAGTGGTTGAGCGCGAGATCGTTCTGATCAGCCCCTACGACCCACTGACCTCGTTCGAGTCTGAACACCTGGTCGCCCGCCAGATGGCTGACGCGGAAACCTATCTGGCGCAGAAATGCGCCCAACTGCAAGAGCTGGGCATCACTGCTCGCAGCCGCAGCGAACGCGGCGTGGTTGCAGAGACGATTATCGAGGTCGCTGAGGAAGAAAACGTGGAGCTGATTGCGATGGCCAGCCACGGCCGCAGCGGGTTGTCTCGCGTTATTTTTGGCAGCACGGCCACCGGCGTGCTGCAACGCGCGCAGCAGCCTTTGCTGCTTATCCGTTCTAGCTAGTAGCTGTATCCGGTATTCAGTATTCAGTATTCAGTGTTCAGTATTCAGTATTCAGTGTTCAGTGTTCAGTGCGCGTTTTCCAGAGGTAACACCGACTGAACACTGGTCACTAAATACTGGTCACGGCTAACCACCTATGCACTACATCATTGACGGCCACAACCTCATCGGCAAAATGCCGGATATTTCCTTAGAAGACCCCAACGATGAGGTACGTCTGGTCATGCGCCTGAAAAGCTGGGTCGCCGAAAGCAAACAGCGCCAGGTGACACTGTTTTTTGATGGCGGTGTGCCCGGCGGGCACGTCAATCGACTGTCCAGCCGCGGCCTGAAAGTGATTTTTGCCCCTTCCGGCCAGACGGCCGATTCCTGATCATCGGCCATTTAAAAACGCTCAAAAATTTGGGGGGCTATAGCCTGGTGACCAGCGACCGGGAAATTATCCGCGCCGCCCAAATGCAGCGCATTCGTTTTTTGCAGTCGGAGCAGTTTATTGCGCGGATGGGCTTTGCGCCGGTTACTGCGCCTAAGGAACCGTTAGCGGAAAAAGAGCCGGAAAAGGGAACGGCCGTATCCCCGCCCAAGCCCACCGATCCCAGAGTCAGCGAGGCCGAAGTCCAGGAATGGCTGGATCTATTTGGCCCGGTCCCAGAACGGCCCAAAGCCAGACCCAAACCAACCACGGCGCCACCACCCCCGGCAGCCCAACCAGACGCCCCTAAAAAACCAGCCCGCCTACGTGTCGTCAAAGACGACAGCGAAGACAGGCTGGAAGCCGACGAAGTGGAAGCGTGGCTGAATCTGTTTCGTTCAGACGGCCGTAAAAAGTAAACTTTCTGTATTAGTCAGGAACTACATCTTTTGCCAGACAACGCTGGCAAAAAAGATGTCATTCTGACGAGACTTCGCTCCGCAGCCGGATGACCAAAGACTCCGCCAGTTAGCTCGTGAAGTATACTAAAACCGAATTTCGCCCTCCAACACCGTGTTATCGGCAATAAACTTGCGCTGCCCCGATTCATTGATCAGCCGCACATCCCCCTTGCACACCACATCCTTGCCAAAACGAAAATCTCCCTGCACCACAAAGCTGCGCGCATTCACCAGCGAGGGCGGTCCAAAATGGAACCGCTCGTTCAGGTCATTGATAAACTGGTAATGCGCCGGGTCCAACTCGACCAAAACATTTGGGTAAATCCGATCCGGGTTGGGAATTACGTGGAAATCACCGGTCAGGCTGTAGGCGTCGGAGCGCACCGCCAGCAGATCATCGGTTTTTTTGACCGGCGCAAAGCGCGAGCGCGGCACGCGCACCGCCTGGGAGTTGGAAAAGACAGCAATGGCCGACCCCATGGCTGTTTCCAGTTGGAAAACCGGCGTAGAATCAGGGTCGCGGGGGTCTACAGTCTTGCTGTTACGGATCATGGGCAGGCCTAATTTGTTACTGCGCGTTAACATCAGTTGGCGCAGCGACGGCAGGTGTATCCACAAATTGTTGGTGTTGAAGTAGCGATGACGGCCGATGTCTTGAAAGGCTGCTTTGTCCTCCGGCGGGCACTGCGCCGATTCGCGCAGCAAAAGCTGGCCGTCGGCGCGCTGGGCCAGGTGGCCGCCTTTTTTGTCCATCTCGGTGCGGTCGGCTACTTCCATCAGGAAGGGGATGTTGTTTTCAACCATATAGCCCAGGATGCTCAGATCTATCACCGCGCCCAGGTTATCGGCGTTGGAGACGAAGGCATATTCCATGTTCTGCGACAGCAGGGCGCTGAGCGCGCCGCGCGTGACCAGGGCCGTGTAAATGTCGCCGTGTCCCGGTGGACACCATTCCAGACCAGGGTCTTGCGGCCAGCTTGCCGGGGAGAGGTCGGCTTGCACAATTTTGGGCTGTTTGTGCTGCAAAAAACTGAGGGGGAGCGTACGCCGATTCAGATCATTGTAGAATTGCAGCGCCCGTAGGGAATCGCTTTCGGTGGCAAAGCTGTTCATCAGGGTCAACGGGACGTTGGATTTGATAGATTGGCGGGCGATGATGTCCAGGAAGGTGAGGTCGTTTTTGACGGGCAGCAAAGATTTGGCCTGTTCCAGCCCCATGCTGGTTCCTAAGCCACCGTTGAGTTTGATAACGGCCGTTTTCGCCAACGCCCGCTTGCCCAACAAAGCCTGCTTCGCCGGAAAACTCTCTAAGTCCGGCAGCTTCTTCACCGGTTCAATGTCCGCCTCGGCAATCAGCCCGGTATGGCCCTCGGCCAACTGTGCGTAATAATCGGCAAAAGCCTCAATAAACACCCTGGGCTGGCGCGCAGCCTGCATCCGTTCCGCAAATGGCGTGAAGTCGGCCATGAGAAATCTCCTGAGTTGGTCTAACTTACCCGTCCAAAAGTTCAACTTCGCCGAAGAAGTTGAACTTTTCCTGCAAATTAAGGGCAAACGCTCTACAAGATACCGATCTGGCTGTGGTCGGCGACGGTTAGTTTAAGCGCTTTGGGTTTGATCGGCGAGCGGCTGATGATGACGTTGCGACCGATCAGGCTCTCCTGGATGCGTGTGCCAATATCTTTAATCTGGCTGTTGTCCAGAACCATCGAATGTTCGATCTCGCTGTTTTCAACCTGGCAGTCGTGGCCGATGCTGGTAAAGGGGCCAACATAGCTGTTAACGATGCGCGTATTTTCGCCGATGATGGATGGACCACGCACCACGCTGTTAATGATCTCCGCGCCGCGCTGAATTGTCACGCGCCGCCCCACCTGGCTGTCCCGATCCACGTAGCCTTCAATCTCGTAAGTAATCTCTTCCAATACCAGGTCATTGGCTTCCAGCATGTCGCCGGGCGCGCCGGTATCAATCCACCAGCCGCGGTGGATGTAGGGATGCACCACGAATTGGTTGTCCACCAGCCATTGAATGGCGTCGGTGATCTCCAACTCGCCGCGCCAGGAGGGCGAAATGGCGTTTACTGCCTGGAAGATGTGGTGGTCGAACATGTAAATGCCAACCAGGGCCAGATCACTGGGGGGATTTTTGGGTTTTTCGACCAGGCGGACGATCTGGCCACCCTCACCCAGTTCGGCGACGCCGTATTGTTCCGGGTGTTCGATGCGCGTCAGGACGATCTGGCTGTTCCATTGGCTGCTGGCAAACTGCGCAATCAACGGGCTGATGCCGCCCTCAATCACGTTGTCGCCTAAAAACATCACAAAGCGGTCGTCGCCCAGAAAATCCTGGGAGATTTTGACGGCATGAGCCAGGCCCAACGGCTGGCTTTGTTCAATATAGGAGATATTCACACCCCACCGGCCACCACGCCCCACCGCCTCGATGATTTTAGGGGCGGTGTCACCGACAACGATGCCGATATCCGTGATGCCCGCATCGCGGATGGTTTCAATCACTCGGAACAAAACCGGTTTATTGGCGACGGGGATCAGTTGTTTGGCATTGGAAAATGTTAATGGATACAAGCGAGAGCCTTTGCCGCCGCTGAGAATCAAACCTTTCATGTTAGCTCCTTCGAGAAGAATGAATTACAAAGAAACAAAGGAACGAAGTTACAAAGAAACAACGAGCGCTGCCCGAACTTGCGTTCTTTGGGACTATACGCTGATTAGCTTTCTATAAAGCTGACAGTGACGCGCTTGTTTGGTGGCAATTGTGGAGTGTTCACGGCTACTTGTCAACCTGGTAGATGGTGATGGCTCCCTGGGTGTGAATCGGGTGCAGGTAGTCGGCGTTCTGGGGATCGAAGGTCCCCAGCGCCTGCTCGCGGGGGCCATGCCAGACGTAGCCTATCGCCTCATTTTGCAGCAGTTCGCGCCGCCATGAATCGGGTGTGTCGGCGTTGTAGAATTGGGCGACAACGGCCGTCTTGCCCTCATAATCAATGGTCTCCGCCCAATGCCCCAACACCACCTGGTTGCCGGCGTGGGCGGCCACATAGTTGCCGCTCTGGTAATCGGCCAGGACAACGGCCGTGCGCCGGCCATGTTCACGCAGCCACTGCACGGCCGTTACCTCGTCCACCGGCCGGAACAGCAGATCCGGCTGCTGAATCACCGCCGAAACAGAAACACTGGCGTAAACATATAAGTTAGACAGGCTGATACCCAACAAGAACAGGGCGATAAAAAAGCGCGTCAGCCCCAGTTCAGAATAACGGTCGTGGGTGAGGATGGCGCGGAACGGCCGTGTTTGCCACAACCAGGGAAGGATCACCTCTACAAACCCGGCCGCCGCCAAAATTGAAAGCGGCACATGCACGCCCTGCACAAAGCGGCGCTGTGAACTGAGCGGGGCATAAACCAGCAGCGCCGCCGCCAGCACCCAGGTCCACAAAAACAGCCAGCGCGCCGACATCTTTTCGCCGGCGCGCCATTGATGGTAAACATGGATGCCACCAAACAGCAGCAGCGGCCCATAGGCCATCAGCCAATGGGGCCAGGGTGGCGAGACAGTGGTTTCGCGTTGAGCGTCCCAGCCGCGCAGCACCTCGTTGGTCAGCAGGCTGTAGCCATAATACAGATTCAACAATCCGGGCAAAACCAGGGCGACCACCAGTAAAAAGCCTTCACGCCAGAGAATGCGCCGCGCGCGGATGGTCAGAAACAGCCAGTACAAACTGCCCGTCAGCACAATCAGATACACCAGCAGTGGGTGCAGGATGCTCAGGCTGAGATTAATAAGCGAGGCCAGGATGGCGAAGAGCCAGCCGCGCCGTCTGTCTTGGTGGGCAAGGGCCTGGAGTAGCGCCCAGAAACTCGCCAACAGCAGGGCGGTGCTGAGGATGATATGGGGGAAGGTGAGGCTGGTAAAAAAGAGATGGGCTTCTGGCATTTTGAAATCCACCGGGAAGGTATCCAGCCAGTAAGGTTGGTTGAGCAAAAAGAGCAGCCAGCCCAGCCCGGCGCCAAAAACGGCCGTCAGAAATGCCGTCAGCCGCACGCGCCGGTCGGCGACGAAATAGGCCACGAAGCCGTATACAGCCAGCGCCAGCAGCAGCACAGACACGGCCCGCGCCAGATGCCAGACGGCCGTCAACGTCAACCCCATCCAGCGCGCCAGATGCCCCAGGAACAGGTAAAAGCCGCCCAAAAAGGCTGGTTCGTGGGGTTCGGCGGTGAAGACGATGGTGTAAAGCCAACGGCCGTCGTACCCTTGCAGCATTTTGGCGAAGTAGGTCTGGCTGTCTTCGGGATTCATCAGCGTGCCGGTGAAGACGGTTCCGGGTTGGGCTGTGGTTGTGGCAAGGAGGTAGGGAACGGCCGTCAGGCCCACCAACAACAACCCCACCAGCAGCGCCAATCCCCATTCCTTGTGGCTCACTTTGGCTGGCGGGGTATTGTGGGTTAGGGGAGCAAGCATAGGCGGAAACTCAGGCGTCAGGCGTCATTTGTAATGCCAGGCGACTGACGATACTAGCCGTAGTAGCCATCTATGCCGCTGTCTTTGGGTGCATTGGTCAGGGCAACGCCAATGATGCGTACTTTGGCTTTTTCCAGCATCTCTTTGGCCCGCTCGGCGTGGTCGCGACGCGATTTACCGGCGCTGATGACCAGCAGCACGCCGTCAACCTTCGCACCTAAAACGGCCGCGTCGGTCACAGCAATCACCGGCGGCGCGTCGAACAACACCACGTCATACTCTTTGGTAAGCGCGGCGATGAGCTGGTCTATTTTGCGCGAACCGAGCAAATCGGCCGGGTTTGGCGGTTTGGGACCGGAAGCCAGCAGCCAGAGGTTTTCGACGCTGGTGGCTTGCAGCGGCGGTTTGGCGTCCTCATTGAGGATCATGCTGGTCAGGCCGGTGTCGTTGTTGAGGCCGAAGAAGGTATGCAGCGACGGCCGTCGTAGATCACAATCCACCAACACCGTGCGGCGGCCGCTCTGGGCCATCGTCACGGCCAGATTTGCCACCGTCACGCTCTTTTCTTCGCCCGAAGCCGGCGACGTGACCACCAAACTGCGCAGGGGGTTATCCAGGCTGTAAAACGACAAATTCGTTCGCAGCGTCCGGTACGCTTCACTTACTGGCGAACGGGGATCGGTTAATGTTATTAGATTCATAGTTCACGCTTGTTGGTAGTTAGTTGATAGTTGTTAGTTGATAGTTGATAGTTGATAACTCTGGCTTACAAATCTGGGATGCTGCCGATGACCGGGATGTCCAGGTAACGCTCGACGTCTTCGGTGCGGCGCATGACGCCCGACTCAATCCACTCCAGGGCAAATACAACAATGACGCCGACGAGCGCGCCGAACACAAAACCGGCGGCCGTATTGATTTTGGTATTGGGCCGCGAAAGGCTGGCTTGCGGGTCATCTAAAAATTCGACAGTGATGCGGTCTTCTTTTTGTAATTTGTCGTTGTTGGCGTTGACCCATTGGATGAGCAGGTTGCCCCAGGCGGTGGCGATGTCGTTCGCCAGGTTGGGGTCGCTGTTTTCCACAGTCATCTGGATGACATAGCTGGAATTGTCGGAGGCGACCTTCATATCGCCGAGCAGGGCGCTGGCCGTCATGTCTAGTTGCAGTTCATTGATGACGCCCTGGGCACGGTAGCGACTGTAGAGCCACTGCTCGTAGCTGCGCAGCAGTTCTTTGGCCGCCTGCGCCTGCCCAAAGTCGGTACGCGAGGGCTGGACGAGCATTTTGACATTGGATTCAAACAGTTCGGTTTGCATTTTGCTGAAGCCGAAGGCGGCAACGGCCGTTAACACCGCCATCACCACAATCAGCCAGCCTCGCTGGCGTAAGATGCGCACATAATCACGTAATTCCACAAGACATCTCCTCTGCTACTTTTGGGGGATTTCGCCCAGCACCGGCAGGCCGAGGCTCTCGATTTCCCGTTTATCGCGCACGGTCGGGTCCATATACTCCATCAGCAAAGCCAACCCCAGGCCGGCGGCCAGGGCTATGGCCGCCCGCAGGGGCCAATCTAGCTGGCTGCGAATGCCGGCCGGAATCTGGTTGACTTGAATGGGGTCTAGCTGAATGAGAACGGCCGTTTCCCCGCCCAACTGCGGCAGGGCGGCGGCGTTTTGCTCGGTTAACACCGTGATGGCCGCCTCCATCATCGCTGCCAGCGCTGGGCCATCGCCATGTGTCAGCGACAGCAGCAGCATACTGCGGGTATTGTCGGCGGCCAGACCACCTTGAATGGCCGCTGGCGGCACGTCTAGCCCTGTCTCGGCCAGCGCGGCGCTGACTGTTGCGGCAAATTTGCCGCCGCGCACCCAATCTGTCAGCCCATTGACGATGTATTCCGACGCCAGCCAGTTGTAATAGCGCTGCTCGTCGGCGGTGGCAGCGCCTTCGCCCGGTTCCTGGGCCACCAGAAAGCGCACGCCGACGTTATACACCGGCGCAGGCGGCCGGTAGGTGAGCATTCCCACGCCGGTCACAATCATCGCCGGGATGAGAATGAGCCAACCGCGGCGTTTTAGCACGGCCCAATACTGTTTTAATTCCACAGATTAGCTTCCTTTCACCTGGAGCGCGTCTCGTTTAGGCTGTTGGTGTTCAACCATTTTTTGCTCCACAAAGGTCTGTATTTTTTGTTTGAAGACGGCGCTGTCGTATTGTTGGGCGTGCTGGCGGATGAAACGGCCGTCTACCACCACCCCATCCATCGCTTCAACGGCCGTTATGATGGCCGCCGCCGACTGTTCCGTAAACAACCAGCCAGTCTGCCCGTGGCGCACCGTCTCCAACGAACCGCCGCCAGCGTAGGCGATCACCGGCCGACCGGCAGCCATCGCCTGAATCGGCGCGATGCCAAAATCTTCTTCGCCGGGAAAGACGAAGGCGCGGCAGCGGGCGAATAGATCGGGCAAATCCTCGTCGGGCACGTAGCCAAGAAAGGTGATGGTTGGCCCGGCCAATGTTTCCAACCGTTCCCGGTCCCGACCTGTACCGGCGATGAGTAACGGCCGTGCCAACCGGTTAAACGCCTCGATTAACAAATCCAACCGCCGGTAAGGGACCAATCGCCCCACAAACAAATAATAATCCGCCACACGGCTCGCCGGTTCAAAGCGGTGAACGTCTACCGGCGGATGGATGATAACCGAATCACGATGATAAACCTTGCCGATTCGCCGACGGACCTCTTCTGATATGGCGATGAAATAATCTACCCGGTCGGCCGCCAGCCGGTCCCACATGCGCAGATTGGTCAGGAAAGGGCGTCAGCAGGCTGCGCGTGATTGGCCCCAGGTGTTCCTGCTCGGCGTATTGGTGATAGCGCCAGACATAGCGGGTTGGCGTCAGGCAGTAGCAGATGTGCAGCGTTTCCGGCCCGGTGAGGATGCCATGGGCAAAGCCGCTTTTGTTGCTGATAACCAGTTCGTACTCTCGAAAATCGAACTGCTCAAAGGCAAAGGGGTAAAGGGGAAAATAAATCTGTTGGTTTTGGCGGGCAAAGGGCAGCCGGTCTATGAAACTGGTGCGGATGTCCCATCCACGCCAATGCGCCGGCATTTTCTTAGGTCGGTAGAGCGACGTGTAAATAGGGCAGTGCGGATACAGCTCCACCAGCGCTTCCAGGACGTCTTCCGCCCCGCCAATTTGGTTCATCCAGTCGTGGACAAGGGCGGTTTTCATTAAAGTCCCAGGCGTTCCATGCGGGCGGCCAATTCAGCTTCCACTTCCAGGCTTTGCATGGCGTCGTCTAGCTGCTGGTCCAGGCTGCTGGCCTGCACTTCCCAGGCGGCGTCGGCGTGGTCCAGGCGGCGGCGGATGTTTTCCGCCGCCCGCGACACTTCAAAATCGTTTTCGTTGATGAGGTTATCCAGCGATTGCATTGCTTTGGTGGATAGTTCTTTGGATTTGGCAAGTTGGAGCAGGTAGGCCAACTCCTCGCGTTCTTGTTTGGCGATGGCCAGGCGACCTTCCAGTTTGACTTCTACGTCTTTCAGGGTTTCGGCGGCCGTCACCTGTTTGACCAGCGAACTGTCGTAGGTGCGGATCATGTCCATGATGGAGCTAAACTGCTTTTGGGTGACCATGGCTTCGGTCCGTTTACCGGTTTTTAGAAACTGGTCTACCATCAGGTCCAGGGCCGCCGCTTTGTCGGCCAGAGCTTCGCGCCGCCGCCGGGTGGTTTTTACCTGGGCGAACATCGGCGTGATGGAGCGTTTGAACTCGTCCACCTCGCGTTCGGCCTGGCGAATGTATTCATCGTAAACGGCCAGGTCGCTTTTTTGCAATGCTTTGTCGGCGGCCTCGTGCAAAGAGGCGCGGAAGAGGGTACGTAGTTTTTGGTATAAAGAAGCCATGTCGGGGATTATACTCAAAACAGGAGAGGCCGACACAAAAAAACGGCCGTTCCCTGGGGAACGGCCGTTTCTGTTGCTCTGGCGTCAGGAGATTGTGGCAAACCATCGGCCTGCCAGTGCCAGAGGTGACAGCGGGTTAAGTGGTGGGTCAGTGTTCAGTGTTCAGTGAGCTGAACAGTGTGACCCATCAAGAAGCGTCTTTGATTACGATTTCTTCTTCGTCGAACGGATGGACTTTCGCTACCACGTCGCCTTCTTCCGGCATCACAATGGCCAGGACGGCATAAATCAGCAAACCCCAACCGTGCAGAAGCGTCATCAAGACAAACGCCAGGCGCACAATCACCGGATCGATGTTCATATATTCAGCCAGACCACCGGAGACGCCAAAAAGCATACGGCCGTGACGTTTACGGGTTAATCGTTTTTCTTTCATCGTTCAAACCTCCACAAGTTTGTTTATCCACTAAATACAACCACTATTACGACGCCTGTTGCAAAAGGTTGCGCCGCGCTGCCCGGCTTCATTTTTTACCTGGCGAACTCGCGCCGCGGTTCTTCCACAACAGCCACAGACCAACGGCAATAATCAACAAAGGCCAGAACTGGCCCAACCGACCCAGGCCGTTAAAGGAAGCGGCAAAAATGACAAACAGCACCCCGCTGACAACCAGCGGCGGCCCCCCTTCGCGCAACCCTTGCCTGAATTTACCGCTCAACGTGTGCATCAATAGAACGCCCAACCCGGCCAACCCAGGATACAAGGTCCAGAGGAAAGACCAACTGCCCCAATTTCCAGATATATTCTGGTAATACAAGATGAGACCTGTGCCGCCAATGATCGTCGCCGGTACAGCCAGTGGTGGCGTGCCCAAGAGCGCCCCCAACAAAAACAGCCCGCCAACAAAAATGATGATCAAAGGCCACTGTTGGCTCATGTCGAACCAATTAACCAAACCGGGGAAAAACTGCACCAACAGAAAAAGGACACCCGCAAAGATAAGGATAACACCACCAACGATTGAGCTTTTCTTTTCCACCTTGCACCTCTTCAGGCCGCGAAATAGGGTAACGGCCGTATTATTCTGCCCAGCTATACGCAGTCATTGGCGTTTGGTCGCGTTCCCGCGCAAAATTACCACCTGTGGCAGATCAGCGTGGTGACGATGGTCCCAGATTGCACCAATCTTGGAGATTGGCCCAATCTAAGCTTAGAACGTCATAACTGGGTAAGCCTTTTGCCAGAAACCTGTCGAGCCTGAACAGTGATGACATGTTTGCGCCCCGCCATCCCGTCACCCTGTCACCGACTCATATTTGTGTTACACTCCTGTCTATGAAACAAAATAGTGGGATTTTGTTGTTTGTTTTGTTTATACTCATATGGGGGACGGCAAAACAAACATCTGCTTTAGACAACCAACTTGCCAGGCAACAAACAGCCGAGGCGGACACGGCCGTTGGCATGGCCGACCGAGTGAATGCGCATCGGCAGGCGGCCGGGTTGTTCCCTTACGCGACCAATCAGGCGCTCAGTCTGGCAGCGCAGCAGGTAGCCGACCACATGGCCGCTACCGATTTTACCAGTCATTACGATGGCAATGGGGCCAACCCATCGCAGCGCGCTCTCCAGACCGGGTATGCCGACCACGTCACCGAGATTATTTATGGCGGATTTGGCGGCAGTAACGCGGCCTGGGCCTGGTGGACAGAAAACCAACTGCATGAAGGGCTGCTGTTAAGCACAGATTACCATGAATTTGGGGTTGGCATGGCGGTTGCCGCCGACAGCGGCCGCCTCTATTGGGCGATCATGTTTGGAACCGGTCTACCGGCACAAGAAACCAGAACGGCCGTTTCCCCATCGGTACCTGGTGTGATTACCAAACTGCCTGGCGCAGCGGCAACGGCCGTACCCAACCCATCCCCCACCGCCAGCCAGACAATCACCGAAAGCGCCATCATAGAGGATACGGCCGTGTCCCTGACTTCGCTGGAAAGCGACGCGCTGACGCCGCAGACCGATCCGGCCACTCTGGCAAACGACAGCACCAACGCCGCCGCCACACCTGCCGCGCAGGAGAGCGAAGAAAGCGCCTGGCTCATTATTGCCGCCGCCCTCACCATCCTGGTAGGGGTCGTGTTTTTCTATTTCCCGCGCGCGCGCAATACGCAATCCACTCCCCTCAACCTGTAATTCATCGCCTGTGAATTGACTATCCATGAATTGATTTGCTGACCACAGTCCAAAATCCCTAGTAGCTGTAGGCCGCAGTCCGTATGCGGTTTCCCGGTGACATTTACCAGAGGCAGCACCCTACGGATTACGGAATACGGATTACGGAATACAGATTACAGATTACCGAATACAGATACCAACCCGTTTTGTCGCCATATGTACCAACGTATTGTCATCAAACTCGGAACCAGCGTGCTGACCGGTGGCGCACCGCGCCTGGATTGGCCCCACATGGTAGACCTGGCGCGGCAGTGCGCCGCGCTGCAAGCCCAGGGCAAAGACATCATCATCTGCTCCTCCGGGGCAGTGGCCGCCGGCCGACAACGGCTGGATTTCCCCGATTTACCACCCACCCTGGCCAGCAAGCAGTTATTGGCCGCCGTTGGTCAGAGCTGGCTGATGTGGAACTGGGAGCGCTTTTTTGAAATTTACGGCATCCACGTCGGCCAGATGCTGCTTACCCGCGCCGACACAGAAAACCGCCGCCGCTTCCTCAATGCCCGCGACACCCTTCAGGCGCTGTTGTCTTACCGCGTCGTGCCGATCATCAATGAAAACGACGCCGTGGCCACCGAAGAAATCCGCGTGGGAGACAACGATAATCTGTCGGCGTTGGTGGCGATTTTAGCCGAGGCGGATTTGTTGGTCCTGCTCACCGACCAGCCTGGCCTGTTCACCGCCGACCCGCGCACCAATCCCGACGCCGAATTGATTCCCGAAGTGCGCACCATTGATGAGACGCTGCGCAAACTCGCCAGCGGCAGCGGCACAACGCTGGGCACAGGCGGCATGGCGACCAAACTTCAGGCCGCCGATGTGGCCCGACGCGCCGGAACTGATGTGGTCATCGCCGCCGGCGCCGTCCCAGACGTGATTTTGCGCGTCGCCGAGGGCGAGCGGGTAGGCACTCGCTTCCCGGCGCTGGAAACGCCCCTGGAGAATCGCAAACGCTGGATTTTTGCCGGGCCAAAACCGGCCGGCGTTTTAGTGATTGACGATGGGGCGGCGCGGGCGTTGGTGGGCAACGGCCGTTCCCTCCTCCCCGCCGGCATCATCCAGGTACAAGGCCACTTTGAACGCGCCGACACCGTGAGCATCCAGACGGCCGTTGGGCAAGAACTGGCTCGCGGCATCAGCCGTTATGCCAGCAGCGATCTGGCCCGCATTTGCGGCTGCCAATCCCAAGAGATCGAAGCGCGTTTGGGCTACACCTACGGCCCCGTCGCCGTTCATCGCAACGATTTGATACTGGTGTGAAGCGAGATCCCGATGGAGGAACCATGACCGACTTGATGGCTGTGGGAAAAGCAGCAAAAGCGGCCAGCCGGGTGCTGGCGACGCTGCCGACAGCGCGTAAAAATGACGCACTGCGCGCAATTGCCGACGAAATTGAGGCGCAAACGGCCGTTATCCTGGCCCAGAACGAGTTAGACATTGCCGACGGCCGTGCCCGCGGACTGTCCGACGCCCTGTTAGACCGCCTGCTGCTCACCGAGACGCGCGTCGCTGCCCTGGCCGCCGATACGCGCAACGTGGCCGCCCTGCCAGACCCCGTCGGCGCAGACATCGAAAGCCGGATGCTGCCTAACGGGATGCGCCTGGTACGCCGCCGCATCCCCATTGGCGTGTTGGGCGTCATTTACGAAGCCCGACCCAACGTCACCATAGACATCGCCGCCCTCAGTCTAAAGACCGGCAACGCCGCCATTTTGCGCGGCGGCAGCGAAACACTACGCAGCAATCTGGCCCTGGTCAACGTCATCCAAACCACGCTGGAAAAAGCAGGGCTGCCCACAAGCGCGGTGCAGTACATCGCCAATCCAGACCGCGCTCTGGTCGCCGAACTGCTAAAGCTGGACCAATACGTAGACATGATCATCCCGCGTGGTGGGGCGGGCCTGCACCAGCTGTGCAAAGAGCAAAGCACTATCCCGGTCATCACCGGCGGCATCGGCATTTGCCACTTGTACGTGGACGCCAGCGCCGACCTGACCCGCGCCATAGACATCATCGAAAACAGCAAAGTGCAGCGCCCCAGTGTATGCAACGCCCTGGATACGCTGCTGGTTCATCCGGCGGTGGCGGAGACTCTGCTGCCGCCGCTGGCAGCGCGCCTGGCGCAAAGCGGCGTGGAGCTGCGGGCCACGGCTGACGCCTACAACATCCTGGCGCGCGGCGATCATGAAGCGCGGGTCGTTCTGGCTGGGCCGGACGATTTCGACCAGGAATGGCTGGCGCTGATTCTGGGGGTGCATGTGGTGGCCGACGTAGAGGAAGCCATCGCCTTCATCCAGACGCACACCACCGAACACACCGAGAGCATTCTCACCAACGATTGGACCATCGCCAACCGCTTTGTGGCGGCGCTGAGTTCGGCGGCGATTTTTGTGAACGCCAGCACGCGCTTTAACGATGGGGGGCAGTTTGGCCTGGGCGCGGAAGTCGCCGTCAGCACGCAAAAGCTGCACGCTCGCGGCCCCATGGGGCTGGAAGAGCTAACAACATATCAATGGATCGGGTATGGCGATGGGCATGTACGGCCGTAACATCAAGCCGATAACCAATTGCCAATAGCTCAATTCCCGCCAAGCAACCGAATCGTCCGCGTTCCACTGGTTAGCTGGGGCGCGGGCAGCAGCGTAGATTCCAGCCGAATTTGCCAGGTGAGGTCAGCGCCCAGGCCGGTCAGGTCAGACGGCCGTAGTTGCCAATAATAGTTGTCGCCGAGGTTGGGTTCCAGCAGCTCTCCCAGGCGGCGTTCGTCGCCGCTGCCGGCCAGGTAGATGGCAAAAAATTGGTCTT